>NZ_BAAGTF010000014.1:0-139657 GCF_054782055.1 Aliiglaciecola aliphaticivorans
ATATCAACGAGGTATGAAAAGTTAGCAAGGAATTATGCCAGTATGGTTTCACTGGCATTTTCGATGATGTGGTTGCCGATGTATTGCTGAGTGAAATATGTACAGCAAAGATCAACAGGCCTTAGTGAGCGTTCTTTCATTTTAACCGTCATGGGGAAGTCAATCCTATTCATGAGTTAGTATTCTCAATTCCCTTCATCTATTGCTCACTGCCTATGAAGTGTTAACAGCATAGAGAATCTTAAAGGTGAAGTACAAATATCTGTCTATTATCCGTTTAAAATTGATAAATCGATATTGAATATTAGTCTAAATCAAAGACTATCCAATAGGAATCTTGGTTTGGTTAACGACGTTACGGGCTTGATTCAAGGAGATAGAGTGTTTATTTCCTATGTGAATCGCCTCAAGGATGAACATCCGGGTATTTAGGGTTTTATGCTGTATGTATTAAAACTGTTGGTGGAACATTTTTCACGAAGTTTGGAGAGAAAGGCGAATCCAGCTAATTCTCATTAGCTGGAAGTCTTTAGGCTATAGTAATATTTCCTAATTATCCCTACTCCATTGGAACGGGTAATGAATCAAACATTAGTCCGGTTCTAGATTAGAATTGCTTGTGGATTGAGAATTCGCCTCTGCGTCGCTATTAGCGTTATGACTTAGCTTGTTACTACGTTCACTGCTTAACATGGTATTTAATTTTTCACCGCCTTTGGCACCAAAATCGAGTGTTCTGATTGGGAAAGGGATCAAAATATCTGCGTCTTCTAACGCTTTTTTAATTTTTACTACGGCTTCGTGCCTTGCCTGCATAAACCCTTTCTGGCCAGGATATTTAATCCAGAACCATACCAATAAATCCACACTGCTGGCGCCAAAACCTTCAGCAAAAACAGCAGTGTCTTCCTTATTGATCACGAAATCACATTGATTAATCACCTCTACTAGCTTTTCAGCGGCTTGTTCAGGATCGTCCCCATAAGAGATTCCGACAGGCACCTCAATCCGCCGCCGACCGGTGGATGAATAGTTGGTTAGAATATTTCTAAATAGGATTTTGTTCGGTATTACTTCAATCTGGCCAAAGAAGGTTTCTACTAAGGTATTTCGCAGGTTGATAGTCTGTACCGTGCCAAACACTTTGTCTGCCTCTATTACATCACCAATCTGAAAAGGTTTTCGGATACCCATGGCAATCCCTGCTATGAGATTTTCAGCCATATCTTGGAAAGCAAAACCTAGGGCCAAGCCGACAATTCCCGCACCCGCTAGTAAAGAGGTTACCGTGCCAGTCAATCCAAGGAAATCTAAGGCTATAAATAACCCTGCTACAAGCACTAAAGCTTTTATAATTGACGCCAACAAGTCAGCAATTTGCTTTGATTCTAGGGTTCTTCGTAATACATTCCGAACGCCTCTGCCCACAAATTTAGCGATAATACCGAACAAGATGGCAAGGAGAATGGCGACAACAAAATTAGGTAAATGTTTGACGCCCGATTCCAACCAGCCTTCTAATTTGTCGTGAATTAAGTTCCAAAATTTGTCTATTTCAATGAGTTCCATGTTGAATACCTGCATCTTTACTACGCTTCTTTATCTGAGATCGTCGAAGTGAGTTCTGTCAATTTTTGATAAGTGACAACAATTTGAGCGACTAAGTTGGCAATTGCAGCTTTGACTTCAAGTTCGCTGGTGGCATTAACCGCATCATTTAATTGGCCCAGGTGTTGCTCTTCAACTTCAATTAAATGATGTACAAGGTCTGGTGGGCTTAGAGTGATCTGTTTACTTAATATATTTTGATAATAATCTTCTATGGAAGTGGAGGTCATAGTTTCCTGCTCAGGTAAGTTGTAGTGCTCTTTACCAATTTCAACCAGCGCAGGGATCTGATTGAAATAACTCTTTGCCATATCAAAGCACACTTGTTTGACGGCATAATGCTTGATACTTTGCCCTATGAGGTTATAAAAATCGCCTCCTAACCGACACATTTGGATGACCGCTTTGAGAAGTGCTCGATTTGCTTCTCGTTGTTCCCCGTTGCCATTGTTAGTCTCTGACATTTCCAACTCCTTAAAGCGCTTATATAGGTTATTAGGTGCTTGGGATTTCTCACCTTAAATATCTATTTTTAAAGCTTATCAATCTTACCGGTCTTACCAACCTTACCAGTATTACCTTATTCAGTATTCATGCCATTGGTTAACATATTGAATAATAATGATTTTTTAACTTTTCGAACGTGAAGTGCATTTGTGGTGAGTAAATATTACATAATAATGTTAGACCAACTTGTAGGTTTAACAACTCCACTCAAACATTCGAAGATGATTGTTTGAGTGGAAATTTGCTATTTTGAGGTGCTACTTTTCTGCTAAAGCTAATGATCTAATTGGGTGAAAACTTTTAGGGACTGTGGTTTTTGCATTACCTGAATACTATCTGCTTCTCGATTTTCTCCATCCACAACGTACTTTAACTTGCCTTCTGCTTTTACTGTTATGCGTTTGGCTGTGACGTGTTGAATGGTGTCATCGTCATCACTTTCAAATAAAGTGCGCAATGCTAACTGGGCAAGTTTGAGGTAATTTTCACTTGCTGTTGATGTTCTGGTAAGCCAAGTTATATCTAATAAGCCATCAGTAAAATCTGGTAGTCCGCCTCCTTGTGCTAGCACTGTGGTAGCGGGAGCGGCATTAGCGATCACTAGACTGCCTGTCCGAATGGTTTGGGGTTCGTTATCGTCAATTTGAATCGTTAAATTCGCGCTATTATTAACTTCTATTGCGTCGTACAAGGCTCCGATATAGGCTAACTGACCACTGTTATTCTTTTCATCGCGATCCGCTTTTTCAATCATTTTTTGTTCAAAGCCAATTCCGACAACAAGGAGAACAAGTTCATCATTGCATATGGCTGTATCAATTAATTTTTCGTTACCCTCTACAATAGCGTTACAAGCAACGGTTACCGGGGACACCTTAGACGCAGGGCCATACAAGGCATGGCCAAGGGCATTGGCTGTACCCATGGGCATAATACCCAAGGTTAAGTCCGTATTGACGATTTGCGAAGCGACTTCCGTTAAAGTGCCATCTCCACCACAAGCAACTATATATTTAGCGCCTTGTTGAATGGCTTTCTGGGCCATTTCTTTGCCATCAAGTTCTGGTGTTGTTTGGTATATTTCAAGGTCATAGTGGGGTGATAAGCGTTGAATGATTTCTTCTTTGCTATCCTGCCATTTACCTCCGCCAGCTACAGGGTTTGCAACTATGGCTAGGCGGTTTTTCTGAGTCAACACCCCTTGTTTGTGCAAATCTTTCAACTTTTTAAGTTGATGTTTATTCAATCGAGCGGTAGAGCGTGTTTGGTTAATTTCTTGGATAGCCTCTTCAACCGTCAATTCTGGACTTTTGCGTAATAAGTAGGCCGCCATCACTAACACTGAACGTCCTCTACCCAGGGCACAATGCACTACCGCGGCTTTGCCATCCTTTATATGGTTATCTAACCAATTAATGGCTTGTAAAAGATCCTCTTTAGAAGGGCTCTGGTGATCTAACACTGGGACATTTAAATAATCCATATTTTCACCTTGTGCCGATACATCAAGGCCGTCAAATTCCGCAGTTACATCCAAAACGGCTTTAACGTTCAAATGATTAAGCTCTGGCATGTCTGAAGGAAACAGTCGACAAGCTAGAAATAGGTTTTCTCGAATTTTTTGAATGGGCGGTACGCTATCGTTCTTGCGTGCCCAGGCATTGTATAACTGCACACCAAAAAAGAAGGGAATAAATAACCACTTTACGTAAAAAGGGATAGAACCATCAATTTTTTTACGGAAAATTGATGGTGACTGAAGGGCGTAGGCAAAGGTAACAATGACAAGAGAAAAGCCAATCCAGATAAATAACACTTTGAGCAGAAAACTCTCTACCAGCAACGCCAGTGCTAAAGAAAATAATCCACCCAGCCCATAGTATTTTATAATAAACATACTTCACCTATTTCGAAAACTGAATCTACTCGACAAAGTAAAGCGAACTACGTGCCAACCTTATTGTTTTTTAACGTCTTGATTTGCATATAAAAATAAAATAAAACCTTTATGCGAGCAATTTTGATCGCAATAACTACAGGTGATTTAGTAGTTTTTACATTGCTCTGTCTGCATTCGTATAACCAGCAGAATTAAGCCTTACAAATACTTGAGCTGAATACCTATTCCGTAACGTTGTTGATGACGATTGTAGTCAATCAACGAGTCGCCATAACCATTGAAATACTGAAAAACGACGTCGTACCTATCATTCAGGGGGTAGGTAATATTGAGTTCAATACTGCCTTTATTATCTGACTTCAAATTGTTTCTCACGAAAGTGAGAAAATTGAAATTCCCCACTTTTTTGCCATAGCCAATCTCAAAATGACCTAAATAATCGGTAATGTCAGGATTATCATCACCATCGGGACTATTTACCGTTTCCTTTTCATCTTCAGGGATGCGATACCAAGCTTTTAAATAGTAAATCGAATCTACATCGCTAAACAAAGCTGAAGCGTACAAGCGGTTCCAGCTTCTTGATTTTAGACCACTTTGGCCATTGGAGTTATGATTCAGGCCTAAGTGAATTTGATCGAATTTAATTCCCAGAAAACGATACTGAGTTTTCCAAAAATAGAAAATCTCTGGTTCGTAGTTCGTTTCTCTAAAGGGCTTCGAAGCTTCATCGTTATATACTTGCCAAAATGAAGTGACGCTAAAGCCTGCGTATACGCCGGATAAGGCGTCGTCATTTATGTGGATAGGCAGTTTTACACTAATTTGGTATTTAGCTTCTAGGTTATCAACGTTTTCTGAATCCAGTTCTGTGACACCTATGGTGTTTGGATCTTTTATGTAAGATACCGGCAAAATATAATTGGTTTTATACTGGGTTATGGCGAAGGGAATTTTTAATGCCAATTCATCAGAGGCATCGCGTTTATCCGTTAAGGTTTTCTCGTTCTCCTCTGGTTTTGCTTCTAATTCCGCATCACTAATGGCTTGGGCCATAGTAAATTGACAGCTAAATAGGCTAATTAGACAGACAAAATTCACTATCCTTTGTTTTAAAAATGCCATGAAGTTGTTGCTCTGATGAAGTAAGTGCAGCGATCTTTCCATTATTCATTCCTTTTTAAAAGCACAAAAGGTAATTTTTTCTTAATTAATCCTGTTTTTCTTCGAACTTAGGTTATTTTAGCCAGAGGGGGGCTGTGTTGGTAAACAATAAGTCGGTTTTCACTCTTTATTGTCAGTAAAGTCTAGGTTTGTTATCTCAGTTTCGATTATCTTCATTTGCACTTAATCAGCTTCTACTAATAACCAAAGTCAAAGAATACACCAAAAAAAACCACCGGCCCCAGTAGTGATGAGGACGGCGGTTTGCTCTAGGTTTAGTCAGAGCAACAGAACCCTTTGTAAGGGGAGAGGAATCAATATTTAGTGAGGAGCCTTCATTTCACTTTGGTACTTGTCAGCAAGGTTGTCTTTCTGAGACGCTGACAATACTTTTCCCGCTTGTTGGAAGAACTCCTGCTCTTCTTCTTGCAAATGATGTTCAACTAAATGTTTCAGCTTTTTCATGGTTGCTAACCATCCAGGAGATGACATGTCAGTGTCATCTAATTTTTCAAGTAGCTCATCAATCTCATGGTGTTCCGCTATGGCGTGTCTGGATTGTTCAATCGTTTGGTCAGACTTCATCAACGGAGAGTAAAAATAGCGTTCCTCTGCGATAGCATGATCTACTAATGCTTGCTTAAGCTCCTCATAAAAATCGCGACGACTCTCCGAATCGCCAGAGGTTTCCACTAGTATTTTCATTAATAGTCTTTGCTTCTCGTGGTCTTTACGGATAGCTTCAAAAATTTCCATCGTTTTCTCCTTACTAACATGTAATTTGATTAAATTGGACTCAACTAAACGTCATGTTGCGAACTTAATGCCACATCGCCAAGAATGAGGTAAGGATCTGAATTGTATAGGTAATTTTACTTTGTGAATTAATCTGGAGTTGTTGCTGCCCCCCATGTTACGGAAATAATTACAGCACAAATGTATCTTTTTCAGACTTCAAGGGTATAAATACTTAAAGTACATAATCAGCAAACACAGGGAGTTAAATATGAAGTCATTTCTAGTTGCGTATTTGGGGGTTGCAGTATGTTATCTGATATTGGATGGTATTTGGTTGGGGTTAATCGCTAAGAATAGTTATCTGGAAGCGATGCAAGGGATGTTGCGAGAGTCTTATCCAGTTGCACCTTGGGTAACCTTTTATTTATTGTATTGCGCTGCGGCTGTCTATTTAGTGGTGCTAAAAAACCAAGATGCACAATGGTGGCAGGCCTGTTTAGACGGCGCTATTTTAGGGATGGCGGCTTACGGTGCTTATAATCTCACTAATTACGCAATATTAGAGGGCTGGCCCCTAGGAATAACACTAAAAGATTGGGCTTGGGGGACTTTTGTTACTGCAGCGAGCTGTTTGTCAGGTTGGTGTGTGCTAACTTATTTTAGTCACGAAAGCCTGTAATCTCATTTCTCCGGAGGGGGAAGGACACAAATAGCCATCCAAAAAAATGCGAAAGCTGACTGCAGCTTTCGCATTTATGTTTAAGTGTTGGTATATAGGCGGGATACTAACCCAGACTTTGTTAAGCCCGTACTTGGCCACTGCCATTAACTAAGTATTTTTCTGTAGTTAATGACTCTAACCCCATGGGACCATAAGCATGCAATTTAGTTGTTGCGATGCCAATCTCAGCACCTAAGCCTAATTGACTGCCATCGGAGAAACGTGAAGATGCGTTAACCATGACGACAGAGGCATCAACACTGCGCTGGAAGCGTTTTGCTGAAACTTCGTTTTGGGTACAAATAACTTCAGTATGGTTGCTGCCGAATCTAGCAATGTGATCCATAGCATCATCCATGCTATCTACTGTTTTTATCGCAATTTCCAGATCTAAGTATTCCTCACCAAAGTCTTCATCTGCAATGACATTGCAGCGATCGATATACTTTGCAGAGCGCTCGCAGGCATTAATGGTCACCGAGTGACGCAGCAGAACATCACTTACGATGGGCAGGATTTGCTCTGCAATGTCTTGGTGAATGATCAAACCTTCTATTGCGTTACATACGCCAGTACGTTGAGTTTTACCGTTTATCAATAACTGAATTGCAGTTTCAAAGTCTGCGTCAGCGTCAAAGTACAAATGACAAACGCCTTTGAAATGCTGAATAACCGGGATTTTACTGTTTTCAGTTACGTAATTGATCAGACCTTCACCACCACGAGGGATGACCACGTCAATAAAGTCACGTTGCTCTAACAATTCCTGCATCAATTTCCGATCAGGGTTAGGAACTACCGTAATGAGTTCAGGGGGTAAACCATGCTCAACCAGTACATTTTGCAGTATTTCTGAAATTGCCTTACTTGAGGCTAAGGCTTCTTTACCACCTCTCAATATAACTGCATTGCCCGATTTAAAGCATAATGCCCCAGCGTCAGCAGTTACATTTGGACGAGCTTCGTAAATCATGCAAACAACCCCAAGAGGGACGCGCATTTTACTAATTTCTAATCCGTTTGGACGTTGTCCTAATTCACGTTGGATACCCACAGGGTCAGCCAAATCAACAATGGTTTCAATTCCCACTGCCATATCTTCTATTCGTTGAGTATTCAAAGTGAGTCGGTCCATCATGGCATCAGATAATTCAGCTTGTTTCGCATTATCTAAATCCACTTGGTTCGCTTTCAATATATGTTGTTCGCCATTTCTCAAGGCTTTAGCCATGTCTCGTAATACATGGTTTTTCTTTTCGGTATCTAATACCGCTAATGTTCTGGCTGCCTTTGCAGCCTGTAGAGATAGGTCTCTAATTAAACTCATTGTTTCTCCAGTAGTGCAATATTTTTGTCAGATATTATTGGGCCCGTCTGACGCTGAAATTCGTTGGCAAAATCTTGATCAGTCTGCTCAGTAATAAATGTCAACAGACAGCTACTGTAGTTTGACCGTGCTTTTGCTAAACGAGTGCCGTCATCTTTGCGCACAAGTACTGTGTCACCAACTGAAAAGCTACCTTTAATTTCGAGGATTTCATCACTGGTTAAGGCTTCATCATCGTCAAGAGAAGAAATATCAACATCGTTGTCAACCACTACAACACCTTGTTCTTTGGAAGTATGTTTCATCCAATGTTCGTGTTCTTTCATCGGTGTTTCATGAGGTTGGAAGTGAGTACCTGGATTTTTGCCTTCTAACAGCATATTAAAGGTTATTTCGGTAAAGCCGTTGACGATGAATGTGTCTATTCCATGGGAAACGGCTTTTTCCGCTGCTTCAATTTTGGTGCGCATTCCGCCTGTGCCCGTGGCACTGGTAGCGCCTCCAGCCATGTTGTAAATATCTTCATCGATCACAGAAACCCAAGATAAAAGCTTCGCATCATCATGAGTGTGTGGATTTTTGTCATATAAACCATCGATGTCAGAACAGATAATTAATGAATCAGCATCGGCAGCGCCTGCTACCATTGCAGCGAGGTTATCATTGTCACCTACACGCAAGTTATCGGTAGTTACTGTATCGTTTTCGTTGATGATAGGAATGATGCCATTTTCGAGTAAGGAAAAAATAGTTTCTCGAATGCTCACATAGCGCTCTCTATCCCGAAGGTCGCCGTGGGTCAGTAAAATTTGTGCAGATGGAAAGTCGAACAAACGGTCCCATGTCGCCATCATTTCAGTTTGTCCTGCTGCAGCCATTGCTTTTTTAATTGCAATGTTCTCGGTTTCACCTTTAAAAAGGTGACGACCTGCAGCCACTGAACCAGAAGAAACCAAAACTACTTCGATTCCTTTAGCGCGACATTTAACAATAAATTGTGCGATTCCCAATAGAAAGTGTGAACTGCATCCTTGATTTTTAGGAGCAATAAGTGCGCTTCCCACTTTAATTACGATTCGTTTCCAATTAAACGTATTCATTTTTCCTGCTTAGTTACTATTAATAATATTATTCAAACCAATTAATCGTATTGAATTAATTAGTGTACGAACTATATTATCCCTTTTTTTGCTCAAATAAGCAACGGTGGGGTATCTGGGCAAGCCATGGGAAATGTTAATATAATGATCTTGATGGATAGCTATTTACCCTAATCATCAGTATGTGAATTTATATTTATATGAAGTGAATATTTATTCACTCGAGACGATATAATTAATTGTAAATTATTATATTAAAACGCTTTTTTATTGCGCTATCTGCTTTATTTGGTAGAGTTCAATGCAAATAATTAGGTAAATAGCATTATGAAAAAATACGAATCCCTTTTAGTTTCTCTGCGTAAAGTTATCCGCGCAATTGACTTATATTCAAAAAAATTGAGTAAAGAAACAGGCTTAACGGCTCCGCAACTTATTGTCTTACAGCATATTTCTTTCAGCGATGGGGTGATGGTAAAGGATATAGCAAACAGTATTAATTTAAGCTCAGCCACTGTCACCAGTATTCTTGATCGACTGGAAAGTCGAGGGTTTGTGATCCGTGAGCGCTCTGCAATTGACAAGCGTAAAGTGGAAATTCATCTCACAGCGGAAGGAAAAGAGGCAATTAAAGGCTCTCCCACCTTATTACAGCAGCATTTTATCGCACGTTTTGAAGCCATGGAGGAATGGGAACAATCGCAAATGCTTGCAACTATGGAACGAATGGCTTTAATGATGAATGCTGAGGATATTGATGCCGCCCCCTTACTTCAAGTTGGTGGAATTCAAGCCCCAGAATAGCTCGCTCCCACATCCTGGTTAAAATCATCGTTTTATAAATTGTTTAGTATTCTAATTGATTTGCACAAAATTACTTCAGACTACCAAATCAATAAATTTAACGCTAACGAACTTAGCTCAAATACTCTAACAACTGCCTAAAAAATCTAGTCCGATTATCGCAATATACTTAGTCGTCATCGGAACTAGATTGAGAACCTAAACTAAACTGGTAGTACACATCCAGAGCTTGCTCCACTCCGCTGGTCGCCTTCAAAAAGAGTTTAGGTAATATCTGATAACGCAAAGCAACTTCTGTAGACGAATCGAACACATTCACACCGTAACTTAACTGCACGCCAGGTGCTATATTGCCTGATAGTGAAATCTGGGTACCGTCATCGTCGCTATTTGCACCTAAGGCTAAGTCTTCGATACCGAGTTTTCGACCTAATTGATCTACTTTGTTTTCGCTGCTCTTAAGCCCCTGACTTAGCAGGGCTGCAGCCAGCGCCTGATCATTAGACGCCTGACTTTCACTACTTAAGCTTCGACCTAGTAATAAATAAGATAAGGCTTCACTTTGTACCATTGTCGGTTCAGAAAATATCTCCACTGAAGGTTGCTCGGCAGCGCCTGTTACTTTAACACCTGCAATAACGTTATCCTCAGTTTGGGTTTCATCACGTATGGCTTTTATGTCTATACGAGGATTGTCCATAGGGCCTGAAAATAAAATATTACCTTTTTGAATCACTAAGTCTTGCCCGTAGGCCTTATATGTACCATTGATTAAACTGAGGCTACCGTTACCGGTTAGTTTTTGGTTTGTTTGTTTCAATTCTAATGTACCGCGAAGATCGGTTTTTAGACCAAAGGCTTCGAGTTTTACGTCATCCGTTTTCTGCGGATCTATGTTGACGCTAAACACCATGTTGAGGTCTCGTGTCGCGGTTTTTTCCTCAACTGGTTGATTGATAATAATTGTGTCTTCTGAGGGAGATTGCGCACTTTCTGGTAAATCTTTTACTTTAATTCGTGCATATAAAACATCTGCATTACCGCTTACATTAATGGCATTCTGTGTCATATTTATTTGTAGATTTGGCGAGAAACGAGTTCTCACAATGTCCCGATACTCTAACTCAAAGGTATCCCCTTTGAGGTTAAAGTCACCAATAAGTTGATCCGTCCAGTCTAGCGTTCCGGAACTACTTCCTTTGCCGTTGCCAAATTTAAAGTCGCCTTTTAATTTGGCACTTTGGCCACCAAATTCCATTTCTTGGTTCCAATCTGAAACGCGCCCAGGAATTGATTCACCAGCAAAGTTGAAGTTTTTGAGTTGTAATTTACCGTCTAAAAGTGGCGTTTTTAAATCCCCTGTTAACGCCAAATTGCCATTCACTGAGCCTGATAACTCAGTTAATTGGGGAACTAATTCTTGGTAAGGTTTAACCAGAATTTCGGTTAACGTTAATTGCCCTTGTAAGCTGCGTTGTTGTTCGAGTTCATTAATAGTTAGGTCTAAATCAATGGCGCCGGAGCTTTCAGTTTGGAAGTTAAAATGAGATTTCAGTTGTTGACCATCAACAGACATATCAAATGACAAAGCTTGCATCTGAACTGGTTTTTTTAAGCCCTTTATACTTAAGCTGCTAGGGGAAAAGTGTCCTGCAATATTGGCTACGGGTAAAGCGTCAGCCAACCATTTTCCTTTAGCGGTGAAATAGAATTGGGTATCTGTGGATATGTCCCGTAGTTGTGGCACAAATTGCCCCACTACTTGCAATAATTCTAGTTGATTACCGTGAACATCGAAGGTTGCAATTTGATCTTTAAACCTTGCTTGATTAACGCATAGTTCAGCTTCCTGATCATTCCAGCAGTGAGGGTCTATTTGATAATGTTGGTTTTGCCAATCTACAACAAGCTGAGGTTTTTGTTGTTCTAATGAATATTTGCCCCATTGACTGGAGAAATTTCCTTTTGTCCAACGTCCTGTCCATTTAGACTCTTCAAGGTGTCCTTCAATCTTAGAGTCGATTTGAAAGGCTTGGCTATCGACTTGGGTGATGAGCGCATGTTGCTCGGCATCCCCAATGAGTTCGAATTGAATGCTATTAATTGTTTGCTGATTGACGATGAGCTGTTCAAGATCTGTTTGGATAGTAAACTGTTTGTCTTTATTCCATTCTATCTGGCCTGTCGATGCTAAGCGTTGTAATGACATGGTTTGAAATTCAATTTGCGAGGCAGATAACTCGTAATCAATAGTCGGTTCAGTTAAGGTGCCTGAAATAGTGGCGTCTAACCCCGCGTTTCCGAGTAGATCAGGATAGAGTTGGGTTAATGCTTTTCCGTCAAGGTTAATCGCCGCTTCCAAGGTCTTCTGATTATCTAACTTTCCTTTAATAGTGAGGGTATTATCTCCACTGGACAAGAGTAGTTGTGGCACCTCAAGGCCTGTATTTTTATCGAAAGAAGCCTGGCCGTTTGCATTAAGGGGGTAACCTAACCAATTACCATCTGCGGTCAGTTTTTCTAATCTTGCTTGCAGGGTTTCGGGGCCATATACGCCATTGTGTTGTAAGGTTGCGTTAATATTCCCTTCTAAATCCGGCCAGAATAAAGCGGGTTGAATCTGACTGACCTGGGTGGTACTTTGCCAGCGTGCTTGTTCCCTTAAGATAATTTCAGCAGTGCTACTAATACTGCCACCAAGGGTGTTAAGTTGTCCTTTACTAAGCTGTATTTTTTGATTATTACCCTGTGCTTTGACATGCACTTGAGTGTCAGGAATATTACTCGCCGATAGGCTAGTCCCCAGCTCCAATTGATAATTTTCTAAATCACCAGACAAACGAAGGCTGCCTGAAGAGACATGCATTGCTTGCTCCAGTGGAAGGCTAAAAGGTTGCCAGTTGATTGCGACATCTAATGGTAATTTAGGCGAGCCCAGGGTTACTGAACCTTTAGCTGTTCCTTCAATATCGCCAGTCACCTGAGTTTCAAACTCCAATGCACTTAAGTCTCCATTGGCGGAGGCCTGAAGTCTAAATTGTTCCGGGTTATCGGCGCTTGTTTGTGCCGCCCCGGAAAATCCTAAAACATAATCTTCGGTTAAAGATAGCTCCATTTGTAGATGGAGCAATGGATGTTGCAATTCAAACTTATTCACCGAAAGATTGCTATCGTCGATGGTAACGCCAGTAGTTAGATTATTGAATTCAAATAGCAAATCATCATTTTGCAGGAGGCGGGCAGAGCTGATCTCTATGTTTTTAGCATCCAGATCAATGGGGATCATCAATGGCGGTAACTCAATGGGTTGATACTGCCAGTTAGAAATTTTGGCAATATCAATTGGAGTTGATTGGTTGTCAATTGGTTGCTCAGGTGTTTGATTACTGACTAAATGAACCTTAGGCTGACGAATTTCCAAGGTTTCTATATTTAAAACATCGTGCATATTCAAATTGGCAATTAATGACTGCCAGGATATATCGGCGACGTTTTCTAATTCAATTGATACATTGTTGAGCTGGATGTTTGGCGCGAATACGGCCATAGGCAGGGTGATTTTCTCAACGGGGTCTTGACTGTCAGAAGGCTCAGATTGGGCTAGAGTAATAGTGGCATTGTCTAAATACAACTCGCTCAAACAAGCTTGCAGCAACATACTGCAAGACCAATCGATATTGGTTTTGAAATTGGTCGCTTCAATATTAATTGTGGCTGACTGGTACTCGATTTTTTGCAGTTCAAGGGTACCTAATAAACCACCGGATTTATGCTTAATGGACAAACCATCAACTGTACCATTAGCAATGGCAATGATGGTTGAGGCTCCCCAAGGCGTGAATAGAAAAACCATTAAGACAATCAAAAACAACAGTATAAATGTTATCCACTTTCCAGTTCGTTTTAACCACATCATAAAGCAGGCCCCATAGCTAAATGCAACCGTACTGAATTGCCGTAATCGCCATGGCCACTGGCGAGATAAACGCGTATGGGGCCAACGGGTGACATCCAACTTGCGCCAACACCTATACTATAAGCCAACTCCTCTAAGGGATCATTGCTGGCACCACCCACATCAGTGAAAATCGCTGCTCGCCAATCATCGGCAACCGGGTAACTGTATTCCAAACTGGCAACATTTAAGTATTTTGCCCCCAGGAGTTCTCCCTCTTCTCCATCTTCATCGATTTGTCTTGGCGCTAAAGATTGATATGCAAAGCCTCTTACACTCTGATCGCCACCGGTAAAATAGCGTAGATCTGATGGTACTTGTTCAAAGTCGTTGGTTGATAGGGCACCCACTTCTGCGCGCAGTAAAAATCGATGTTCACCAAAACTTCTTAACCACTTGGTTTGAAAGGTGACTCTGGCTAAATTAATATCTGAGATAACAGCATCACTCGCCGTTTCTATGGTCAATTGCTGCATGTCTCCCCAATTCACATCTAATCCGCCTCTACTACGATGGCGTGAAAGAGTAAAACCTGGAATTAATAAAGTCGTGGTTTGTTGAGGCGTTTCAGCTTGTTGGAAGCGCGATTGTTCCAGACGAACAAAGGCAATTTTATTCCACTCGTTATCTTCACCTGTCCAATGTCGTTGTAGTGCCAATGAAATGGTGTCACTGTTGGTATCATTATCATATATGGACTGTACACCGAATTGAGCGGATACATAGTTGTTCAACGGATCTTCAACGGGGATCTTATATTTAACGGTCGCGGTTTGTTTCGGTTCAGACACGTATATATTGGCGCTCATACTATGACCGCGGCTATTCACCCATGGTCGTTGCCAGCCTAGAGTAACTCTAGGCCCTGTATCTGTCGCACCCCCCAAGCCCACATCAAAAATGTCTCTTGGACGGCTTACTGCAACCACCTCAATAGGCACTTTATATTGTTCCGCTTCGTCTAATAAAGGGCGGGCGACCACTTGCTTGAAATAGTCAGTTTGCCCCAAACTTTGATTAAATTCGCCTAAGGTTGAAGCTAGGTAGGGATCACCTTCTTTAAAGGGTAAAACTTGGGTAATGAGTTCAGACGCTCTTTCATCGTCTGGTATTTTTAATTTACCAAACTGATAGCGCGGACCTGTCTGGTATTCGATACGGATTTGTGCACTATTGGTTTCCACATCCACCTTTATTTCACTGGTGATAAACTTGCTATCAAAAAAGCCGCGATTCAAAGCTGCCGAGTCGAATTTGGATTTAGCCGCTTTATATTTGCTATGAATTAACTTGTCTCCTTTTTTAATTGGAAACTTATTAATAATTGATTTGAAAACCTCGTCGTCTTTACCTTCACCGGTAACTATGACATCGACTTGGGTAATTTTTACCTGCGGGCCCGATTTGATGGAGAGTTCAAGTGAGCTGCACTTCTCTGTCGAATTTAAATCTATAGATTCAATTGACAGGTTATAATAACCAAAGGCTCTGCCAGCTTCGGTCACTTTATTTTCAATGGTGATTTTTTCGTCTATGGATAAACTACAATCGCCTGGAGCCGAGAGCGTGCTTAGGTGAGCGGCGATGTTAGTTTCCAAATCGCCATCTTCTGCTCCCTTTAAATTCACGTCAATTCCTAAAGCTTGTCCACTGCTGAAAGTCAAACATAAGCTCAAAAACCAGGCATTTTTAAATTTTTTAAACACTAAATAAATAATCCAATTGATAAGACTTCATGACTGAAAAAATAATTTAGTCATTTTCAAAGCTATGGTTAAGCAAAATTCGTGACAATTTCATCAGCAATTAAGCTAACAACTCACTTCAAATTCAAATTATCACAGTAAAAAGAGTGCGCCTAAACCAAGAAAAGACACAAACCCGACTATATCCGTGACAGTTGTTAAAATCACTGAGCCAGATAATGCGGGGTCTAGTTTTAATTTATCTAAGAGTACCGGGACTCCAACACCCGCCAATGCAGCCACGCATATGTTGACTAGAATTGCACAGCCGATAACCAATCCTAACATTGCACTGCTAAACCAATAAGAAGCAACTGAGGCGATGACGATAGCCCAAATTACGCCATTTAAACCACCCACTTTTAGCTCTTTTATTAATAGTGCTTTTAAGTTCGCAGCATTGACTTGTTTTAATGCCAAGCCTCGAATAATCAGAGTTAAGGTTTGGCTTCCCGCTATGCCTCCCATACTTGCTACTACTGGCATCAAAACCGCTAGGGCTACAACCTGTTGCAAGGTTGCTTCAAATAAACCAATAAACCATGATGCTAAAAAGGCAGTCAGTAAATTAATCCCTAGCCACAATGCACGATTTTTAGCACTTTTTTGTACGGAAGAAAAAAGATCTTCATCTTCATCCATACCGGCACTGGCCATTAATTGGCGTTCATAAGACTCGTTGAGCAATTCGCAGGCGGCACCAATATCTACACGCCCTAAAAACTTAAAGTTTTCATCAACTAGTGGCAAGCTGGTATAGCCCGAACGCTGCACACTTAACGCAGCGCTATTACAATCATCATTGGCTTTAACAATGGTGATATCGTCCTCTGCAATATCTGCTAAAGGGGTGTGCTCTGGTGTCGAGTAAATTTTGAAAAGTTTTACGGCCTCGGAATATTGTCCGGCTCTGTTGACCAAGTAAATACAGTCTGCATAATCCGGTACTTCCCTGCGCAGAAAGCGTTTGGCATCGCTGACTTTGGCGGATAAAGGTAAAATTAAATTCTCTGAATTACGCCAATGACCAATTTGTTCTTCTGGATATTGATTCGCCCCCTCGTACAGTTGCCGTTGTTTCTTATCCATGGCCTCTAGGGCAAGGTCTAATAAACGGCTATGCAAAGAGTCAGATAATTCAAGTAGGCTTTCTGCGTCAACATCGGTAAACAGGTCCTCTAATTCCTCATAAGGAGTGGCCTCTAGCAAAGTCTCTCTGGGATCACCGCGCATCTCTACCAATACATCAATTTGTTTATGTCGAGGTAAAGCATGCCAGGCACTAAGGCGCTGTTCTAAAGGTAAGGATTCTAATAGCAGTGCAATATCAGCTTCGTCTTGAACGGCTATTTTACTGTGCAGTAACTCACTATCAGCGTCATCATCTAAATTGACGGCTTCGTGGATTAAATCGGAAATTTGTTCTGCCATTTTACTTCTACCTTAATTTATAACCATTTTTTCCACAGCATGGCTGCCAGCATAATGATTGCTAGGACTAGCATTGAAGTTGCCAAATAGTTGAATGCTTCTGGATCCTCTGTACCGGGTAAACCAGCAACATTCATTCCAAATATACCCGTTAAAAATGACAAGGGTAGGAAAATTGCGGTCACTAGAGACAATACATACATGCGCATTCCTTGTTGCTCAGCAATACGGTTACGGAGCTCATCTTGCAAAACCATTGCGCGCTCTTTAGCTAGATCGAGATCTTCAACATAACGCGCCATTCGATCGGTTAAATCCCTTAATTCGAAAGCCTGCTCTTGACTAAAGAATTTAGCCATTCTAAATAAGCTATCTAGGGCATCTCGTTGCGGCGCAAGATATCGTCTAACGGCAGCTGACTTTCTGCGTATTAAACTCAACGTATATCGGTCACTACTTTCCAGACCGCCTTCAGACTCAAAAGTTGAAAGTTCGTCATCTAGTGCCTCTACTACCTCACTAATTCGGCTGGCAATTTTGCCAATGAGCAATAATATGAAATCGGCGGTGTCGGTTGGTGCATCACCGCTTTCAATCATATTTCTGGTATCTTGGACAGAAAATAACTTGCGGTCCTTGCGACGGGCGGTGATGACATGGTGTTCATTAAACCAAATCCGTAACGACACCATGTCCTCTAAATCTGAGTCTGGATTGTAATTTATTCCACGTAGATAAATTAACACGCCATCGTTTTGCAGCAATGCTCTAGGACGAGTTTCTAAGGCCGATAATGAGTCACAAATTACATCCGACAAACCCAGCTTTTTCATGGTGTCCCAAGCATCCTCGGTATCTGCTTGTAAATGAACCCAGTTATAGCCTGAGGTGATACCTGGATTGAAAATGTCCGCAATTTTTCCTTCACCACTCCCCCCTTTTTCATCAACAAAGAGTGACCAGATAAGACTAGTTTGTGATGAATCAAGTAAATTGTCGTTAGACATTTTTCGGTTTCCTTTTCGCCCTTGTTAGCTTTTGCGTCGCAATACAGCTTATTTAATGGAGCATATGTTAGTTGGGTGTTTTCTTGCCTATATTGAATCAATATTAGTGGATATCAAATGGCACCCTGTTTTAGTCTTTATGACAATGACTAGGGATCCATCACTTGATTATAGTCGCGGGATCATCATCTATTACGAATATAATAACAATATATATTGTGGCTTTAGTTGCGATCTTAAGAGACTATTTGACAATACATTATCAAGGTTGCGTAAACCCTCCTGCATAAGCATTACAAATGAGCAAAACACTTAACAAAAAACAGATTAAAATAAGTTTAAAGGAAGGGCCGTGAAAGTAAGATTGATGATGATATTAGGTGTAATGGCGGTTATTGCCTCGCTGAAAAGTCATGCCTTTGTTTTTACTGTGTCAGAAAAGCAACTAAATGCCGTGTTGTTGCTTAGTTTCCCAATTATTCGCGAATATCAGGGCATAGAAACAACGTTTTACGACCCTAAGGTTAAATTAGATGCGTTGGATAAAACCGTCGATATCACAACAAGCATAAGGGCCTTACAAGATGGTAAATTGGTTATTGCCCGTGGCACTATTGAGGGAAAATTTGATTATGACCCTTTGAATCGATTGCTTAGAATTGAAAAAACCATTCTCAAAGATTTCATTATGCTCGAAAATCAACTGGAAGACAGTAAACATGCAGTCCGAACGATTAAACAAACCATTGGCCGCAATTTACCGGAGATTATGCTGGTGGATTTCAATCAGCTTAAAATGGGGATTGGTGACATTGCGCCAAAAGATGTTGATATTACGCCACAAGGGTTGGCTATAAGTTTTTAACCAACAAGTAGAAATCAGCATTAATTGATTCAGATTGTTGGTTATATAGTTATATCGCCCGCCGCGAATTTGCGCCATCAGGCTAACGACTTGATGGTTGAAGTTTATTAAATTCAATAAACCACAGCTCCATGAATTCCTGCATAATCTTTTGCTCTATTTCTATGGCTCTCTCGGTCGGACAAAAAATAGTACAGCGAATTTCAGTATGCCCCACGTTATTTGTAGACACTTCAATCACAGGCTCTGGACCTGGTATTGATACATCCAAGCGTCGTTCAATGATTTGATTGTAACGGGTGGCGACATCATAAAAATCTGCGCATTGGTGTTTGGCTTTTTCCCGCAAATTATCAATGATTAGGTACGGATTAATATCTTCATCGCGAGTAATCGTGAAGTGATGGGTTACATAGCGCTTTAAAAAGTTTAAGTTTTTAATTGGGCTACTAATTAATTTGTTATTCGGTACATAAAGAGTTTTACCTGAGTATTGATAGCGGTCAATATCTACTTCTAACATGGTCGTTTTCACCCAGTCGATGGCCGATACCTCACCAGCGAAACCGTCAACTTGAATCCAATCGCCAATTCTAAAGGGGCGAGTAGACATCACGTAAAAGAACCCGATAATGCATTGAATAAACTCTCTGGTGGCAATCACAATCGCCACCGCAAATGCCGCGATTGAAAGGGCAAAATTTTGAATTTCATTTATCCAAAAACTAAGTAACAAAACAATTAAAATAAAATTCAGTAAGTTTTTAATATTGCTGACTAGATAGCGCTTATCTTGGCCTTTTTTCTTTGCTCTTTTACGCACTAAGCTGACGAGCAAATATTTGAACGAAATCATCACAATGGCAACCGCCAAAGTGGAAATTAAACGATACTGGTAAATCAATTCGATCATGTTAAGAGTGGATTGTCCTTGGTTAATACAATTTACAGATTGCAAGCCTAACGATGTTTTGATTGCTAGGCTACATGACACTGGAGGCTAGTACAAAGCGTTTATTGGTGGCATTTTTGACGTGGACAAATAGACATTCAAATTTAGGATGTATTTAGGTCTTTTAGCGACTATTCTTTTACAACGGCAACATCACATTTAAATCACATCATAAGCCCATTAATAGTGCTTTGTAGTTTAGATAAAGCTAAGTACTATAGGCACACTTTATTATACGGAGTTTTACAATGCGCATCGCAATATTATCGCGAAATCCTAACCTCTATTCGACCAAAAGGCTAAAGGAAGCCGGGGAGTCGCGGGGACATACTGTCGATATTGTCGATACCATGCATTGTTATATGGACGTCACCAGTAGTCGGCCATCAGTGCGCTACAAAGGTCGCGCATTGCCAAAGTATGATGCCGTGATACCACGAATTGGTGCTTCAGTTACGTTTTATGGCACTTCTGTTGTAAGGCAATTCGAAATGATGGGGACGTTTTCCATAAATGAATCCGTTGCTATTAGTCGTTCTAGAGATAAGTTGCGCTCCCTACAATTGTTGTCCCGTAAAGGTATTGGCATGCCACGCACTGGTTTCGCTAATCATCCTGACCGAATTGATGATTTGATTAAAAACGTGGGTGGTGCCCCCGTGGTGATTAAATTATTAGAAGGAACTCAAGGTATCGGGGTGGTGTTGGCTGAAACACAAAAAGCAGCGGAATCTATTATTGAAGCTTTTATGGGGCTTAACGCCAGTATTTTAGTTCAAGAATTTATAAAAGAAGCCGGTGGTTCAGATATTCGCTGTTTAGTGGTTGGTGGAAAGGTTATCGCAGCCATGAAACGCCAGGCAGCAGATGGTGAATTTCGTTCAAACCTGCACAGAGGAGGCACTGCAACCATTGTTAGACTCTCACCAGAAGAGCGCAAAACGGCGGTAGATGCAGCAAAAACCATGGGCTTGAACATGTGCGGCGTAGATTTATTGCGTTCCAACAATGGGCCGGTGGTAATGGAGGTTAACTCATCTCCTGGGTTAGAAGGTATTGAGAAGGCTACCAATAAAGATGTTGCGGGTATGATAATTACCTTTTTGGAAAACAATGCAAAGCCCAATCGTACTAAAACCAAAGGTAAAGGCTGATGGAAGAGCTGATAATTGGTGGTGTTGCTATACGAGCTGGAGAGAAAAAGCATGTGCATATCGAAATGCCTCCGCTTTATACCGATACTAATATGTCGATTCCTGTCTACGTGCAACGGGGTAGAAGGCCAGGGCCTACTATCTTTGTAAGCGCCGCAATTCATGGTGATGAGTTAAATGGGATTGAAATTGTTGGGCGTTTAATCAGAAACCGTTCAATTAAAAATTTACGAGGTACATTGATTGCTGTGCCCATGGTAAATGTGTATGGGGTACTGAATCAAAGCCGTTATTTACCCGATAGACGTGACTTGAACCGCAGTTTTCCCGGCAGTAAAAAAGGCTCATTGGCTGGGCGTATCGCACACACTTTTTTAAAAGAGATTGTTAGTAAATGTGATGTGGGAATTGATCTCCATACTGGCGCTATACATCGCAGTAACTTGCCGCAAGTCAGAGCAAACCTGGATGACCAGGAGACGCTAAAAATGGCCAAAGCATTTGGTTTGCCAGTAATGCTCAATGCAGACATCCGGGATGGCTCTTTACGTCAGGCTGCTGCTGATTTGGGCGTGAAAGTTGTGTTGTATGAGGCCGGACAAGCCCTTCGTTACGATGAGTTTTCCATTCGTGCTGGGGTCAAAGGTATCATTAACATCATGCGAGACATTGGCATGTTGAACAAAAGCAGCTCCAAAAAAGAACATGCCATTGAGCAATTTATCGCACGCCAAAGTGGGTGGGTGAGAGCCCATGAAAGTGGTTTTGTTCAGCATATTGCGCAATTAGGTGATCATGTGGAAAAAGGCGATCCCTTAGCTCGAATCGCCGACCCCTTTGGCAATGAATTGGGTATGCTTGTGTGTCCAGCAGAAGGTATTGTGATTGGAAAACAAAATATTCCGCTGGCTCAAGAAGGTGAAGCCATGTATCACATCGCCTATTTTAAAAAGCCAGATACGGTGGCTGAAAATGTAGAAATGCTGCAAGATAATTTGGTACTCGGTGAAGTGCCGATGGTTTATTAGTTGGAAAAATATAAGATGCAAACATACCAAAATATGCCAGTGATAGGTGCCTTAGAGTTATGTAACTTACCTGAATTAACCATTCAGAACTTGAATGTTCGAGTTGATACCGGAGCGACTACATCATCTTTGCATGTTGATGACATTGAAGAGTTTGCAAAAGATGGCGAAATCTGGGTAAGTTTCAATATTCATCCAGATATACATGATGTCAATGAAACGGTTCGGCGTGAAGCGAAAGTGACGGCCGTACGCAAAGTAAAAAGCTCTACTGCGACCCGTGAACGCCGCTACTTAATTGAAACACGCATTGAAATGGCGGGCGCATCTTGGAAAATTCATTTAACTCTTACTGATCGTTCGGAAATGACCTATTTAATGCTGTTAGGGCGTGAAGCCATGAGTGGGCGTTTAGTTGTCAACCCTGGTGAGGAATATTTGTTAGGGAAAAATGGTAAGACTGATTAGATGTCAATTGACCTAACGTCTTGGTACTTGCCATTCTGTTGTAATATTAATCTTTAGTCTAAACAAAACATTCTGCGACCAAGTTGCTTATTGTTGCTTTGTATTTATTGTGTAAACTGAGGGAATATTTGAAGTTTTGAGGCTCAACCACGAGTTTTTTGGAAAAATGGTTAATTGATGTCGGCTAAGTCACTAAAGCAACATATTTTTAGGTTATCGAGTGTATTGGTTTTGCCCTGTGCCATCGCCATTTTGGCGAATGTCTGGATATCATCTATTGATCAAGCAAAGTTGCAATTAGCTAATAATCTTAAAGTGGCCGAATCAGTATTTACCCAAGTGCTTGATGCCAGAGAGGCTCAGTTAATTAGCTCAACCAAAGTGCTTATCTCAGATTATGGGTTTAAGGAAGCTATCGGCGAACAAGATAGTCGCACTATTGGTAGTGTGTTGGTTAATCACGGCAATCGTATATCGGCTGATTTAATGGCGCTTATATCGCCAGAGGGAATAATCACTAACAGCACATCAGACCGCTTAGCTTTAGGCAGTAGCTTCCCCTTTCCGCAATTGGTTGAACAAATTAAATACGAGCTTTTTATCAGTGAAATATTGTTGATAAACGACAAGCTATATCAAGCGATATTAATGGACGCTAGGGTGCCAGGCGTTCCAACTTTAGCGCTGGTGGGTTTCGAAATAGATAGAAGCCTACTTGAATCCATGAAGATTATTACCCAGTTAGATACCACCATTAGAGTTTTGAAAAACCAACAAAAAGTGTTTCAGGTATCAACGTTAAACGAAGCACATTTTGACACTAATGTTATGCTCGAAAACCAAGATCTTTCTTGGTTTAAATTATCTTTTACGCCAGAGCTGCAATTTATCTCTAAGTCTTTTTTATTGAAAGAACGAGAAAACGGTCAAATATGGGCAATGATGACGGAAGACTCTGAACGCTTGTTTGGCGAATTTAATCAATTACAAATTAAAGTTACGCTAATTGCCTTGTTAAGTGTGCTGTTAGCGCTATTTTTTGGGGCAATAGTCGCTCGAAGATTATCCAAGCCCTTAGGTCAATTATCCTTTGTAGCCCGCAAGATTGCGGCAGGGAATTATGAACAGCCAATAGATATTAAGAGCAATACCCTTGAAATAGATGCGTTAACCAGTTCATTTAAGACCATGCAGGCTAATGTGCACGAACGTCAAAAGCAAATTAGTTATCAAGCAAGTCATGATATGTTGACCGATTTGCAAAACAGATATCAAATTCGAGAAGTCATATCGGAGTTGTTTGCAAAGAAGCAACATTTCCAGGTGGTTGGCGCTAATATTCTTGGTTTTCGTGGTGTTAATGATACCTTTGGATTCCTAAATGGGGATAGCTGTCTGCAAGCGGTTGCGAGCAGAATCAGGCAACTAGGAGGACAGAGCGCAAGATTAAATGGCGGTGAGTTTTTATGGATCCCTGAATCACCTATTTCCATGGAAAATTTAACCGATATCCAAAAAGAGATTGAATCGCCCATTATGATCGATGATGTGGTTATGAACATCAGGTTGGCCCTAGGTATTATCTCTTGTCCCGAAAATTGTGAAGATGCAGAAAGTGTTTTTAAGCGCTTGAATATCTTACTGGATGAAGCTCGTACTTCGCCTAGTTTGATAGTCAGTTATCACCAAGATTTTGAAAACCGTTATACCCGCAGACTAGCCATAATCTCTGAGCTTAAACATGCATTAATATCAAATCACTCTGAACTGAAAATGGTGTATCAACCGAAATTAGATTTAAGTTCAGGTCAAATTACTCATGCAGAGGCATTGATTCGTTGGAATAGTGCGGCTCTGGGGTTTGTGCCTCCTGATGAGTTTATTGGGATAGCGGAGCAAGCGGGTCTAATTGGCCAAGTAACCGACTTCGTTATTCGCTCAGCCATTGTCGACGCCAAAAAAGTAATAGACAGTGGTTTACATATTTGTATCGCGATTAACTTATCGGCAAAAGACATTCTTAACCCTAGTTTGTTAGAGACTATCGAACAACATTTAAAGAATTACGGAGTGAGTGCGAGTTGTTTATCCTTTGAAATTACAGAAAGTGATTTAGTCGCCGATCCGCAAAAAGCGGTGGTGGAATTAAATAAATTTAGAGACGTCGGTTTTTCTCTCGCCATCGACGACTTCGGAACAGGTTACTCATCTTTAGCCTATTTAAAACAATTACCGGTTTCTGAATTAAAGATAGATAAAAGCTTTGTACTCAACTTAGTGGACCAAAGCAGCGACCAGCAAATTGTGCAGACCATTTTGGAGTTAGCCCATAATTTTCAATTGGGGGTAATTGCTGAAGGGGTAGAAAATCAACAGAGTCTTGAATTACTAAAAGAATGGGGGTGTGATTGGGTTCAGGGATATCATGTCTGCCGTCCAATAGCCGTTGAAGATATGATTGACTGGTGTTTGCAAAATAAACGAACTAATTGGTTTGAATAAAACCGGGTTAGTATAAAGCTCGCAAATTCATTGGAAATTTCTCATATTTGCAGTCTATTTTAAGGTTTCGTCACTATTTCGTGATAATTTTGGGATAACTTGAGTCCACAATTCTTCTCGTCAACTAATCCAATTGTCGAGGAAAATTTATGAAATCAAGTACTAAAATATTGACTGCTAGTCTACTTACTGTCGCTATGCAACCAGCATGGTCTGCTGATCTTAGCGTGGAAATCCAAAACCTTACCCAAGGCATATACTTCACTCCCATACTTGTGGCTGCACACACTCCAGATGCGAGCTTGTTTGAATTAGGTGAAACTGCCTCTGCGGAAATAGAAGCTATGGCCGAAATGGGCAGTTTGGATGGATTAATGACCATTGGCACATCTGTAAATGCTGATATGGTTGCAGACCCTGCCGGTGGCTTACTTGCCCCATCAATGTCGACTAGCACTGCGCTTATGACAGATGATTCTAATACCGTGTTATCTATCACAGCGATGATATTACCTTCAAATGATGGTTTTGTTGGACTGGACAATTGGTCAATTCCAAGTGAAGCAGGAACCTATACTTTCTATTTGAACGCATACGATGCAGGCACTGAAGCAAATGATGAATTGCGTACTAGTATGCCTGTCCCTCCTCCACTTGATCCGCTATTAGGTAGCGACGGCTCCGGGGTTACCAGTGAAGAATCGAATGCGACAGTTCATATTCATCGCGGGAATATAGGGGATGATGAAGCTAGCGGTGGAACCAGTGACATGGTGAATAGTATTCACCGTTGGTTGAACCCAGTTGCCAAAGTAACAGTAACCGTAAACTAGGAGGCTGTAATGTTGGAATTATTTAAAAATAAGCCACTACGATTAGCAATTGTTGCGTCTCTGACTTTAGGACTCGCCGCTTGTAATGACGACGATGATCCGGAAACGCTAGTTGTACCTGAGGTTGTGGATGTGACATATCAAGTTACCGTAACTAACCTAACCAATGGACAGCCATTATCACCAGTGGCAGTCATGTTGCACGCTGATGACAATTTCTGGATGATTGGTGAGTCAGCATCCGTTGAGCTGGAAACCATGGCTGAATCTGGAGACAATTCAGGCTTGCTCGGATTACCTATGGTTTTAGCCTCTGCTTCTGGAGAAGCACCCATTGGCCCTGGTGGAAGTGAAACCTTTGAGGTGACGATTGAAGATATAACGGATGCCAAGTTAACTGTTGCTACAATGTTAGTGAATACAAATGATGCTTTTACCGGTCTTAATGCTTGGGACTTGTCTGAATTAGCGGTCGGAGATTCGTGGAAACGCTCAATGTCTGCTTATGATGCGGGAACTGAGGGGAACTCGGAAGCGGCTGGAACAATTCCTGGCCCGGCTGATGGCGGTGTTGGTTTTGAAGATGCCCGCGATGACGTAGATTATGTCGCCGCTCACCCAGGTGTAGTAACGTCTTCAGACAACTTAGCTTCTTCAGTGTTGGACTCACAACATAAATTCGACAACCCGGTTATAACCATTAGTGTGACTCGGATCGAATAGTAAAGCGATAATCAGTTAACTTTAGTTAATCGAGCCTCGCTAAAGTTAACTGACTTTTTAGGTAATTTACGATGACAGATAATGTGCTTTTGGTAGAAGACGATAAAGATATCGCAAACTTAATTCGACTCAATTTATCTGAATTAGGTATTGAAACCACCCATATTGATAACGGCAAGGCTGCTTTAGAATCAGCATTAAATGATGATTATTCATTGATGATTTTGGATGTTATGTTGCCTCAGATTAGTGGCTTAGATATTTGTCGTCAGGTTAGGGATAAGAAGCCTCAACAAGCCATAATCATGTTGACTGCAAAGAATTCTGAAACTGATCGGGTGCTGGGTCTTGAGCTAGGTGCCGACGATTACATGACCAAACCTTTTAGTGTCAGGGAATTACAAGCTAGGGTGCGTTCACAGCTCAGAAAAGTTGCTCTTTTGGCGGATGCTGGTCGTAAAACCGAATCTGAAAATGAAAAACCACTGTCTATTGGTAGTTTAGTGATCAATCAAAAAAATCACTTAGTGCTGTTTGACAACAGCCCTTTGGATCTCACGGCGACTGAATTTGAGTTGTTGCTGCATTTAGCCAGTCATCCGAATCAAGTATTCAGTCGCAGCCAATTACTTGAATCTGTATGGGGATATCATCATAGTGGTTATGAACATACGGTTAATTCCCACATAAATCGTCTTCGCGCAAAGATAGAACAAGATGCAACTTCACCACTGATTGTGCAGACCGTTTGGGGAGTGGGCTACAAATTTAACCCTGAAGGGGTACACAAACTCACCGCAAATAGTTGATGTATATGTATAAGGTGAGCAGTTTTAATTCCAATTTAATATAATGACTTTGTCCTATTCTTACCAATATAAGGCATACTTAGTGTCGCAAATTATTGACACTATTATTCTCTGAGGGTTAAAAAAGCAAATACTCTCAGTTTTTAAATATCAACTATATATTGGGAAGTGACTTTGGGCAGTACTCTACTTATCGCTTTTTCCATTGTACTCGTAATTGAGGGGCTTGGGCCTATGTTGTTCCCCAAGCGGTGGAAAAGTTACATATATCAAATCGCCACTCAACCAAGTGAACAGCTTCGCACTATTGGCGGTGTGATGGTAATTGTAGGTGCAATTAGCTTATTCTTTTTAGTCGGAAAATAATCCCCTAATAATGCACAAATCTATTGATTTACCCCTTTCAACTCGGTTTTTAATAAAAAATTGTCATAAGTTCGCAATAAACCCCTCAGAAATTGAAAAAACGGATGATTTATCAGCACAAATTTTGGTAGAATCCACGCCTAATTTCCTGACAGTTTTCTTCAATGGCTAAAAATGTTGTAGTGCTCGGTACCCAATGGGGTGACGAGGGTAAAGGTAAAGTAGTAGATTTACTCACAGATCAAGCGACCTATGTGGTCCGTTATCAAGGCGGACACAATGCGGGTCATACACTGGTAATCGATGGCGAAAAAACCGTCCTGCATTTAATTCCTTCAGGTGTTTTGCGTGACAACGTTACCTGCGTCATAGGTAATGGTGTGGTGTTAAGCCCAGAGGCTTTATTAAAAGAAATGAAAATGCTCCAAGATCGCGGTATACCGGTCAAAGAGCGTTTGGTTATTAGTGAAGCTTGTCCTTTAATACTTCCCTATCATATTGCCTTAGATATGGCACGGGAAGAAGCGCGTGGTGCTAAAGCAATAGGTACGACTGGTCGTGGTATTGGTCCCGCATACGAAGACAAGGTTTCTCGACGTGGACTGCGAGTCGGTGACTTATTTAACGCAGAAGATTTTGCGGTTAAATTGAAAGAAATTCTTGAGTACCACAACTTTGTATTGACTAATTATTACAAAGTAGACCCTGTAGATTATGAAACCGTATTGAAAGATGCTCTTGCGGTGGCTGACATCTTGAAAGCCATGGTGGTGGATGTGACCGACGTATTGGATAAAGCCCGATTACGTGGTGATGCCATTATGTTTGAAGGTGCCCAGGGTACTTTGTTAGATATCGACCACGGTACTTACCCTTATGTTACCTCTTCAAATACGACTGTAGGTGGTGTTGCTACTGGCGCTGGTTTTGGTCCTCTTAACTTAGATTATGTGCTCGGTATTGTAAAAGCCTATACCACTCGAGTGGGTTCTGGTCCTTTTCCTACTGAATTAGATTGTGAAGTAGGCCAACATTTAGGCGTGAAAGGACACGAATTTGGTGCGACTACCGGTCGTAAGCGCCGCACAGGATGGTTTGATGCCGTTGCAATGAAACGCGCAGTCCAAATCAACTCCATTACGGGGTTCTGTCTAACCAAACTTGACGTGCTAGATGGCTTGGAAGAGTTGAACATTTGTACTGGGTATCAGCATGCAGATGGCAGCATAAAAGATTTTCCACCTATGGCAGCTGACGACTACGACCTAATCAAGCCTGTTTACGAGACTATGCCCGGATGGAGCGAAAACTCTTACGGTGTAACTAGTTATGATGGGTTGCCTCAAGCGGCTAAAAATTACATCAAACGTCTAGAAGAGCTAACGGGTGTCCCCATTGATATTATTTCAACGGGTCCTGACAGAAATGAAACTATTGTTTTGAATCATCCATTTTCTGCCTAACCTCTGTTGTTATCCATGGAAGCCGCTTATTAGCGGCTTTTTTTATGGGTTAAATCCGAGCAATATTTCACACAAAGCATTGTATATTTAGGTTATAACTATATGTGTACTAGTAGGGATGTAAAACTTTTTAAGGGGTGTTTATGAATGCTGTCAATCCAAACGCGGCTGCAAAAGAGCAATTATCTCCAATTGGGGATAAGGTCATGGCCATACGCGAAGTATTTGCCAGTGGATACACTAAAGAATATGCCTGGCGCGTAGAGCAACTTAAACAATTGGAATTGCTGATCCATGAAAAACAAGGCGTGTTACTAGAAGCCCTAGCTGCAGATTTAGGAAAGTGTAAAACCGAAGCATGGATATCTGAGTTGGGTTTTGTGTTAAGTGATATAAAACACACCCTAAAGCATTTAAAAAAATGGATGAAACCCCGTAAGACCTCCACGCCTATGGGCGCACAGCCAGGCAAAAGCTATGTTCTTCCAGAACCCTTGGGTACGGTGTTAATTATTGGGGCATGGAATTACCCGTTTCAGTTACTACTTGCACCTTTAGTGGCAGCAATAGCCGCGGGTAATTGTGCAGTATTAAAACCATCGGAATTAGCCGAGAACATGTCTAAATTGCTATCTGAGGTTATTCCAGAGTATTTAGATAATAACGCTTTTGCGGTGGTGGAAGGGGCTGTTGATGAAACCACAGAGTTATTAGCCCAGCGATTTGACCACATTTTTTATACTGGCGGTGAAGCCGTTGGTAAAATCGTGATGGCAGCTGCAGCTAAACATCTCACACCAGTTACACTCGAGTTGGGTGGCAAAAGCCCGTGTATTGTAGATAGCACTGCAAGTATTGATGTCACTGCAGCTCGAATTGTGTGGAGTAAATGGATGAATGCCGGCCAAACCTGCGTAGCACCCGACTATGTTCTGGTTGATAAGAGCATTGCTGACCAATTGCTGGTGGCGATTGAGAATAAAATAACTGCTTTTTATGGCGAGTCAGCTGAAGCGAGTAAAGACTATGGCAAAGTTATAAACCAACGACATTTTCAACGGTTAGCGAATTATTTAGAAGATCAAAAAGTAGTTTTTGGCGGCAAGCAAAATATTCAAACGGGTTATTTTGAGCCCACCTTGGTTTTAAATCCGCCACTAGATAGCGATCTGATGCAACAAGAAATATTTGGACCAATCTTACCCATCATCACCTTAGATTCTATGCATCAAGCTATACCCTTCATCAATGAGCGCTCAAAACCTTTGGCTTTGTATCTCTACTCTAATAATGACGAATATAAGAAAAAAGTTTTACTCCAAACCTCGGCAGGTAACGTATGTATTAATGATGGCTTTATGTTCATGACGAACCCTAACCTACCTTTTGGCGGTGTGGGCAATAGTGGTATGGGCAGCTATCACGGTCGTGCTGGCTTCGATGGACTAAGCCATTTAAAAACGGTAATGGAACGTAGTTTCAAGTTTGATGTGAGTTTGCGTTACCCCCCGTTTAACAAATTAAAATTGTCTCTACTAAAGAGGATTCTGTAATGGAAAATTGTGAGATTCGCCCATTTCACTTGGCTATTCCAGTAGATAATTTACCAAAAGCAGAATGGTTTTATGGTGAGGTGCTTGGCTGCTCCAAAGGTCGGCAAAGTGAACAATGGATTGACTGGAACTTTTATGGTCACCAACTCGTCACTCACTTAGTTGATAAAATGCCGTTAACACCGACGCCAAATCAGGTCGACGCTAAATATGTTCCTGTGCCCCATTTTGGCGTGGTTTTAAGCATGCCTGATTGGCGCATTTTGGCTGAGCGAATGCAGCAGCATAATACAGAATTTGTTATAGAGCCTTATGTTCGATTCGCTGGCCAAGCTGGAGAACAGGCAACCATGTTCTTTCTAGATCCTAGTGGGAATGCATTAGAATTTAAGGCATTTAATGACTTACAACAATTGTTCGCTGTTTAAAAACATCGGCCAAATTATGCTCAGAATAGCCGCTTGTATACCTTTATGCTTGTTGAGTTTTTACGCTCAGGCAACCCAGTTAGGCGCGAAGGTAGAGAGTGAAATCAGATTTGATGATCGTTCGCAAAAACCACAAAGGTATCAATATCGTGTTCGCGTCTATCCTCACGTTATGTTGGATGAGGACCAATATTGGAGTGTTAACGCGTTTGCGGTTACTGGTGAGGAGTTCTCTTCTAGCCATAATACTTTAGATGATGGCACTGGGGATCACTTCTATTTGAGACGTTTGTACTTGCGGTATGAGAAGGGACAAAATAAAACTGAATTTGGTGTGATCCCCACTTATAAAGGCCGAGTGTCTTCTACTGGTTTGTCTAAAGATGGTTTTATTGCGGGTATTCGTCAAGTTGTAGGGGTGCAAAATGGTCGATTTGAGGTAGTTGTGGGTGATTTAGATACTACCCAAGCTGAAGAGGCATTTGCAGACATCAATGAACTTAATTACGCTGAGGTAGAATATTCCAGCTCCTTTGATGGGCCACTGAATTATGAGATCAGTGCTGATAGGGTGTTACAGCAAAATTTTGTACGAGGAGAACTGCGCTACGAGGGAAATAGGCAAACCACTTATGCATTCGAATTGATTAACCGCTTAGATACTTCAGCCAAGAAAATAGTGTTGAGTGTTGAAACAGAATTTAATCTATTTAATCAAACTGCTGAAGTGTTTAGTTATTACGCCTACGTCAATGATGAATTTGGTCAACGCACCGCTTTAATTGAGGATTTTCTGGCCACTGGACACGGGGTCGCCTTCGAACTTAAATCGCGGTTTAATGACGAATGGCCAATAGAATGGTTTACAAAGTTCGAAGCGTATGAGAGTAATACTCGCGTTCAATTTGGGCTTAAATACGGGTTTAGCTTATAACGCAAATTCTTTGGCTAGTACCCTTAGTGAAACCCTAAGAGCTGGTCACTATGCTGTTGTGACTGTTTTTCTTGCCTTTCTTGGTAGCAGTGTAGCGACCCGGAATGTGGTTTACTGCAATTAAAATATTCAGGGTCACTGCGCCTAATACCGACAATAGTACAATGTCTAACTCAAACATTAATAACGATGAGGTTAGAATAGTACAATCTGCTAATAACCCAATATTACCCGCTCTAAGATTATATTTGTTCTGTAAATACAGGGCTAAAATACCCAGTCCACCGAGACTTGATTTATGTCTAAACATGATCAGCATACCAATACCGATGAGCATGCCACCCACAGTTGCAGCAAACATAGGGTCAAGATCAGAAATGACAATAAATCGATCCATATACTCAGTCATTAGTGAAACCAAAGTGACCGAGATGAAGGTATTAATGGTGAAACGTTTACTCAGTTTTGTCCATGCCAAAAAATAAAATGGAATGTTAACAACAAAAAATACGGTACCAAAACTGTACGGCAGAAAATGCGTACCTATAATAGCGATTCCTGCACTACCACCGGTTAAAATCCCCTCGGTTCCGAAAAATACGACGCCTAGAGATACGAATATACCAGCACTGAAAAGTGCTAACACATCTTCGTAGAATCGGTGAGTAGGGAATGGCATAACTCGTTGTTTTCCTCTTCGCAATGGTGGTTCAAGAATTTGCCGCAAGTGTACCGCAATTCGCTCAGCTTAAAAGGTTGTAGCCGGTATGTGCTGGTGAAATATTGAACGCTAAAGTATCGCTTTCTTTACGACTCTTTACACTCTGGTAAACGGACTGTTGATAAGATGTAACTAATGTTTGGAAAGAAACAAAATGTCCCAGAATTACAATTTTAAGTCCCATTTTTATGCTTTTTATTGTCCCAAGATTACAAGTTTATGTCCCAAATCTAAACGTTCCCTTTAATTAAGGGAGTGAACAAATACTCATCAAGGATAAGTGTTAAGAAACTTCATTCCCTATTTTATAGGTTAATTAGAGTATGTAAGCACTCACTTTATTAAGTGTCTTATTGAAGGGATAATTGCGGGTTATTAGAATTGGGTCATTAAAGTATAATAACCCGAATGTGAGCTGACAGCTCTTAGTCGTATTAATCTGTATATTCATCATCAAATATTTCTTCAATGGGCATATGAAATAGCCTCGCTGCTTTAAACGCCAAAGGTAAACTGGGATCAAATTTACCTTTTTCAATTGCGTTTATGGTTTGTCTAGATACCTCTAGCGCTTCGGCTAAATCAGCTTGGGTCCAGTCACGTTCAGCCCGCAACACTTTTAGTCGATTTTTCACATGTATCTCCTAGAACCAATGGCCACTGAAACGCCATAACTGATCCCCATAACAAACAAAATATTAGATGGATTTGGAGAATGGGATAACAAACGGGTTGCCTCTATCAATCCATAAGCTGCGCCAAAGACCATACTTACACCTAAAGACATTGCCATCGCTTCTAATTGTATTTTTCGTTGCATTTCGTCCATACGGCTCAGATGGTGTTTGTTGGCCATAATCATTTTGAAACCAAATCCAAAGTTGATGCAAAGAGCAATAACTGTGAAAGTTGGATCATAATCCCATAAAAGCTTGGGGCCAAATGCGAATAACGCTAAGCTGAATACCCAAGTAAACGTCCAAACGGCTAGCTGTTTTCCCTCGTCCCTTCTTGTTTTGAGAATCGTTATTAATTGCGTTCATAGATTTTCCTCATTTGTCTGCTTTGGTTGATATAAAGTAAATAACACTTTACTTTATATCAAGGTTAGGTGTCTTTTAGGTTGAAGTCAAGTGTAGTTTACAAAATGTTTGGTTTTATAGATATTTCTATGGCTGGAGGATGCTCAGAAGTGGAGATTTGAAGCAAAGTTCTAACCCTCCGTCGCCTTATCATTTATCGGAGTTTTTAGGTGCTGCACTAAAGTACTATAGCCAATTAACATTTCATTAACTAAAAATAGTGTCTCTACTAAAGCAAGAGTTATCATTATGAAAATTATTTATAGTTTGTTGGTTATGTTAATTTCGTCTGTCAGTTTTAATGCATTTGCAAACAGCTGCAAAGATGCGGTCGTGTTAGTGCATGGCAATACCGCATCACCAAATAGCTGGGATAACACCTATGATCTTTTAATCGATGAGGGATATTCTCCTTCAGAGATTTTTCGGCCTGATTGGGGATCTAAGTCCTGTGCAGTTTGTAATAATCACTCCGGTAGCGAAGAGACGCCCGTTAATCAAGCTATCACCAATGCCATTGCAAGTTCCTGTACCGGTAAAATTGATGTTATTGGACATTCCATGGGCGTCACATTGGCGGCCCAACAGATTTCTAAATTAGCGGTATCTAGTAGTGTTGATACTTTTGTTGGTATTGCTGGTGCATTACGTGGTCTTTGGTCATGTGGTGTGTACCCATACAATGTGTGGAATTCGACTTGCGGTTATTATGGATTATCAGTGCAAAGCCCTTTTCTGGATAGTCTCTACGGCACGCCTTTAGGGGACAAGGTGTATTCTATCAAAAGCAATATTGATCAGATTGTATGCAGCACAGGGGTTTGTTCCGTTGGCGGCGTGCATAGTAGTCGAATTTGGAATGAAGATGCTAGCTACACCTATGTTTTAGGGCATTTTGGTTTGCAAACTGACACCGCGACTCAGCAAGTCAACTTGATTCAGTAATCGAGTTTATAAACTATTACAAAACAGATGATTTAAAGGACCTGAAAAAAAACACCTAATGAACCAAAGTTCATTAGGTGTTTTTAAATCAAAGCTTAGCTTTGATAATTGTGAGTTTAAACTCGTTCAAATACGGTTGCTATCCCTTGACCAAGACCAATACACATAGTGGCTAGACCAACTGATTTGTCGTTAGCTTCCATTAGATTGAGCAAGGTTGTGGAAATTCGAGAACCGGAACAACCTAGAGGGTGTCCTAGCGCGATTGCACCGCCATTCAGGTTTACTTTGTCTTCGTATGTATCGAGCCAGCCTAACTGTTTGATACATGACAATGCTTGAGCTGCAAACGCTTCATTGAATTCTGCTAACTCAATATCGTCCATGGTCATACCGGCACGTTGAAGGGCCTTTTTAGTTGCCGGAACTGGACCGAAGCCCATGATCGCGGCATCACAGCCTGCAACTGCCATAGAACGAATTTTGGCTCGAGGGGTTAAACCAAGAGCCTTAGCGCGCTCAGCAGACATTAATAGCATGGCAGAAGCACCATCGGATATGGCTGAAGAAGTACCCGCAGTGACTGTTCCATTTACTGGATCAAATACAGGACGAAGCGCCGCCATGGTTTCAATGGTAGAATCAGGGCGAATCACCTCATCTGCATCAATCAGCTTCAATACGCCGTTAGCATCATGGCCTTCAATAGGCACAATCTCGTTCCAGCGACCTTCCAAGTGAGCTTTATGGGCTAATTGGTGTGAACGCGCGCCAAAGGCATCTTGCATTTCACGGGTAATACCGTTCTGTCTACCTAGTAGCTCAGCGGTCATTCCCATATTGCCTGATGCTTTCGCTGTGTATTTCGCTAATCCTGGGTGAAAATCGAGGTTGAAGGTCATTGGCACGTGGCCCATGTGCTCAACTCCGCCAATCATATACACATCACCCATACCGGTCATAATACCTTTGGCAGCATCATGCAGGGCTTGCATAGATGAACCGCATAAACGGTTAACTGTCACAGCGGCTGTGGAGCGGGGGATCTGAGTTAGCAGTTGGGCATTACGAGCAATGTTAAAACCCTGTTCTTTGGTTTGCTGAACGCATCCCCAAATGATGTCTTCAATTTCGCTTGGATCAACACCAGGGTTGCGTTCCAACAATTTAGTCATCAAATGAGCAGATAAGGTTTCTGCTCTTACGTTACGGAAAATACCGCCTTTCGAACGACCCATAGGGGTACGAATGCAATCAATAACAACTACGTCTTTCATGTTAAGTCTCCTTGGGTCTGTTTAGGCTGAAAGTTGAAAATAAGATTTACCAGAAGCGGCCATTTCGCGGACGCCATCTGTAATTTGGTAAATCGGTCCTAAATGCGCATATTTATCCGCCAAGGCTACAAAATTACTCAATCCCATTGTTTCAATGTAGCGGAACACACCCCCTCTAAACGGTGGGAAGCCCAAGCCGTATAGTAATGCCATATCCACTTCAGCTGCACTGCCTACAATACCTTCCTCTAAACAACGAATCATTTCATTTGCCATAGGGATCATTAAGCGTGCAATGATTTCGTCTTTATCAAACTCTTTAGTGTCTGCACAAATAGGCTTGATTAACTCATAGGCTTCCGGTGCAGGTGTTTTGCTTGGACGACCGCGTTTATCCACACCAAAATTATAGAAACCTTTACCGTTTTTCTGGCCAAGTCGTTCGGCTTTGTACATAACAGTAACCGGATCATCGCCAATTTTTTGCATGCGCTCTGGAATGCCGTCGGACATCACACTTGAAGCGTGGTCTGCGGTATCCATACCAACAACATCTAACAAGTATGCTGGACCCATGGGCCAACCGAAGATTTTTTCCATCACTTTATCTACTGCAACAAAATCTGCGCCATCTAGCACGATTTTGCTGAAGCCAGCAAAGTAAGGGAATAAAACACGATTGACTAAGAAGCCCGGGCAGTCATTAACCACTATGGGGGTTTTTCCCATTTTTAAGGTAGCAGCCACCACTGTATTAATGGTTTCTTCAGAGGTTTTTTCACCACGAATAATTTCCACCAACGGCATCTTATGCACAGGATTAAAGAAATGCATGCCACAGAAGCGCTCTGGCTTGTCTAAGCTTTTAGCCAATTGATTGATGGAAATAGTTGAAGTGTTAGAACAGATGATCGCGTCATCCGCTACCGCTTGCTCTGTTTCTTTCAACACAATGCCTTTGACTTTCGGGTTCTCCACTACCGCCTCTATGACTAAATCAGCGTCTTTAATCGCAGAGTATTCCAGAGTGGGGACGATATTGTTTAATGTAGAAGCCATTTTTGCAGCATCCACTTTGCCACGTTGCATGCCTTTACCTAAGATCTTGGCTGCTTCATTTAAACCCAGATCAAGAGCTGGTTGGGCAATGTCTTTCATAACAACAGGTGTGCCTTTTACTGCTGACTGGTAAGCAATGCCACCACCCATAATACCTGCGCCTAAAACAGCTGTTTGCTTGATTTCTTTGCTAGAAGCTTTCGCCTGCTTTTTGCCTTTGCTTTTGACCAGCTGATCTGCGAGGAAAATCCCCACTTGAGCTTTTGCTTCGTCAGATTTTGCTAGCTGAGTAAAACCTTCATTTTCAAGTTTCAATGCACCTTCACGGTCAAGGCCTGCCGCTTTAGCAACGGTATCAACCATCAAGTGTGGTGCTGGGTAATGCTTTCCTGCTTGAGCTGCGACCATGGCTTTGGCGGTTGAGAAACTCATCATGGCTTCATTCTTACCCAGGGTCAGGGGAGCTTTCTTTTGCGCCCGACGAGCTTGCCAGTCAAATTTTCCAGCAATTGCGTCTAATAAGATACTTTTACCGGCTTCAATTAAGTGTTCTGGGGCAACTACACTATCAACAGCCCCTTCTGCTAAAGCTTTCGCTGCTTTTCTGTTACGTCCTGTTGTCATCCATTCAAGGGCATTATCTGAGCCAATCAGCCTTGGAAGACGAACTGTGCCACCAAAACCAGGCATCAAACCTAATTTCACCTCTGGTAAGCCTATGCTTGCAGTCGTGTCGGCAACACGTAGGTCACAAACCAACGTCATTTCACAGCCACCACCTAAAGCGAAGCCGTTTATTGCTGCTACTGTGGGAAAAGGTAAGTCTTCGAATCGATCGAACACTTGTGAAGTTTGAGCGACCCAATCGAGGATTTTTTCTTGGGGCATATCAAAAAGACCTGTAAATTCGGTGATGTCTGCGCCAACAATAAAAGTAGACTTGGCAGAACGAACTAGCAGACCTTGAATGTTACCATTGCTGGCTAGTGCTTGGGTTGCTTGGTCTAATTCACTGACGGTTTGCTGGTCAAATTTATTCACGGAACCTTGTGCATCAAACACGAGTTCAGCGAGACCGTTGTCCAGTAATTTCGCACAAAGGCTTTTGCCTTCAAAAATCATCGTTATCTCCTTCAGTTTAAGGCAGAATAAATGGCATTCATCAAGTAAACTAAAAATCTAAAATACTCTGAGCCATGTTGTAGGGTTATTTATTTTAATCTGGTTTTAATTATTGGTTATTCACATATAAAGGTGTAATTTTTTGCACTAAAGCAGTAAATTGTTGTCGAGAGTATAATTACTCTCAGCTTTAGACGGCTTATAATAACATGTGGTCGGATGTCCATTATTCAATTTATTTATGTATTAATATTTTCTGAACGAAATGACTTAGTGGATACGCTATTCAGATATTTTATTATTCGGAGTTATGACAGCTTTTATGAACTATTTTTTCCGGAACGCTTTTGTGGTGCTGACAATTTTGTGCAGCTTCAGCACCCGCTTACACGGGCAACCCTTAGAAATAGCCCGTGAAGATGCTTTAGCCCATCAACGGAATGTCTACAAAGCGCTAGAAAATATGGTTGCTAAGCCCAATTCACCGGAATATCGACGTTTAAGAGAGCAGTTGAAAGGTTATCCGCTAGAGCCTTACATTGAGCAGAAAACCCTCAAGGCTCACCCTTATCTTGCCAATCAACAAAAAATAAAATCTTTTTTAGCTCAGCATGAAGGCTCGCCGTTAGGACGTTCTCTTCGCTATGCATGGCTAACTTATTTAAAAAAGAAAGATTATGCTGATTTATTCATGGAGTATTTTCGGCCGACTTCCAACGTTGAGCTCACCTGCCAATACTTAACTTATCGGCTGCAAGACCCTCTAAATCGAGAAAGTGTATTCGAGAAAGTATCGCAACTTTGGGTAGTAGGTAAGTCGCAGCCAAACGAATGCGATAAGGTATTTGAAGCATGGACACAGGCGGGCTTCAGAACTAACGATAAAGTCTTAAAACGGGTTGCTTTGGCTGGTAATGGTGGTAGCCACACCCTTATCCCTTATTTAAAAACCTTATTGCCGAGGGAGCAACAATATTTAGCTGACTTATGGTTGCGGGTGCGTCGTTCACCGAATTACGTGAGTAATCTATCTAAATTTCCAAACAAGAATCCAACATTAGAGTTGGACATTATTCAGTATGGCCTAGGACGTCTGATATGGCGTGATGAAGAATTGGCGATTAAAACCTGGCAATCCGTATTGAGCAAGTTCAATGTTGAGCAACGTCGGCAATATGATGTTGCTGGCAAGTTTGCAGTGGCATTAGCTATTTCTGAACATGATAAAGCCGATGAATGGCTGGAGAAAGCCAGCCATGAAAATGCTGAAGAGCAATTATTTCGCTGGCATTTAGCCCATGTACTAAAAAGTGGTAACTGGCAACATGCATTGGAAGTGATTGAACAGATGCCTGAAAAAAACCGCGCGGAATTGAGCGCTCGATATTGGCAGGCCCGTGCCTTGGAGCAAATGCAGGCCATTGATAGTGCTAATCAAAATTACCAGTGGTTGGCGAAACAACGACATTACTATGGCTTTTTGGCCAGTGGTAAGCTGGCCAAAACGCCGCACATCATCGACCGCCCGCTGGAGTTTGATCAACAAACCCTCAATACTGTTGCCAATATGGATGCAGCCAAGCGAGCTTACGAGTTTCTTCAGTTACAGCGGTTTACCTCGGCAAGGCGAGAGTGGTTTCATTTACAATCACAACTTAATCAGCAGCAAAAATTAGTGTCAGCGGTTTTGGCTGATAGCTGGGGGTGGCACGATCGCGCAATTTATGGCTTTTCCAACACGGGCTATCTAGATGATATCAAACGGCGCTTTCCAATGGCCTATCGCGAAGAGTTAGTGAACCAATCTGAGGCGAATCAAGTTGATCCTGCTTGGGCTTTCGCTGTTGCCCGCAGAGAGAGTTCGTTTATGTCGGATGCCAATTCTAGTGCAGGTGCCAAAGGATTAATGCAATTGTTGCCGGGGACGGCTCGTTATTTGGCGAAAAAACAGATCAAAACAAATGTGCTTTTTGATCCGAATATTAATGCTGGATACGGTACTCAGTATTTGCGCTATCTAATGGATAAAATGGACAATAATCCCGTGTTGGCAACAGCATCATACAACGCTGGTTGGCGTCGGGTGCAAAAATGGATACCCAAAGATCGCAGTTTGCCAATAGATGTTTGGATTGAAACCATACCTTATAAAGAAACCCGTAATTATGTAAAAGCAGTACTTGCCTACCAGCAAATATATGCCATGCAATTGGGTAAAGATTCTCCACTTTTTAATGAGTTAGCAACTATGCAGTTGGGCGGAGAAACCTTATAAATGGCTCAATTGATTTACAGCAAAAGGATTAACTTTCAGTGCCTTTATTGACCCCTTCCCATTGGTATATGTTAATCTAGCGCCATTCTGTTTAATCCAAATGAAGTCATATAATTACTATGCAAACATTTTCTGATTTATATCCAAGCCACATAATTGAAATGCAAAAGCGCACTAAAGAAGCCTTGCTGCGTGAGGGCATTGATGGCTTGATTATCCATTCCGGTCAAAGCAAACGGATGTTTTTGGATGATAATCACTACCCATTTCATGTAAACCCACAATTTAAAGCCTGGTTGCCGATCATTGATAATCCCAATTGTTGGTTGGTTGTAAATGGCATCGATAAACCCAAGTTAATATTTTATAGGCCTAAAGATTTTTGGCATACAGTTCCACCAGAGCCGACTGATTTTTGGGCGACTGAATTTGATATTGTATTTTTGACTCAAGCCGATGCGGTGGAAAAACACCTTCCCTACGACAAGAAAAACTATGCCTACATTGGTGAATACTTGGAGGTTGCTACTGCTCTTGGTTTCGAAATGGTCAACCCTGACAGAGTGTTGCATTATTTACATTACTATCGCGCGTATAAAACCGACTATGAATTGTTATGTATGCGCGAAGCAAATCAACTGGCGATTAAAGGACATTTGGCTGCTGAACAGGCTTTTCGCAGTGGCATGTCTGAGTTTAATATTAATCAAGCCTATTTAAAGGCGGTGAAACAAAGTGACAATCAAGTTCCTTATAACAATATAGTTGCACTTAATGAAAATGCGGCAATATTGCATTACATGGAGCAAGACACCAGTGCGCCTACTAAATTTCGCTCTTTTTTAATTGATGCGGGTGCAAGTTTTCACGGTTATGCTGCGGATATTACACGTACCTATAGCCATCAAGACGGTCGTTTCGCTGAATTAGTGACAGCAATGGATGAGGTCACTCTCAAACTGGTCGACCTACTGAAGCCTGGCGTGGCTTATACTGAAGTGCATTTAGCTGCACATAGGTATATTGCTGAGCTGTTGAATCGCTTTAATATTGTTAACTTGTCGGCACAAGATATAGTGCTAAATGGCATAACAAAAACATTTTTCCCCCATGGTATTGGTCACTTTTTAGGACTACAAGTACATGATGTTGCCGGACATGTGGCAGATGATCGGGGTACACCTAATCCGCCACCGAAAGAGCATCCGTTCTTGCGTACTACGCGCATTATTGAATCGAGACAAGTGTTTACAATAGAGCCTGGGTTATATTTTATTGATAGTTTATTAGCGGACTTGCGAGCCACTGAACAGTCAAAATACCTAAACTGGGATGTGATTGATGCTTTTAGACCTTATGGCGGCATCCGTATTGAAGACAATATTATTGTGCATCGCGATCGCAATGAAAATATGACCAGAGAAATGGGCTTGAATTAGTCGCTAACGATTCAGCGACTGCTAGAACAGTCGCCGCTGTTTAAGCGGCGCGTTCCACAGAGATATGGGCCAGCCCAATCAGTGCTTGCTTGTAATCTGAGTCAGGTAAAGGTGCAAGAGCGTCAATGGCTTGTTTCGACGCTTCCTGTGCTTTTTGTTTGGTGTAGACCAATGAACCCGTTTGTTCCATTGCCGCTAATATTTCGTCTAAGCTTTCCATACCGTTATTGAGCTCAATGGCTTCTTTGATCAGCGCTGATTGTGCTTCATTTCCATTCCACATGGCATATAGCAGTGGCAATGTGGGTTTGCCTTCAGCCAGATCATCGCCAACATTTTTACCCATTTCATCACTGTCTGCAGCATAATCAAGAATATCATCAACCAACTGAAATGCGGTTCCTAGATAGCGTCCATAATCTTGCATTGCTTGCTCTATCTCGGGACTTTGGTCAGTGATCACTGCGGCTAATAAAGTAGCAGCTTCAAACAGCCGTGCGGTTTTGCTGTAAATTACCTCCATATAATTTTCTTCTGATGTCTCGGGATCATTGCAATTCATTAATTGCATAACTTCGCCTTCAGCGATGACGTTGGTTGCCGATGAAAGAATTTCCATTACTCTCATCCGTTTTAAGTCGACCATCATTTGAAATGATCGCGTATACAAAAAATCACCCACTAAAACACTGGCTTGATTGCCAAAAACCGCGTTGGCAGTCTCTTTTCCACGACGCATGGTCGACTCATCGACAACGTCGTCATGTAATAAAGTGGCAGTATGTATAAATTCAATAATGGCTGCTAGTGTATGATGTTGTTGGTTTTCAATTCCTAAAGCGCGGGCTGCAAGCACAGTTAATAGTGGGCGTATTCTTTTCCCGCCGCTATTAACAATGTAGAATCCCAGCTGATTGATCAGGGCTACATCTGAATTCACTTGAGCCTGGATTAAGGCGTTAACAGCTTGCATGTCAGGATCGGCAAGACGGTGTATGTTATTTAAGTCCATTGTAAGTCAATTGGCTCATTTTTTTGGTCTGTTAATATGCGTGCAATTCTACATAAATACACAAATCTATCTAGTCAAGTAACCGAATATTATGGGGGTTCACAGAAAAAGGCGATCTTTTCCCAAAATAATTAAGAATTAGGCTTGCTACGATAGCTCAGTTCACGTACAATTCGCGCCCTGTTTTTGAATTGTAGCGCCGTGGGCGCAGAGCGGAGTTAAATATGTACGCGGTTTTCCAAAGTGGTGGTAAACAACACCGTGTGGCCGAAGGCCAAACCGTTCGTCTAGAGAAGATCGAAGTTGCACCGGGTGAAGCGGTTGAGTTCGATAATGTCTTGATGGTTAGTAATGGTGAAGATGTAAAAATTGGTATGCCTTATGTTGATGGCGGCAAAGTAACTGCAGAAGTAGTTTCTCATGGCCGTGGTGACAAAATTAAAATTGTCAAATTCCGTCGTCGTAAGCATTCTCGTAAGACCCAAGGTCATCGTCAGTGGTTCACAGAAGTGAAAATCACTGGCATAAACGCTTAATAGGAGTACGAACTAATGGCACATAAAAAGGCGGGTGGTAGTACTAATAACGGTCGTGACTCAGAAAGTAAACGTTTAGGTGTTAAGCGTTTCGGTGGCGAGTCTGTATTAGCTGGTAATATCATTGTTCGTCAGCGTGGAACACGTTTCCACCCTGGAGATAATATGGGTATCGGCAAAGACCACACTCTTTTCGCATTGTCTGATGGCAAAGTGGAGTTTGGTGTTAAAGGTCCTAAGAACCGTAAATATGTAAGCATCGTTGCTGAGTAAGACGAGCTAACACATAAATCAAAAAAACCCCGCTCTTGCGGGGTTTTTTATTGCTAGAGAAAAAAGTAGAGGCGGAGTAATATATTACTTAGCCTGTGAATGCTTAATTGAGGTGTGAGATGAAATTTGTAGATGAAGCTGAAATACGTGTTGAAGCTGGAGACGGCGGCAATGGCGTTATCGGTTTTCGCCGCGAAAAATACGTTCCTAGGGGAGGCCCCGATGGTGGTGATGGCGGTGATGGCGGCAGCGTTTATCTGGTCGCAGATGAAAATCTTAACACCTTGATCGATTTTCGCTTTGAACGGTTTCACCGCGCTGAGCGCGGTAAGAACGGTCAAGGCAGTGATTGTACCGGCCGTGCAGGAGCAGATTTAGAGCTCAAAGTGCCCGTTGGTACCCGAGCAACTGATAAAGATACGGGTGAGGCCCTTGGGGATCTCACCAAGCATGGTATGCGCTTGAAGGTGGCTCAAGGTGGATTCCATGGCCTTGGTAATGCGCGATTTAAAAGTAGTACCAACCGTGCTCCAAGACAGAAGTCCAACGGCTCTCCAGGTGAGATTCGGTGGTTAAGTTTAGAATTAATGTTGCTTGCTGATGTGGGCTTATTGGGGTTACCTAATGCAGGTAAATCCACATTTATTCGTTCAGTATCTTCTGCAAAACCCAAAGTTGCCGACTATCCCTTTACTACCCTAGTACCTAACTTAGGCGTAGTAAGACAAGACGCCCAACGTAGTTTTGTGATCGCTGATATACCTGGTTTAATTGAAGGTGCCGCTGATGGCGCTGGATTAGGCATACGCTTTTTGAAACATCTCGAGCGCTGCCGCATTCTATTGCATTTGATCGATTTAATGCCTGCGGATCAATCGGATCCTGTGGAGAATGCTAAAGCGATTATTGGTGAGCTTGAAAAATACAGTCCCAAATTAGCCGAGAAACCGCGCTGGTTGGTTTTCAATAAGATTGATTTGCTACTTGAAGATGAAGCTAAAGAAATCTGCGATAACATCATTGAAGCCTTAGAATGGGACGGTCCAAGTTTCCAAATTTCTGCCTTCCAGAAGAAAAATACCGATGAACTGTGTCGTGAAGTGATGAATTACTTAGATACATTACCAAATGAAATGGACGCCTTGGAAGAATCTAAGGAAGAAGTTGACTTCAAATGGGATGCTTATCATAGTCAGACGCAACAAGATGACCACCTTGAAGACGATGATGATGACTTTGATGACGACGACGATGATTACGATGTGGAAGTGGTTTATACCCGAGAGTAGTGTTTAATCGTTAACGCTAGCGAGCCTACATCTTACGCCTGAACAAGTTTCAGGCGTTTTTGTATCATAATATACTGTCTTAAAATGGTGATCCCCTGATAGACCAGAACATGCGTATCACTATTTAAACTCGGCAACCTGAGTAGTGCTTTGTGGCAGACATTTTCACGATTAAAAGTGTTAATATGCTGAATAATCCAAAATAACCGTTACCACTGTGTATTTGAAAGTCGATATTTTAAAAAACCTTTAAATTTTCGGTCAATTGCTCTAATTCATTTTCTAAAATTAATCCTATTTTAAGGCTGAATGCTTATATGTTGATATCAATGATCGCCGCCATGGCAAAAAATCGAGTAATAGGGGCGGATAACGCTATGCCTTGGCATCTCCCCGCAGACTTAGGTCACTTCAAACGCACGACTTTGGGTAAGCCCGTTGTAATGGGAAGGAAAACCTACGAGTCTATCGGAAAAGCGCTCCCGGGTAGATTAAACATCGTTATTAGTCGTGACCCTGATTATCAGCTGGGTGATGCTAAGGTTGTGGCTAGTTGTGAGCAGGCCGTTAGTGCTGCAGGTGAGGTAGATGAACTTATGGTGATTGGTGGCGGCACTATCTACAATTATTTTTTACCTTTATGTCAGCGCTTGTATCTAACTGAAATAGCGTTAGAAGTAGAGGGCGACACCTATTTCCCAGACTACAACAAGTCTGCTAAATGGGAGTTGGTTGATACTGAATCACATCTTGCAGATGAGAAAAATAAGTATAATTATCAATTTCTCACTTTGAATCGTATTGAAGGTTAAATAAAACATTATGGGCGTGCAAAATAAACCTCAGTAACGTCAAAACTAGGGAATTTAGCGCGCTAATTGCTTCTGTGTTTTTACGCTTCGTGGTACTTTATTAACACGCAATTTTTAAGTTGAGCAAAACAATGCCAAAAGCTAGTGAAGTAAAAAAGAACGCAGCCATTGAACACAATGGTAAAGTTTACCTTGTAAAAGATATCAACAAACTCACTCCCAGTGGCCGTGCGGGTGCGAGTCTTTACCGAATGCGTTTGTATGAGGTCTCGACAGGGGCAAAGGCGGACGAAAGTTTTAAAGCAGATGAGATCATCAATACTGCTGAGTTTTTCCGTCGTAAAGTGATGTTCTCTTACGTTGACGGTACCGAATACGTCTTTATGGACAATGAAGATTACACCCCGTTTTCGTTGGATAAAGAGACTATTGCTGATGAATTACTGTTTTTCACCGAAGAAACCGAAGGTTTACAGATACTAATTGTTGACGGTAAGCCCGTAGGTATAGAGTTACCCCCGTCTGTGGAGCTTGTTATTACTGAAACTGATCCTTCAATTAAAGGCGCGTCAGCCAGTGCTAGAACCAAGCCTGCAACGCTCTCAACCGGTCTCGTCGTTCAGGTGCCAGAATACATTGCCTCAGGTGAGAAAATTAAGATCAATACCGCCGAGCAAAAATTCACTAGTCGTGCCTAACTTTGGTTTGGTAATCGTTTTAATTAGATGAATACCTTTAGCAAAATAACCTTACTCATATGTGGGGTTATTTTGTCTGTGTATTTAATTCAACTTTCACTATTTAATCAAGGAAAGCACAAGGACGATTCGACTCAATCCCCTACACCTAAATTGTCTGATACAGCGACACCCCCGAAAACACCATCTGTGCTATTTAATCAAACTCCAAGTTTTGACGGCGAGGGTGAAAATGATGCAGACTCAAATGGATCAGAACCTGAGGCAATACAAGACTACATCGTAGAATGTGATTTAGGTCAAATTACTGACTATGCAGAATTGAGCAACTCAGAAGTCTTTGCCACCTTTGAGACCTCCCCCTCGATGGACAAACAGTTGGCTTATGCATTTTTCTCTGATGTATCTGAACAAAACACACGATTAGACAAGTTATTATCCTTTAACCAGACTTTCCCCGGCAACCCATTGGCCTTGGAGCAGCTGTTAGGATTGTGTACAGAAGTGAAAAGTCATCAGGGCTGCAACCAACAATTAGTCGATCAGGCGATATCTGCTGGCGGCGATAATGGTGGGATGTGGTTTGCCATAGCCAACTTTTATGCCAGTAGAAATGCCACAGATTTGGTTAAAAATTCCCTTCGTCAAGTCAATACATCGCCACTATTTAAAGAGAGCTTTGCTGAGTATATTCGACTCTATACTGACAGTTTACAAGGCCGTCCAAATGAGAACTTTACCCAAAATGCCCTTTCTGCTTTTGCTGCTGCAGCTTCACAGCCCAGCTTTTATAATATTATCTCTAGGTTGTGCACGGAAAAGCCCAAACAGGACGAAGAGTTCTTGCAGCTTTGTTTATCTTTAGGGGAAACCATGGAACTTCAAGGTAAAACCAATATTACGCAAAATATTGGTATGGCTTATCAAGAGGTAGTTTATGAGCTTGAAGGGAATGATTTGGCTTTGGATGAACTGGCGCTAAGAAGAGAACAACACTTTGAAAATTCAATTGTTCTTTTTAATAAGGCAACGAATCTGGCGTTATTTGATCAGCGCTTATTTCGCAGTTGGTTAGATAACCTTAGTAATTTAGGTGAACAAGCAGCAGCTAATTTATTGGTTGAAGAAGCCATCGAACTGTCGAAAAACCGTTACTATAAACCTTGTTCTTAAGGGGTCTTTAGCTTTATTGGAAAATTAACTGTGAACTTGGTACTAGCCTTTTACAATCATCTGTGAGGCTTGTGCCTTGCAAGCCTCGAACTCATATTTAGTTTGCGACACTCGGGAAGACACTAAGCCTCCTTGCAGCAAAGCAAACACTAGCACAGCGAGTTCTTTGGGAGATTGACTACTAAGTGCAAATTCTCCTGAGTCTCTGCCGTTTTGAATGATCCTGATTAATGAATTCTGATGCAGATTATATAACTTTTGTACTTTTAATTTTGTCCCCTCGGGTACTGCATCCCAAGTGGCTGCAAAGCTAGCGGCAGGACACAGCTTTTGCGCAGCTTCAATATGTTTTTCAAACCAACTTAGATAAATCTTTAATTGAATTTGTGAGGGTTCATGTTGAATATCCAGCAAACTCTGCTGCAGCATCGTGGTTAATCGCTCAACGATGGCTTCGCCTAAATCTTCCTTAGTTTTGAAATGATAATAAACACTGCCTTTTTTAATGCCAATACCTGACGCGAGTGTTTGGAAGGAAACACTTGAAAATGATTTGGTTTGCAACAATTCTTGCGCCAGATTCAAAAGTGCAGTTTTAGTGGGATTTACGCTATTCATTTCCCTACCTTACGATAGGTTTTGAAAGGGTTCAACATTTCTTAAAAGTAAATATAGGCATGCAGAACCTTCTTTGTTGAAGTTGAAATTACCAACTATCTTTTCTTTCTTTGAGTAATGTGAATGTATAAATGTATCCATACACACCGGTAAAAAAGATACTGGGTGCAACGGTCAACCATAGATTAGGGGTGTGATTTAACCAATTCACCGTTATCGCAATACTGGCTTGAACCAGCAAAGGGAGAAGGGGAGCCAGAAGTGTTCCAGGTACAGCAGCGCCACTGGCTTTTTGCGCCGACAAATTTAATGCCGCATTAAAGGTCTTGAAAATGGCGATATTTTGAGTAGTTTTTGAATGTACTGTGTAGATAATGGGTACGACAAAGATTAAGGAAAAACTACTTTGACCAAATTTCTGTACGGACTTTTCCAATGCAAAAGTGAACATTAAGGTAATGGTTGCACTTAACGTGCCCTGAACCATAGCTGAGCGTAACACCAAGGCGGAATCCGTTGAAACCATATTGTTTGCCCAATATGTCCAAGCAAAATAAAATACAAAGGAAATAAGAGCGGATAGCACTAAACGTAATCTAGATGACATAGTTGTCCTTGCTTGGGTGAAACTAATGAATAACCTGTGTTCTAGGCTAAAATTAAAGGTAATTAACAAACTGAAATTCAGTTGACTACCTCACTAGACCTTTAATCTTCGACTTCCATTTCATAACAATGATCCTTTGCATCATTTGATAACTATACTGTAGTCTATTGTGAAATTAATCCTTAATAAATGGAGTGTTAGATGGCAACTGTTACATTACAAGGTAATTCTTTTGAAACTGTGGGAGAGTTACCTGCAGTAGGAAGTAAAGCGCCTGACTTCAACTTAGTTAAAGTTGACTTGTCACCTGCTAGCCTGTCTGATTATGCGGGAACGCGCCTTATTCTGAATATCTTTCCGTCCGTTGATACTGCTACTTGTGCTACTTCAGTCCGCAAGTTTAATGAAAAAGCGGCAAGTTTGGAAAATACCAAGGTTATTTGTGTGTCAAAAGATCTGCCTTTCGCAGCCGCTAGATTTTGTGGTGCTGAAGGAATTGACAATGTCATAAACGGATCGAGTTTTCGCAGTTCTTTTGGTGAAGATTATGGTGTTACTTTCAAAACTGGGCCCTTGTCTGGTTTACTATCAAGGGCGGTCGTGGTCATAGATACGGATGGCACAGTAATGTTTACTCAACAAGTGGCTGAAACCACTAACGAACCGGATTACGACGCTGTCCTCTCTGCGTTGTGAGCAGTGGTTACCATTTAAGAATACAACAAGTGAGCTTATGAGCTATTAAATCTCTTCCTGCAAAGGAAGGGATTTTTTCACTTTAGGTGCGAGATTAACGTGAGTTTTTGTGTTTTGGTTATTCATAGCGTGCCAAATGGCATGTTATTCACTGCTGTACTTGCCTTGACTGATTTAACTTGGAGTAAGCAATGATAGTGATTGTGTGCGGAGTGTGTGGAACAGGGAAGTCAACGATTGGCAATCAATTGGCCCTGGAGTTAGATCTGCCTTTTTTCGATGCAGATGATTTTCATCCCCAATCTAATCTTCAGAAGATGAAAAATGGAAGCCCACTTAATGATAGTGATCGCCAGCCTTGGCTCGAAAATCTATCGTTAAATCTAGCAAATTGGGAAAACAAAGGTGGCGCAGTACTAGCCTGTTCCGGCTTGAAAGAGTCGTATCGGCAAACCTTACAAGGGAAATGTAGTGGAGAGGTCAAGTGGATAGTACTTAATGGTCCACGAGCACTGCTCCTTGAGCGACTTAAGGATAGGCGCGGGCATTTTTTCGACCCCAATCTACTCGACTCACAACTAGAAACCTTTGAATTACCTGACTACGGTTATTGGGTTGATATAACGCAAAGACCGGATGAAATCGTCGCTAGCCTTTCGCAACGTTTGCAAAAATAAAAAAGACGTCACAATTGACGTCTTCTTGATGATCCTATTAAGCGGTCAGTCTTCTTTATTAAACAGCGCTTCTAGGTTTAACCCTTGATGACCTAACATATCTCGTAACCGCCGCAAGGCTTCTACTTGGATCTGTCTAACTCTTTCTCTGGTGAGGCCAATTTCAGATCCAACATCTTCGAGGGTAGATGGTTCGTAACCCATTAAGCCAAAGCGGCGAGCCAACACTTCCCGTTGTTTTGGGTTGAGTTCTTCTAACCAGCGAACGATGCTACATTTTATATCTTTATCCTGTAGATCTTCTTCTGGGCCATAACCTTTTTCGTCCGCGATGATATCCAACAGTGCCTTATCATTTTCACTTCCGATGGGGGTATCTACAGATGTTATCCTCTCGTTTAATCGCAACATCTTAGTGACGTCTTCTACGGGTCTGTCGAGGGAACCTGCAATCTCTTCTGCGGTAGGCTCGTGGTCTAGTTTTTGGGCGAGTTCACGAGAAGCCCTAAGGTACACGTTCAATTCTTTCACCACGTGGATTGGTAATCGAATAGTACGGGTTTGATTCATTATTGCTCTTTCGATGGTTTGTCTTATCCACCAAGTAGCGTATGTTGAGAAGCGAAATCCCCGCTCAGGGTCATACTTTTCAACGGCTCGAATTAAGCCTAAATTTCCTTCCTCTATCAAGTCTAATAAAGCCAATCCACGATTATTGTAACGTCGTGCTATTTTGACCACCAAACGCAAGTTACTAACGATCATCCGTTTGCGGGATGCTTCGTCCCCCTTTAAAGCGCGTCTTGCAAAATATACTTCTTCTTCTGCAGACAACAAAGGTGAAAAACCTATTTCACCTAAATACAACTGCGTAGCATCCAAGTTTTTTTGAATTTCATCTTGGCCTGCTAGTATTTCTTCCATGGGATCTTTCTCATCATCGGCTTCAATTTTTGCTAACTCAGAGTCGATTTCTTTTTCGTTTACAACCGGCTCAGCCAAATTTACAACGATGGTATTTTTGTCACCCATATAATTCTCCTAAAAGATTTTTATTTAGTCCACTTTTCTCCTGTAGGCCTTTCTAATTATTATTTATTGTTATTATTTGCTAGGTAGATACTTTAAAGGATCAACTGATTTACCCCTGTACCTAACTTCAAAACGAAGCTTAATTTTGTCGGTACCTGTACTACCCATCGAGGCTATTTTTTGCCCCGCTGCAACCCACTGCTGCTCTTTAACAAACACAGTATCGTTATGCGCATAAGCACTCAAAAACGATTCAGAGTGCTTAATTATGATCAACTGACCATAACCTCTCAAAGCATTGCCTGTATAAACAACCTTACCACCAGCGGCAGCAACGACTTTGTCGCCTCTCGAGCCACTGATTTCAATACCTCGGCTACCTTGCTCTGAAAGAGAAAACTTAGTTGCTAATTGTCCTTTTGCAGGCCATATCCATTTTTCTATTCTACTAGGGAATTCAATGGTTTCTGACCGCTTGTAAGGCTTGTTAACATCTTTGTTACTTTCACCATACGCTTGCTTTTGCGGCGGGTCAACTGTCCTGTTTGTTTTTGTTTTTCTGGTCTGACCAGGTGGGTTATTTATCCTGTTTTTAACCTGTTTAGATGCTGATTTCAAGACTAATTCTTGCCCTGGATATATGGAATAAGGCTTTTTGATTTTGTTAATGGAGGCAATGTCGCGATAATCATTGCCAGAAAACCAAGCAATTGAAAATAAGGTATCACCTTTTTGGACGATGTACTTATCGCCTTTGAATTGGTCTTTTGGAAAGTCGCGGTAGTCTCTACCTTGATATAGTTCGATTACTGGGGCTGGGGTAGAGCGACTGGAACAGGCAGCCACAAAAATACTGGTTAAAACTAACAGCAATATCAAGCCTCGCTTCGAGATTAAACTGTGTTTTATCGTATTAGTCCATAACCTCGTCAGCGTTTGCATCTGTTTTAATCCGGTGTAGTGCCTAACTTTTCTAAAAGAAACACCATCATCACGCCAATAAACATCAAGGCGATGGCGGGTAAGAGTTGGGCTGACAATCCGCTGGCTGCTTCGTATGTAGCCGGTAAAACATTATTTTCAACTAACGGAATGACTTTTCCATGACGGTTTACCACGCTTTCCACAACCAGTTTCCATGGCCAGACTTTATTTAAAGATCCCAACATAAAGCCACCCAGTAAGGCTAACGTCATGGTTTTATGTTTTTCGAACATCCAGTGCAATATGCGCGAAAATGAAAGTAACCCCACTACACAGCCTGAAGCAAATAAGGTTAAAGTTGCTAACTGAAATGATTTTACGGCACTTAATATCGGCATATACATACCTAATAATAGTAAGATGAAGCTGCCTGAAATGCCCGGAAGGATCATCGCGCATATTGCGATCATACCCGACACGAAGATCATGATATTTGTGGCTTCAACATGTGTGGGAGTAATAGTGGTGATATAAAAAGCCGAAAGCGCGCCCAACAGAAAGGCCGCTATTATACTCGGATGCCATTTTTCGATATGCCGCACCACAGACCAAACTGCAGCCAATATTAAACCAAAGAAAAACGACCAGAGTAAACTGGGGTAGCTGTCGAGCAAAAATATAACAATGTGAGAAACACTAATTACGCTGACTAGGATTCCTGCAAATACGCAAGCCAGAAAAGCACCATTGATATGTTTCCATGCAGCTAAAATACCTTGCTTAAATAGTACGCTTAAGGTTTCAGGACCACATTGCTTAAGGGAATATATGAGTTCTTCATAAATACCTGTCATAAAAGCAATAGTCCCGCCAGATACGCCAGGAATGGCATCTGCTGCCCCCATCAAGGCTCCTTTAATCCCTAGGCTAACAAATTGCTTGGTGTTTCTTTTAATTGGTTTCACTTTTACTTCCTGTAATTAAAGCCTTTAAATGATATCGCCTGCCACCAAAGGAACAAAACGCACGGCTTCTACTATTGTGGTATTAAACTCGTCTTGGTTGCGCACAACGACATGGAGCTTTTGCTCATCAGTGCCCACCGGAATGACCAACATACCCCCGTCATTCAGTTGCTGATATAGATCTGTGGGCATGTGGCTGGCCGCCGCGGTGACTATAATACCGTCAAATGGCCCTTTATTCGCCCAACCTTTCCAGCCATCACCATGCTTCATGGATACGTTATGCAGATCAAGTTGGTTCATTCTGCGTTTCGCTTGGAACTGCAACGCTTTAATACGCTCAACACTAAATACGTTATCAAATAGTTGAGCCAAAATCGCCGTTTGATATCCAGATCCTGTACCAATTTCTAAAACAGAGTGGTTTGGAGCATCAGAATTGAGTAAAAGTTCGGTCATCTTAGCGACAATATAGGGTTGGGAAATGGTTTGCCCTTGGCCAATAGGTAGTGCCGTGTTTTCGTAAGCTTTATGATGCAATACATCTGGCAGAAACAACTCTCGAGGAGTAGCGGCCACAGCCCCTAATACTCGCTGTTCCTGTATACCTTCAGCATGTATCAATTGAGCTAAAGTTTGACCTTTTCTAGTGGCGCGTTTCATGTGATTCCTTGTACTTCATCTTATTGTTATGTGATTTCTATATTTAACCATTCTTTCATGTCATTTAGGCTATTATAAGCCGTCATATCAACACTTAATGGCGTGACGGAACAGCGGTTTTGAGCCACAGCGTAAAAATCTGTTCCTGGTCCCGCATCTTGCTCTTGGCCGATTGCGCCATACCAATACACATCCTGACCCTGAGGGTCTTTATCTTTTACCATGCTTTCCGCTCGATGGCGACGGCCTTGACGGGTCACTTCGATACCTTTTAAATCTTGGTAGGGAATATCGGGTACATTAATATTGAGAATTTGATCTGCAGGTAAAGGGTGTTTATGTAAGCGCTGAAGAATCTCTACCACGACTTTAGCGGCTGTTTCAAAATGTTTACCATCATGACTTGCTAATGACACTGCAATAGCCGGTAACCCCATGAAACGGCCTTCTGTTGCTGCTGCAACTGTACCTGAATAGATAACATCGTCACCTAAATTGGGGCCGTGATTAATCCCAGAAACCACTAGTGTTGGATCGTTATCTAAAAATTGATTTATACCTAAATGGACGCAATCTGATGGCGTACCATTGACGGCGTAAAATCCGTTGTTCTGTTTTTCTATTCGCAAGGGTTTACGTATGGACAGTGCATTACTAAATGCGCTGCAGTTTTCTTCAGGGGCAATTACGGTCACATCATAAAGTTCACATAAGTGGCTGTACAAGGTTGCTAGCCCTTCGGCAAAAAAACCGTCATCATTGCTCAGCAGTATTTGCATTAATTAACTCTCTTAATACTGACGTTGCAAAGCATCCTGCAGGCAACGAAAATTGTATATTTAGCGTATCAGAACTTATTTGCCACTGTAAGTTTTGTGGTTTCAAGCAAATAGCGCGACGCTCCTGTTTTAGGCCTAAAGATTCTAGTAATTGACACACATTAAGGTGTTGTTTTGCGATTTGTTGTTCCAACTCTTTAACTTCGCCTTGTGTGGCCAAATCGCCGGCTCCCCACATAGGCGCTGACAATACGATATCATTTTTTGTTAAGCGTAACTGAGTTTCAGCATCAATTTGCGAGGCAATGAAAAAACTATTGCTGCCAGTTAAGATACAGGCTTCGCCAGAAAGAGGTGTTGAGTAGTTTTGTTGCTGAAGGCGTTGATGGATAAATTCGTTAAATAACCAGGAACGTAACGCTGAAATTGCCATAGAGCGTTTATTGCGGTTTCGAATGGTTTCACCATTTAACATAGTTTGCGCCAGCAATAAATTTCCACCACTTTGATGATGACGAGACTCACCAAAACGTTGAGCCCCAAAGTAATTTGGCACACCATTTTGTTGAATATACTCTAGCCTTTGCTCTAACTGCGAGGTATCTGATACGCCACGTACAACCAACTCAAAGCGATTCCCTTTTAAAGCGCCTACTCGCAGTTTTTTATTGTGTCGTTTAGATTCCAATATGTTTAAGCCATCTAGGCGTAAATTTTGCCATTCGAAGGTTTGTTTTCCCGGAGCATGCACACCAAACCATTGTTGAGTTAAGGCGTATTTATCTTTACGACCAGCATAGGTAATCGCGCGTAATGGTAGTCCACAAAACTTAGCTAAGTGTTCAGCCACAAAAGCGGTATTCAACCCTTCTTTTTGTATCCACAAATGAATATGCTCGCCTTCACCCGTAAGTTCGTATCCTAACTCTTCACGTACGATGAAATCTGCATAACTCGATTTAATCGTACCTGTTGAGGTGGGTGCAGGTTGTTGGTGAAGCCAATGTTCGGTGCTCAGCGCTATCATGAATTCGCTTCTTGAAGTAACACGACTGCATGGCATGCAATCCCTTCTTTTCGACCGGCAAAGCCCAGTTTTTCAGTGGTCGTGGCTTTGACATTCACCTGCTCAATATCAACTTGCAAATCGTCACAGATATTTTGCCTCATGATGGAAATATGCGGAGCCATTTTGGGCGCTTGGGCAACAATGGTCATATCTAAGTTAGCTAATTGATAACCTTTTTGACGGACTAAATGGTATACATGTTTCAGTAACTGTCGGCTATCTGCCCCTGCATAAGCAGAGTCTGTATCAGGAAAGTGCTTACCAATATCACCTAAGGCACAAGCTCCTAGCAATGCGTCACATAAGGCATGTAACGCAACGTCGCCATCTGAATGGGCAATTAAACCCAATTCATACTCTATCTGCGCACCACATATCACTATGGGGCCTTCACCACCAAACTTATGTACATCGTAACCATGACCAATTCGCATTGTTATTCTTCCTGAGATAAGTAAAAGGTCGCCAATGGTAAATCATTGGGACGGGTAATCTTAATGTTGCGTTCACTACCTTCCACTAAATTCACCGGCCACCCGGCCCATTCCATTGCCGACGCTTCGTCGGTAATAGTGACCCCTTGCGCTAACGCTTTGTGCAGTGCGCTTCTGAGCTGTTCAAGGGGGAAAAGTTGGGGGGTTAAGGCATGCCAGAGTCCTTCCCTATCAACGGTGTTGGCAACACGGTTCAATGTGTTTTGCTGAGCACGCTTCATGGTATCTTTAACGGTCATAGCTAGTATGCCGCCACCATTATTCTTATGGCATAAGCTAAACAACTGATCCAAATCGTGATGGTTGACACAGGGGCGGGCAGCATCATGGACGGCAACCCAATGTGAATCGGTGACCGTATCTAATCCGGCAAGCACTGAATCTGCTCTTTGCGAGCCTCCATCTACTCGGGTTATCCACTTCTCCTGACTTAATGGCAGAGATTCAAAATATGGATCTTGTGGATCAAGTGCAATAACAATATGGGAGATTTTGGGGTGCGTAATTAGCTTTTCAACGGTGTGTTCCAACACCGTTTTATCACCAATTTTCAGATACTGCTTAGGTCTATCAGCGTTCATTCGCTTACCAACCCCTGCTGCAGGTACTATGACGGTAAAGCTTTGCGTATCTTGAGTCATGGATTCCTAGGTCGTTTGCTGTTATTTTTGGCGTGAATTTGAAGGCTATTCTTTAACGTTCAAATCAACAACGTCTATATTCAATAAATTGTTATCGTGGGCAGCGGATTAACGTGGCTCATCTTGTGCTGGCAGTATGCGGTAAAAGGTTTCCCCTTGCTTAATTAATCCAAGCTCATTTCTCGCCCGCTCTTCCATAGCCTCCACGCCTGTTTTTAGGTCGTGAATATCGGCTAAAAGCAAATTATTGCGTTGAATTAAATCCGCATTTCTCGCTTTTTGTTCTTCAACTAGGTGTTTAATTTCAATATAGTCAGGAATACTGTTTTTGCCGAACCAAAGACGGTATTGCAGCAAGAAGCATAAACTCACGAGAATTAATGTGATCCATTTCATATTCGTCTGCCCTCACCACGGTTTCAATCACAATATTATGCCGAGAATCCACAGTCAAAGCCAGTACTAACCGACAACTCAATGGCCGCGGATTGCGTGCAAGCTCTTCTTCACCCAATAATCTATTTGTCTAAACTTTTAAACTCGAAACCTGTAAGACTATGCCCACAGGTTCCGGTACTGTTACAAATGGAATAATTGAGTTAGCTCATGGAACTAATCGTCTGCCTCTTCTAAGGTCATTAACTTGGTATTTCCACCCGATGCTGTGGTATCAATACTAATGGTTTTTTCCGTTAATAAGCGTTGAATCAGGTTATCTGAGTATTCCGAAGTGATAACGGGCAAAATAGCCCCTTCACGCTCGGCCAATTTTTTCGCGAAATAAGCTTTACTGTGACTTTGACTATCAACCACAACCCCAGCAAGTTGGGGGGCTTCTAATAAAGCGTGTAAATGAGACAGTTTAGCCACCTGAAGGACAGCTTCCGGTGCTCCATTTGAGCGCCATTTATTCGCGAACTCAGTAGCTTCATCGTAAAATAAGTCAGACACAACAGCGATAACCACATTACCTGTTGCCAACGCGGTTACAATGGATAGAGCCCAATATTCAAAGGTTACCTGTTCATCGGCGTAACACAATAAAACACCCCTTGGCTCGAGATAGAGAGTATTGGATTCACCTGTTGGACCTGGCAATTCTTTAGGGGCTTTGAGCATTCTCTCAATTTTAATCAACTGCGCTCTAGATACCGCAAGAGTTTGATCTAAATCTTCAGCCAGTTCATCAAGAATATCGACTCTAGCCAGCTTAGCGAGTAATTGACGTACCCAAGATATGCGTGAGGTAAGGTTAGTGGAACGCCAATCAAATTCGGCGTCAGCAGCATGTGACATGATCTTTAGCGCGCCTTTTTCATCAACGCCAGCAGCTTCAAAGACTTGTTGAATTTGCAATTCATCTTTTGCTGGACTTTTCGATGGCGTAGCTTTTTCTATCATTAATCTCGGCAAATAGTTAGGTCCACCTGCTTTAGGGCCGGTGCCCGATAGTCCGCGCCCACCAAAAGGTTGCACGCCAACAATTGCGCCAATCATATTGCGGTTTATGTAGACATTACCGGCGCGAGATAAGCGCCCTAGCTCCATGGCTTTTTCATCAATTCTAGAGTGAACGCCCATGGTTAGACCAAAACCAGTGCTGTTGATTTGTTCTACCACTTTAAGTGTGTCTTTTTCCTTAAATCGGACGATATGCACACAGGGACCGAATACTTCTCGGGTCAATACGTCAATATTGTCAATTTCGTATAATTTTGGTGTGAAATAAAATCCATTTTGACAATCTTCTGGCACAGGAGCGTCATATAACAATTTGCCTTTGCCCTGCATATCAGTGACATGTTGCTGCAAGCTATCAAGGGCTTTTTGGTCAATAACAGGGCCAATATCTGTTGATAACATGGCCGGGTCGCCAACTCTAAGTTCCTGCATGGCACCCACTAACATTTCAATAATGGTATCGGCAATATCTTCTTGTAAAAACAATACTCGCAATGCAGAACAGCGTTGTCCCGCACTTTGGAAGCCAGATGCGATGACGTCATCTATAACTTGCTCAGGTAGTGCAGTCGAATCGACAATCATGCAGTTTTGGCCACCTGTTTCAGCAATAAGGGGGACTTGCTCCGTTCCTCGATTGGCCAATTCTTTGGCAATTAAGCTACCGGTTTGGGTTGAGCCGGTAAAGATCACGGCTTTAATTCTTTCATCGGGTAATAGGGTATCTCCCACCACAGGACCTCTATTCACTACTGTCTGTAATGTGCCCTTTGGCAGTCCAACATTTTCCATCAATTCAACCGCACGAATGGCGATTAAACTTGTTTGCTCTGCAGGTTTGGCAAGCACAGTGTTACCGGTAACCAGTGCTGCAACGACTTGGCCTAAGAAAATGGCTAATGGGAAATTCCACGGACTAATGCACAGAACAACTCCTCTTGGATTGAGGCGGTTGTCTTCCGATAATTCTTCGGCTCTTGCTGCATAATAACGGCAAAAATCAACCGCTTCACGGATTTCATCAATGGCATCCTGAGCTATTTTTCCAGCTTCTTTTAAACACAAAGCGATTAATTCATCGGAATTGCGTTCTAGGGCATCTGCCGTATGTCTTAATATATCTGCGCGGGCTTCAACAGACGTGTTTGACCATTGATCGAACGCACGCTCTGCTAGCTCAAGTTTGTGTTTTATTTGCGCTGGCGAATCAAAGGTTAAATGCCCTATAGCTTCATCTTGATTGGCTGGATTACGTACCACATGGATGCTTTCATTTTCCGCCGGCTGGGCACCGCAATTTTCTGACTGCCAACGATCTAGGGCAAGCTTAAGTGGCGCAATGTGATTGATATCGGTTAGGTCTAGACCTTTTGAATTAGCTCGCTCATCGCCATATAAATCGATTGGTTTGAGTATTTGCTGATTGTATTTATATTTTAATCTTTGGGTTTTTTCGACTGGGTCTTCGAGTAAATCTTCAACCGGTTTAGTGTCATCAACAATGGCGTTAACAAAAGATGAGTTGGCACCATTTTCCAACAATCTTCTCACCAAATAAGCAAGCAAGTCTTCGTGTTCACCAACGGGCGCATAAACCCGACATTGGACTTTTTCTTCAACTACAATTTGGTCATATAAACTATCGCCCATGCCATGGAGACACTGGAATTCGAAACCGTCTTTGTCATCTCCGGCCAATTCTAGAATGACCGAAGCTGTGTAGGCGTTATGGGTGGCAAATTGCGGATAAATGGTGTCTTTATAGGCTAATAAACGGTTTGCGCAGGCGTGATAGGACACATCTGTGGAAGATTTACGGGTAAATACCGGGAAGTGCTCTAAGCCATCTTGCTGAGCATTCTTAATTTCCGTATCCCAATACGCTCCTTTGACCAGCCGAACCATCATGGTTCGCTCAGTTTTCAAGGTTAAATCCCTTAACCAATCTAGAACGTATAAAGAACGCTTCTGATAGGCCTGAACCGCTATACCGAAGCCACTCCAATTGCCCAAATCAGGATCGGAAAATACCTTTTCGATGATATCTAATGAGATATCTAAACGATCCGCTTCTTCTGCGTCTACCGTTAAACCAATGTCATACTCTTTACATAACATACATAGTTGTTTTAACAGCGTTGGAATGACGTCCAACACTTCTTCGCGGTTAGTAAATTCATAGCGGGGATGAATAGCTGATAATTTAACGGAAATACCTGGGCTACGCTTAGGCCCTTTTTTATTCGCTGCTTTACCAATTGCATGAATCGCCTCTTCGTATGCTTCGAAATATTCCTGAGCATCATTGGCGTTGCGAGCCCCTTCACCAAGCATGTCATAGGAATAAACATAACCTTGCTGTTCTTTTTCAGCAGCACGCTCTAAGGCGTCATTGATGTTTTCACCCATAACAAATTGTTTACCCATTACTTTCATAGCAATGTTCATGGCTTTACGAATGACGGGTTCACCCATTTTGCCTAAGGTTTTCTTCAAAAGCCCAATACTATTGCGTTTACGGTGGTCGGTGTAGGAAACCATGTTTCCTGTGAGCAATAATCCCCAAGAAGAGGCATTGACAAATATTGAGTCACTGGTTCCTAAATGCGCACTCCAAGCCCCTTTAGATAGCTTGTCGCGAATCAATGCATCTTGTGATTTTTTGTCTGGTACCCGCAATAATGCTTCTGCTAAACACATCAATACCACGCCTTCTGCGGTGGACAGTGAGTATTCATTTAGTAACGCATCTACACCGCCGTGCCCTTCTTGTTCACGACGAATACGTAAAACCATTTTTCTGGCTCGCTCCCACGCTCGGCTTCGAGCACTAACAGAGACTTCTGCATCAGGCAGAATATGGTCTACAGCCAAATTCTCGTCAATGCGATAAAAATCTCTTATCTTTTGTCGAATTGGACAACTAGTAACTAAATTACCTTCAAATAGCATGCAGTTTCTCCGTTAAGAATTGTGACAGTGTTAATTGCGCGAGTGTATAGATTGAATTAGCAGAAATACAGTCCAAAAGTAGACCTATTTATACTAGTTTGGAAGAAGAAGTGACGAGAAATGGAAAAAAGGATATTAGGGGTACAAGGGGGGAATTCAGATTGCAATGCACCTCAATATATGAAGTGCATTGCGCAAATGTCAGATTACATCCATTGGTCACTGCGTTTACGTTTTTTCGGTAAGTAGGCAATGATGACACCAAGCAGAATACTCACTAAAGCAATAATACCCCCACGGGTAAACCACTTCATTTGAGCACTTTGATCTAGCATATCTAGCTCTCGTTGCAGCTTTTGAGTTTCCTTGGTTTGACTTTCCAAGTCTTTTTCTAACACTTTGTTTTGACTGGTTAAGTCTGATAATTGTTGACTTAATAAATCATTGGACTTGTTCAGCTGTGCAATTTGAGAACTGTATTCTTTGACACTTTGCTGTAGTCCCGGAACGAGCACGCGAATACTCTGGTCGCGACTAACATATTGCGACTCTACCCAGCCCGTGCGTTGCTTATCATCAATGACCTCGATAAACCCGGTTTCCTGGTTTTCCTGTAAAACCGTAATGCGAGTACCCGCTGTAACTGAGCCAAGGATGCGATAATTCCTACTCGGACCTGTATGCATAAAAGCAGTTAAGTCATCGGTAATATAACGAATGTCGCCTGAGCCATCATTAGGCTCTTGTTGTGCACTTACGTTGCTAATTGCCAACGCGAAAATAAATAAAATTGTGGTTGAAAGCTTGCCCATAATTCATCAATGTTAATACAAATTTAGACAAATGGTATGGCCTTGGATTGCCAAAGGCAAGTGAAGCTTTGATTGATTGCCTTAGATTGTTCTTAGGAGTATTGTTTAGGCCATTGATTACCCGCTAATTTATCCTCTCATTGGACATAAGTTTTAATGGAAAAAGAAATTGAACTAAAGTTGTTATTACCCAATGGTATTGACGAATCTGACTTATTATCCGCCTTAGGAAAATTTTCAGCGAATATTGAAACGTCAGAATTTACGCTGTTTAATCAATACTTTGATACGCCGGATTGGTTGCTAAGCGCTAATAGCATCGGATTACGCGTTCGAAGTAGCGATAAGGGCATTGAACAGACTGTAAAAACCGCAGGGAAAAGTGTTGGTGGTTTGCATCAACGTCCAGAATATAATGTCTCCATAGACTCATTGTCCCCTTCGTTGGAATTATTTGAGCCTAGCGTTTGGCCACAAGATATTTCGGTGGCAGAACTACAAGAAACGATCATTCCAATTTTTAACACGGACTTTAAACGTAAAGCTTTTTTCTTACGCTTATCTGATGGTACTGACGTTGAGTTGGTTTTAGATAAGGGAGCCGTTAGTACTGCAGATAATAGTGCTGATATTTGTGAAATGGAATTGGAGCTGAAAAATGGTGATGTTGCAGTGTTGTTCGATATTGCTGAGAAGATGGCAACCTTAGCCCCTAGCCAATTATGTAATTTGAGTAAAGCGGGTAGGGGCTTTACCCTCGCTCGCAATGCGCTGGCGCCAGACCCCAAAAAAATCAGCAATGTTAGCCTATCGGACAGTGAAAATTGCGAGTCTGGTTTTATCAAAGGGTTGGGGTATGCCTTGTCGTTTTGGCAACAAGCTGAATATCGTTATATGCAAACTAAAAAAGTGGCCGATCTAATTGATATATACATCGGTTTGCGACTAACCCGCGATTGTGTTCGCTTATATTCTAAACCGCTTAAGTGCAAAGCGATGGATGAAGTCAGCCGAGGGCTAAATTTACGCTTAAACAAATGGGCCTGGATTGAACAGGTTAAGAGTATTCGAGCGTTGCGTTCAAAACGCGGAATGTATAGCAAACGTCTAACTCAGCACGATGCGCTGGTGAGTTATTTACGAGGCTTGCAAGATGGCACTCTAAATTTGTCTCGTCCTCATTATTTGATTACCCATCAAGATAATTCCATATTGCAACTGCGCTTATCGCGACTTTTGGTAACCTGCCCCTGGCGGAAAAAATCCGACGGCTATACTAAGCCGTTGAAGGAGCACGCAGTTGCGGTTTTGCAGCAAAAATGGCAAACCGTGTTTTCTAGTATTAATGAGAATGTGAGTAGCATGGAAGATTATTTAAAACAGTATAAAGATTTACTCAGTGCTTTGAATACAGACTTGTTGCTTGGGTCATGTTTAGATAACCCGCGGCGTCAACCCTTTTTAGATCCATGGCAGGATGTTTTGGAGGGGATTCAAGAGTTACGCAAGCTTAAAGTCTTTCAAACTAAGCTACTGGATTCTGACGTAGATGATAAATCTGAGCTTTTACAATGGAGTGAGGTTAAGAAAAACAGTCTTTTGTCCGTTATAGAGTTAAGTAAAGGCGTAGCAACCACAGTGGAAACATATTGGTGAACACATAATGGATGAAATGAGTCTCTATCAAATTGCAATCAGCTCTATGCTGGTAGGGTGGTTCATTGGGCTCATTTTAATCTGGGTAAGGTATGGGCAATTTCCCCATGCCAAATTGGTTTTAGTTGCTCTGTTACTTTGGCCTTTTTTACTTTTAGATGAGTGGCTGAAGTTATCCGGTTATGAATCCCAGTTAAGTTTCCTGGTCGGCGCTTCACAGATCTTTAGTGCAATCATTGCCGCTTGTTTAGTGCTCAGCATTAGGAAACTGACACTGACTAAGTTTGCTAACAATAATGTCTTGTTTTTTATACCTTGCTTAGTGCTGCTGGCAGGTCAATTGCCACTTTGGTTGACGCCAAGTGACACTAGGGTGGGGATGCTCTTTTCCCCTCCAGTTGGGGACGTTTTGGTGAACTGGCCCTATTATGCCACCTATTTGTTTAGCGCCATTGTTACTTTGAGTTTTGCGGTGCACGCTGCTGAATACCTCGCTTCTTACCATTATTATTTGTCTGATCAAGTAGTGGATATTGATATTTTTGAAATGCGATTCACCGCCAACGGCTGCTATGTACTCATGTTCACGTCATTTTTATCCATTTGCATCATTGGACTCGCTGTTTTTGATTGGTTACCGGCTGTTGTGCAATGGCAGACGTTAGTCAATATGCTTAACGCCACCGGTACTTTGTACTTACTTTTATTGTTAGTTCAAAACCGAAAATATTCTCCGACGCCATTTGCTTACGCTCAAATGGATAAAAAAGCCTACTCCGAAGATCACCTAAGGTTTACCTTAAAACAGGCTGAAAAAGCCATCATTCAACATAAGGCTTATAAACGCAAAGGACTTAGAATTAAGCAAGTAGCCGAAGCGGCAAATGTGGAACCTGCGGCGCTAGCGTTGGCAACCCGGTTTGTGCTTAATCGAAACTTCCGCGCTTTTGTTTATCACTACCGACTAGAATATGCTAAAAAAGTACTTATGCGCACGGATCAAAAAGTCACCAGCGTAGCTAAACGCCTAGGATTCAATTCTGAAAAATACTTAAGCAATGTATTTGTAAAATACATTGGTTTGATGAGTAAACGAGATAAGAAGAAAAACACCGAAGACGTGAAAATGCGTTCCCCAAAAACAGCCAAATAATCAACTTGGCAAACTATATTAGCGGTTTTCTGCTTTGATATAATTAAACGATTAAAGTAATCACTTTTAAACATTTAAATTCAATGGGTACTCTGTGTACACTCAATCTAGTTTTTGGACATGGTAACCAAAGCTAACATTTAACGAGTTCTACTAGAATATATTTAACATTTAGCTTGATGGGAATTATGGACTATCTTTAAACGTTTATATTAGTAGTTCTAGCCAACAATCTAATGGGAAGAATATGAAAGCATCAGATTTATTTGTACAAGCATTAGAAGCCGAAGGAGTCGAATATGTATTTGGTATTCCCGGCGAAGAAAACCTCGATTTATTAGAGTCTTTAAGAAAGTCGTCTATCAAGCTTATACTTACCAGACATGAACAAGGGGCTGGTTTCATGGCTGCAACCTATGGTCGTTTGACCGGAAAAGTTGGCGTCTGTTTGTCGACTCTTGGTCCAGGTGCTACAAACTTAGTTACCCCAGCAGCTTATGCACAACTTGGTGCTATGCCGATGTTAATGATCACCGGTCAAAAACCCATTAAAACGAGTAAGCAAGGTCGTTTTCAAGTGATAGATGCGGTTGATATGATGCGTCCATTAACTAAATATACCACTCAGGTAGTAAGTGGTGACAGGATTCCTTCTATCGTTAGTGAAGCATTTCGTTTGGCCCACGAAGAACGTCCTGGTGCTGTGCACATCGAATTACCTGAAGATATTGCTGCCGAAAAAACCAATGCTCAGTTAATTGAAGCGAGTGTAGTAAGGCGTCCAATTGCAGAAGATAAGAGCATCAATCGTGCTGTTGATATGATTGAATCAGCAAAATCACCTGTGTTACTTATTGGTGCTGCAGCAAATCGCAAACTGACTGCAAAAATGCTCAAAGAGTTCGTTGAAAAGACCGGTATCCCATACATAACCACACAAATGGGCAAAGGCGTTTTAGATGAAAGTGGTCAGCTATTTATGGGCAACACTGCATTGTCTGATGGCGACTTTGTACACCGAGTAATTTCACGGGCTGATTTAATTATTAACGTGGGCCATGATGTAGTTGAAAAGCCGCCATTTTTCATGAGTAATGATGGCAAAAAAGTCATTCATGTTAATTTTGCGTCCGCTGCGGTAGATCCTGTTTACTTCCCGCAACTAGAAGTGGTAGGTGATATTGCCAATAGCATATGGCAAATTAAACAAAAAATTACTCCATCTAATAATTGGAAGCTTGATTTTTACAGTGACGTTCATGATGCCTATATTGCCCATCGCAAAGTATCAGAAGATGATGATCGCTTTCCTATTTTACCAGAGCGTTTCGTGCGAGACATACGCACGGCCATGCCAAAAAATGGCATTGTGACCTTAGATAACGGTGTATATAAGATTTGGTTTGCTCGAAATTATCCGGCTTACCTTCCCAACACGCTATTACTTGATAACGCCCTAGCGACCATGGGTGCAGGCCTACCTTCGGCCATGGCTGCTAAAATTGTGTATCCAGAGAAATCAGTTATTACCGTATGTGGTGATGGCGGATTTATGATGAACAGCCAAGAAATGGAAACCGCGGTGCGTCTTGATTTACATATAGTCGTCATTATTTTACGTGATGACGCCTATGGCATGATTAAATGGAAACAAGCGCATATGTCGTTTGATAATTTCGGTTTAGATTATGGCAATCCCGACTTCGTTAAGTATGCGGAAAGTTATGGTGCTGAGGGGTGGCGAATTAACTCTGCAGAAGAGTTGTTACCACGAGTTGAAGCTTGTTTAGCTGAACCTGCTGTGCATCTAATTGATGTGCCAGTTGATTATTCTTTGAATGACCAGACGTTAAATAAAACCATTCGCGAACTTAGCCAAAAACTATAGGAGCAACTATGTTACAGAAAGCTTATCCTTATTACTTAGCGAATAAAGCGGTCTATGCCAATCAAGATTTAGTCGTGACAAATAAATATACTGGCGAGAATGCTACCACAGTGGCGATGGCTAAAGCTGACGTGATTGAACAAGCAATTGACGCTGCAGAAAAAAGCCAAGCTGCGCTCACAGCAATGAAACCTTACGAGCGTCAAGAGATCTTAAATCATTGCGTAAAACGTTTTGAAGAGCGTTTTGAAGAATTAGCTTATGCGTTGTGTATTGAAGCCGGAAAACCCATTAAAGATGCTCGTGGTGAAGTGACTCGCCTAATTGATACTTTCAAAATTGCTGCTGAAGAGTCGGTTAGAATCACCGGTGAAGTGATGAATTTGGAAATTACACCTCGTGCCAAAGGTTATCAGGGGATGTATAAAAAAGTACCTATCGGTCCTTGTTCCTTTATTTCTCCCTTTAATTTTCCATTGAATTTGGCGGCGCACAAAGTCGCGCCTGCGTTAGCCGTTGGTTGTGCTTTTGTACTAAAACCAGCCAGCCGTACGCCGTTGGGAGCCTTAATTATTGGTGAAATTTTAGCCGAAACTGATTTGCCTGAGGGAGCCTTTTCAATTTTACCCTGTAGTCGTGATGGTGCAGACTTATTTACCACAGATGATCGCTTTAAATTACTAAGCTTTACTGGTTCACCTGATGTGGGCTGGGATCTGAAAGCGCGAGCGGGCAAAAAGCCTGTGATTTTAGAGCTTGGTGGTAATGCAGGTTGCATTGTTGACCATGATACAGACTTAGATGATGCCATTGAACGTATTGTTTTTGGTGCTTATTATCAATCTGGTCAAAGTTGTATTAGCGTGCAGCGAGTATTAATACATGAATCCATCTATGCTGAATTTAAACAGCGTTATGTGGAAAAAGTGTCGAATTTAGTGCATGGCGATCCATTGAGTGAAAACACTTTTATCGGCCCTATGATTTCCGAATCTGAAGCGTCTCGTCTTGATGATTGGATTGCTGAAGCTAAATCGAAAGGGGCCAGTGTTCTATGTGGTGGTAAACGTGATGGCGCAATGCTGCAAGCAACGGTAATGGAAAACGTACCTAGCGACGCAAGTATCAATGCTGATGAGGCTTTTGGTCCAGTATCAATTATCGCGCCTTTTCAAGATTACGACGATGCCCTTGAGGAAATAAATAACAGCCAGTTTGGTTTGCAAGCCGGTGTGTTTACCCGCGACATTTATAAAGCTCATAAAGCATGGGATGTATTAGATGTTGGTGGCGTTGTGATTGGCGATGTGCCGAGTTGGCGTGTAGATAATATGCCTTATGGTGGCGTCAAGGAGTCAGGCTTAGGGCGTGAAGGTATTCGCTATGCTATCGAAGATATGACAGAACTGCGCTTAATGGTGTTAAGAACGCCGCAGTAGTTTAACCAATAAATCATTTAAAGGGCCTGCTAGGCCCTTTTTTAATTTTTCGCCTGCATCAATCAACAAAAGCCTCTAGGAGTATTTGCTGAGTAAATTGTTTACGTAAATAAAACCCTCTTGGCCGGGTTTTTACCCTTTGTCCATCAGCACCAATTGCGTCCGTTAATGCTTTACCATCGGCCGCTTTAGGACGAATTTGTAATGCCTGCCCATGTTTTGCAGTGATGTGTTCTACCCCACCTAATACAATCATGTCCATTAACTCTTCCCAGTCTTGTTTGAGTAATGCCAGTTGAGCTTGACTGGGTTGCCAAAGTACTGGTGTGGCAATCCTTCTTTGTGCTGGTAATAGTTCACGGCTACCTTCTACAGGCACCCACAAAACACAATTGAGTTTATTTCTAACATTGCTAGTCTCCCAGGTAACGCCTGAAACGTTAAGTAAATGTGCGAAACACACATAGGTAGTTTCTAATGGCAAGCCCTGTGAATCTATGGGTAAGGTTTTTAATTCTACGCCTAAGTCGGGAAAATCCTGTTCGGGATTAGATCCAGCTTGAGCACCTAAAAACAGTTCTAATAACTGTCCCGTCCAGCCTTTTTCGCGTTTAAAATTAGCCGGAACTTGTATATTTGCCCAATTGGCTAATTCGCCTAACGTTAGACCAGCTAACGCTTGAGCACGAGTAACAAGCTCATCAATAGTCTTTGGGGGATTGGTAGCGGGCTTGATCAAATTTAACCTTTTTTACTATTTTTTATTCGTTGTTACGCCGGTTTGGCGATGATATTGCTTTGCTTGACCCTTAGTTTATGGAAGAATGGCAAAATATTAAAGAAATCAATCCCCCTGGGAGTCAAAGTGATTGATGCCGAAGGTTTCCGCGCGAATGTCGGTATAGTGATTTGCAATAGAATGGGGCAAGTATTTTGGGCAAAGCGCTATGGACAACATTCATGGCAGTTTCCACAAGGCGGAATAGATCAAGGTGAAACTGCTGAACAGGCTATGTATCGTGAGTTAAATGAGGAAGTTGGATTAAAACCAGAAAACGTTAAAATTCTTGGAGTGACTAAAAATTGGGTCAGATATAAATTACCCAAAAGATTGATTAGGCAGGGAACTAATCCAGTTTGTATTGGACAAAAGCAGAAGTGGTTTTTGCTGCAACTTGAATGCAAAGAGTCAGACGTGGATGTGTTGAGTTCCGGGCATCCTGAATTTGATGATTGGCGATGGGTCAGTTTTTGGTATCCAGTAAGAAACGTTGTGTCATTTAAACGTGATGTATATCGGCGCGTAATGAAAGAATTCGTGTCTTTTGCCATGCCGATTTACACAAAAAACAATCAGTCTCAACGGAATCGTAGACGACGGAGATAGTTTTAAAGGCCCATGATAACTAGCTTAAAACGGATAGTTCAGGAAGTCAGTAAAATCCCCGTGTTGGAGGAGGCTTTAAAGCACCTGACTAGCAGTATTAAAGGGGCTATTGGAGTAGACTCTTGCTCGGTTTATCTTGCTAATTATGAAAAACAACATTTTATGCTTATGGCTACCGACGGTCTTGATTCTGGCGCTGTCGGTAAAGTCGCCATTGGCTTCTCAGAAGGGTTGATTGGTTTAATCGGTCAGCGCGAAGAACCTTTAAATATACTCGACGCTCAGTCTCACCCCCGCTACAAACATTATCCCGAGGTTAAAGAAGAAAAGTATCACGCGTTTCTAGGTACGCCAATCATACATCAACGTAAAGTGTTAGGGGTATTAACCTTACAGCAGAAAAAAAAGCGTCGTTTCAGTGAAGATGAAGAAGCTTTCTTAGTTACCCTATCTACCCAAATAGCTTTAGAAATAGTGCACGCGGAAACCCGGGGTTTCTTGTCTTTTGTTGACGATAATAATCGAGATAAGTGGCAACGGAAAATATCAGGTGTACCGGGATCTGCAGGTTTGGGGATGGGAATTGGCTTTGTCCCACATTTTAAAGTCAGCTTGGCCAGTCATGTGGCTAAACGCTCCGCAAATAAAGAGCTAGAAATCGCCCGCTATCGCGAAGCGGTAAACATTACCCGCAGTCAAGTAGAAGAGTTGTCTAATCGTGTTGAAGGGCAAGTACCAAGTGATGTACAAGCTATTTTTCAAATTTACAGCCACCTTTTGGATGCCAATAGCCTTGGTCATGAAGTCGAAGGCCGAATAAAAGATGGCTGGGATGCGGCTAGTTCATTAAAATATATTATTGAAAATTATATCCAACAGTTTCGCAATATGAGTGACCCATATATGCAAGAGCGGGCTGTTGATATTGAAGATCTGTCAAACCGCATATTAGCCAATATTTTGGGCACAGATAGTCCGGATCAGCGCCCGTTAGATGTGGATCAAAACGCGATTCTAGTTGCTGAAGAAGTAACGGCTCCAATGCTTGCTGAGTTTTCTACTATGAAGTTGTGCGGAATTATATCCGTACGGGGATCTAGTAACTCACATGCCGCGATTTTAGCCCGTGCCATGGGGCTGCCTGCAGTTATGGGATTATCCGATGCACCCCTTTCTTTGCTCGATGGTAAAAAATTGCTGGTCGATGGTTATTCGGGTGAGGTGATTGTTTCACCTTCGGAAAGTGTGCGACAAGAATTCAATATACTCGTGACTGAGGAGCAAGAACTCTCTGACCGCATACTGGAAAAAGCACACCTACCTTCAGTAACACAAGACGATTATACGGTGTCACTGTTTATTAATGCCGGTCTTTCGGCTGAAATGGAGAACACCAATTTCACCCATGGTGAAGGCGTAGGACTATATCGTACTGAAGTACCTTTCATGCTCAGGGAACGTTTTCCTTCTGAGCAAGAGCAGATGACTCTGTATCGCGAAATGCTGGAATCTGATCCCCATAAGCCCATTACCATGCGGACGTTAGATGTAGGCGGTGATAAACCACTGCCATATTTTCCAATTAGTGAAGAAAACCCATTCTTGGGCTGGCGTGGAGTTAGGCTTACCCTCGATCATCCAGAAATTTTTCTGGTTCAGATACGCGCTATGCTGCGGGCTAACATCGGTTTGGGCAACTTACAGATTATGTTACCTATGGTGACATCAGTATCTGAGGTTAATGAATCTAAACGCTTAATAAAACAGGCATATCATGAAGTTTCGGAAGAAATTTCTGATACCGGGAAAATCCTGGAAATGCCGAAAATTGGGGTGATGCTGGAAGTTCCAGCGGTCATTTATCAAATTCCTCAATTGGCCAAAAAAGTCGATTTTTTCTCGGTCGGGAGTAACGATTTAACTCAGTATTTGCTGGCAGTTGACCGCAATAACGCGCGCGTTTCGGGCTTGTACGACAGTTACCACCCTGCAGTGCTAGCGGCGCTATTAAGTATTGTTGAACAAGCCAATGAACATAATGTCCCTATTACCGTTTGTGGAGAGTTGGCCGGTGAACCCGGCGGGATCATATTATTACTCGCCATGGGATACAGTAAGTTTAGTATGAATAGCCACAACTTATTAAAGATAAAATGGGTTGTGAGAAGCGTCACCGTCAAACAATCTAAATTGTTATTAGACAGTGTTCTGAGCTGCGATGACCCATGGGAAGTGCGCGAACAAGTGAACCAATATCTAGAGTCAATTGGCTTGGGCGGATTAGTTCGAGCAGGTATTTAGTTGTCTGAAATACCCATGCTTTTCGCTATTTATTTGTTATTAGGAGCGGTTGTTGGCTTCCTCGCGGGGTTGCTGGGAATCGGCGGCGGCTTAATTATTGTCCCTGTTTTGATGTTTGTTTTTGAACGCTATTTGGGCTTGCCTTTACAGCACGCTTTACCCATGGCCATTGCTACGTCGTTATCAACTATCATTCTCACAGGGCTATCTTCCACTTTTTCTCATTTTCGCTTACGCCATATCAATTCAAAGATTGTCATCTGGTGCGCACTTGGTATTATTCTGGGCGCATTACTTGGCCCTCAGATCGCTGTGAGAATTCCCGTACAAAGTTTAAAACTTATTTTTGCTTTTATGGTTTTAGCGATTGCCTTGCAAATGATTTTTCTAAAACCGAAAAGTGTCAAAAGTCACATTTCTAAACCCATGTTGATGGCGATTGGCTGCATGACAGGGGTTATTTCAGCTTTTATGGGAATTGGTGGTGGTGCGATTATGGTGCCTGCTTTAGTCTGGTTCCGGGTTGATATTAAACAAGCCATTGGCTGTGCCGCTTTCTGTGGAATGGTTATCGCCATATTTGGTTCGTTTAGTTTTATTTTAGCGGGCTGGAATATACAAGGTTTACCTGAGGCTTCTTTTGGTTATATTTATTTGCCAGCGGCATTGGGCATCGTCTTAACATCAATATTTACAGCACAAACCGGGGCTAAAATTAGCCACCGATTAAATACACAACGTTTAAAACAAATATTTGCAGCTTTCTTAGTGATAGTCAGTGTGCAAATGTTCTTAGGATAATAGAAATTATGTCGCAAAGTTATTACACCCTTCCGGAAATTGATCCGGCCATTTTCAATTTGGGTTTTTTAAGTCCTAAATGGTATGGAATGATGTATTTAGTCGGTTTTGTTGCGGCGTGGTGGTTAGCTAATCGTCGCTTAGCTCGCACGGGCTGGAGTAAAGAACAGCTCAGCGATATGTTATTTTGGGGGTTTCTGGGGGTGATTCTTGGGGGACGCATCGGTTATGTAATGTTCTACCAATTTGACTTATTTCTCGACAACCCATTGTACCTGTTTAAAATTAACGAAGGTGGGATGTCCTTCCATGGCGGATTGCTAGGTGTTTTAACTGCGCTATGGCTAAGCGCTCGGCGTTTAAAAGTCCCTTTTTTAGTGGTTGGCGATTTTATTGCACCTTTGGTACCGATTGGGCTAGGTGCAGGGCGAATTGGTAACTTTATCAATTCTGAACTCTGGGGGCGTACAACCGACGTACCCTGGGCGATCATTTTCCCGAATGCCGGTAGTGAACCGCGCCACCCTTCGCAGCTTTACGAATTTGCTTTAGAAGGGGTTTTGTTGTTCATTATTTTGTGGTTATATTCTAAGAAACCCCGTCCTATCGGTGCCGTAAGTGGCGTATTCTTGTTAGGTTATGGATGTTTTAGGTTCTTTGTGGAATTTTTCCGTCAATGGGATAGTCATTTAGATTTGTATTTAGGCTTCTTCAGTCGCGGGCAAATGCTGTCTTTACCGATGATTATCATTGGTATTTTATTGCTTTTTTGGGCTTACAAACGCAATCAAATACATCAACCTCAAAGCACTAAATTAAAAAAAGGTAAGAAAGTTTAAATGCAGCAATATTTATCACTAATGCGTCATGTATTGGAAAGTGGCAGCAAAAAAGAAGATCGCACAGGAACGGGCACATTAAGTATCTTTGGATACCAAATGCGTTTCAATTTAGCCGATGGTTTTCCGTTAATCACTACGAAAAAATGCCATTTACGCTCAATAATTCACGAACTACTGTGGTTTATTAAAGGTGAAACCAATATTGCGTATTTAAAAGACAATGGCGTCAGTATCTGGGACGAATGGGCCACGGATGAAGGCGAACTGGGGCCTGTCTACGGTAAGCAATGGCGCAGCTGGCAAGGAACTGATGGCACTGTGGTGGATCAGTTAAGCGAGTTGCTAGAGCAAATAAAACACAACCCTGACTCTCGCCGCTTATTATTAAGTGCATGGAATCCTACTGTGCTACCCGATAGCAAATTATCGCCAAAAGAAAATGCTAAACAAGGTAAACAAGCCCTTCCTCCATGTCATACCATGTTCCAGTTTTACGTTATTGATAATAAGTTGTCGTGCCAACTGTATCAGCGAAGTGGTGATATTTTTTTAGGGGTGCCATTCAATATTGCCAGTTATGCTTTGTTAACTATGATGGTTGCACAAGTATGTGATTTGGAACTAGGCGATTTCATCCACACGTTTGGTGATGCTCACCTTTATACAAATCATTTAGAGCAAGCTAAACTGCAACTTAGCAGGGAGCCTCTAGCACTGCCTAAAATGAAGTTAAACCCAGATGTTAAAAGCCTATTCGATTTCACGATTGATGACTTTGAATTAGTGGGTTATGAATGCTACCCACATATCAAAGCGCCGGTTGCAATCTGATGAGAAATTTCCGTGTCTTTTAATATATTGATATGCGACGATTCTGGTTTTGCACGAAAGCAAATGGCGCGTGCTTTACCTCGTGGCTGGGATATCAGTTTAAGCTTCGCCGAAAATGGCAAGCAAGGTATCGAAATGATCAAGGCTGGTAAAGCTGACTTGGTTTTTTTAGATTTAAATATGCCTATTATGGATGGTTATCAAACCATGCAGCTGATCAAAGAACAGGACTTACCCACGCTTGTGATTGTGGTCTCGGGCGATGTGCAACCTCAAGCCCGTGCCCGCATGAAGCAAATGGGGGCGTTAGATTTCATTAGTAAGCCAGTGGATAATGAAAAACTAACCACAATTTTAACCCAATATGGTCTTTATACAGAAAGTGATTTGCAATCAGACTCTACGGCTAGCAATGACATCAATCCAGCTGCAATGCCTACTTTGTCCCATTCTATGCATTTTACTATGGCCGAAAAATTGGACGTCTATCGAGAAATGGCCAATGTGGCAATGGGCCAAGCAGGTGAGAAATTGGCCAAATTGCTTAATGTGTTTATTGATTTGCCCATCCCCAATGTTAACTTGATTGACACTACAGAGTTACATATGGCACTCGCTGAAATTAGTGATAATGAGAGCGTGTCGGCCACTTCTCAAGGTTTCATTAGTGCGGGTATTAATGGCGAAGCCATCATGATGTTTAATGATTCAAACTTCACAAATATGGTAGAGCTATTAAATTACAAGCACGTTGAAATTAACGAATCCATCGAGTTAGAAGCATTGATGGATGTGGCAAATATTGCTGTAAGCGCTTGTTTGACAGCACTGTCAGAACAGTTAGATGTAACCTTTACCCATAATCACCCGATTCTTTTGGGACAGCACTGTGGTCTAGATGAGCTATTGAAAAGTAATGTGTCGAGATGGAATAAAGTGTTAGCTGTTGAGATCGGCTATGGAATAAAAGCGAAGTCTATAAACTTTGATTTACTCTTGTTATTTCCAGATAAATCAATCGATCTGATGTTTGAAAAACTGGTAGAAGGTAACAGATAAATAATGAGTGACGACTTCTCTGACATTAATGCACTGCATTGGCAGTTTGATTTACTTGGCTCAATTGAAGTGGGGATCACCGTACTAGACCGCGATTTTAATGTGCTGGTGTGGAATCAGTTTATGGAAAACAATAGCGGTATTCTGCCTAGTCAAATCAAGTATAAGAACCTTTTTGAATTTTTTCCTGAAATAGATAAAGAATGGTTTTTATTAAAAACCGAGCCTGTTGTTAGCCTTAAAAGCCCTGCGTTTATTATTTGGGAACAACGACCGTATTTGTTTAAATTTGAAACCAGTCGACCCATAACCTCAGCCTCAGACTTTATGTATCAAAATGTCACATTGTTTCCACTGACATCATTAGAAGGTGTGGTTGAGCAGATTTGTATCGTTGTATATGACGTGACTGATGAAGCATTGAATAAAAATGGCATCAAGGCCCTAAACCAACAATTAGAGCAAATTAGCCGAGTTGATGGCCTCACAGGAGTATTTAACCGCCGCTATTGGGAAGAGCAGTTCTCCCTCGAACACAAACGGATAGTGCGTAATGGTTTGCCGGCTTCTGTGTTGATGTTAGATATTGACCACTTTAAGAAAGTGAACGATACCTATGGTCACCCTGCCGGCGATTACATTATAAAAACCTTGGCTAATGTGGTGCAACAATCCATTCGAGAAACCGATCTTGCTGGGCGTTATGGTGGAGAAGAGTTTGCGATATTATTGCCCGACACTAACGCCGAAAATTCGATGATAGTGGCTGAAAGGATAAGGAGTAGTTGCGAAGCTTTACTGCCGGTTTATGACGGTAATGAAATACCGTTTAGTGTCAGTATTGGTATTGCAGAGTTTAAAGTGACTTATCAAGATCATATGGCTTGGTTAGAAAAAGCCGACCAAGCTTTGTACACATCTAAAAAGGAAGGACGAAACCGAGTCAGCAAGTTTTAGCAAAAAATTATTTGTATCTTTCATCTTTAGTTGAAAAACTCATCTCTGATCACGTTTTTCTAGCGCATAAATGTGATCTTTAATCAGCCATAATATAACTAAACTTGGCATCACCATTATGGCAGTGAGGATGAAAAAGAACGCCCAATTGCCATCCATCCAATCAACTAAGAAACCACTGGCAGAAGCCATAAGGGTGCGACTTAATGTGCCTAAGGAAGCCATTAGTGCATATTGAGAAGCTGAAAATGCTTGGTTACATAGTAGAGAAATAAACGCCACCAATGCAACTGAGCTCCAGGCTGCGGTAAAACCATCTACAAAAATAGTAGCGGCAAAGAGTGCCTTATCAGGGCCCACTACTGACATCAGCGCAAACATGAGGTTACTTGCTGCCATGGCAAACCCTCCGGTCATTAAGCCTCTGTATATACCATAGCGAACATTTACCATTCCACCTAACACAGCAAAAACAATAGTTACCCACCAGTTCAACAGTTTTGAATAGCTGCCAATGTCACTGTTGCTAAAACCTAATTCTTTATAAAAGACAATACTCATGCGACCTAAGAAGGCTTCACCAATTTTGAATAAAAAGATGAATGCTAAAATGGAAAGTGCCAGTTTTACGCTATTGCGACTAAAAAAGTCGCGAAAAGGCTCTACTAGTGTTACTGCCAACCAGTTAATTAAGCGCTGAGAGCCGTTTAGTTTAAGATCGCCCACCATGGCTTTGGCGTAGCGTGCACTGGCTGCCGCTTGTTGTTCAATGCGGCTAGTGACAGGCTCATCACTAAAAAAGACCATTAGCATGAGTCCTGCCATGATAGCGGCAAGAATGAAGTAAATATCCGACCATTGCCACCCTGCCATGTCGGCTATAAAAAAGGGAATTGCACCTAAGCCACCGTAACCTGTCCACCAACCTGCCGTTGCCATCGAGGATGCTGCAGCAAGTTTATCTTTTTCATGGGGGTGAATTATATCGATTCGGTAAGCATCAATTGCAATATCTTGGGTGGCTGAAAATATGGCAATTGAAAAGCCCACTAAACCAATAATCAACAGATTTTCCTGGGCGGGTACCACAGCCATAGCCACACAAGCAATAATGATCATTAATTGGGTAGTGACAATCCAGCCTCGCCGTTGCCCTAACAGTGGAGGTTGAACCCTATCCAGTAAAGGTGACCATAGAAAGTTAATTGAGTAAGCGATTGTAATTGAGCCAATTAAGCCAATAGAAGAGCGGCTTAGGCCACTTTCTTGCAGCCAAGCAGATAGTGCTGAGCCAATCATCACCCAAGGAAAACCACTGGCGATACCGAACAAAAAGACAAAAAGCAAACGCTTATCTTTGTAACAAAGAAGAGTATTTTTTATGGTTTCAGACACAGAGATTCAGTCGCTTAGGAAAAGCGTTATTGGATCACGTATGACCTGACAGTTCAATATCTATTTTAGTTAAGCAGCACAATGGGGGTAAGTTTGGAAGAGTTACGGTCGGATACCGATACAATCGAGGGGGTATTGTCCTTCACCCTCTAAATAATTGATACAGGCCTCTAGTTCAGAACGGAGATATTGATCGTGTAATAACTTTTGTTCTGGCCAATAGTTTAATTGATGCAGCAAATGCCAGAAGACTCGTTCTTTCTGGGAGTATGGTTCATCATCTCTTTTTTTGACGTGGGCCCATTCTTCAAGGGTATCCCAAAAATACAGGTCTAACTCTATATAGGGGATTTTATAGGACCAATACCCCCGGACAAAAAAAGCGAGTTGACCAGCTTTACTGTTTATAAAGTTCTTAATATTCACGGCTAGTTTGAGAGACTCCGGTTAGTGGAATACTAAGAAGTATAGACCGCAAATACGATATATGTTCCCAAGAAATCGAATAAAATTTTCATCTGATTGAAATACTGAGACATTCACTAAATATAAAATACTGGTTGCGGGGAGAATTAATTCACCAAATTAGCCTTCTTTAATTACCAGCCCATAAACGTTAACCAGCCATATATTTCTTTTCCTAAACGGGCGAATTGCTGGCTGTCCATCGTTTGCCCAGTGAGTTCCCTTTGTCGATACATCATTTTCAACGTTTTGGTTGATTGAATCTTACGTTGACTCACGGTTGCTTTTGCCCATGATGTATCCGCTGCAGAATATACATCAAGGTAAGGCATCGGTGTTTCTGCTACCCACTTAGGCAGCTGTTGATTGTAACTGCGGTCTGGCCACTGAAGGCTGATTGACACCATAGCATCAGGGTATTCTAATTTTTTCTCAGCATATATTTTGGTTAGCCACGCTGCGCTTGTGCCCTGAGCTATGACTAAGAAGAACCCATTGTATTGACGGGTTTTATCTTTGATAGCTTGCATTTGCTGGATAATTTGCTGTTCATGAAGATCAAATGCTTTTTGTTCTATTTGACTCATTGCAGCTTTATTTAGGGTGTTGTTGTTTGTTCCTGCGGTAGTGGAAGCAGGGGGCTGGCTTGATGCATTAGCATCTGGGTTGACGTCAGGATTTTCATCGGGAGTAGGCCAAAAGCCACTCGTAGGGGCCGGCATTATCATCGTTACCCAGCCAACGTTATTCAGGGAAGTCGAAAGTTGAGCCAACCCTTGAACACTGAATGGGTTTCTTCCTGATTCACTGACCATAACAGCTACGCCACGGGTCAGTGGCGTATTTGATTCAGAAATCACAATCGGTATTTGTTTTTCACCTACCAGAAGGACATCGAATTGATCGTCAAATTGGCTGCGCTGAATATCACTCAAAGCGGCTTCAGGGGATTGTATACCATGGGCAGTATAGCTGATCATGAATATGACCAAGCTGAGTATTCTGCTTAATGATAATTTAACCACGAGTGCTCACAATTCATTTAATTCCCACTATGGTCTATATCGGTAAGACCCCTTGAAGACTTGAATGAAAACGGCACTGGACATTCAAATGCCATGGGTTCATCAGATAACGGGTGGTTGAATTTAAGTGTTTTGGCGTGTAACTGTAAACGGTTAGCAGCTTGTAAGGCTTGTTCATGGGCGTACAGCCTATCTCCTAATATTGGATGTCCAATACTCAACATATGTACCCTTAATTGATGAGAGCGTCCTGTAACCGGTATGAGTTCCACAAGAGATTCTTGATCGTCACAGGCCAATCGCTTCCAGTGGGTTAGCGCTTTCTTTCCTCGTTCGTGATCTACCATTTGTTTTGGGCGGTTAGGCCAGTCACAAATCAGCGGTAAATCGATGCTACCTTGTTCTTCACTTAGCTTACCAAATACTCTGGCAACATAGGATTTAGCCGTTTGACGTAATTCAAATGCTTTGGATATTTTCCGATGGCTATCCATATCCAATGCCAAGACAATAAGTCCCGACGTTGCCATGTCTAAGCGGTGAACAATGGTGGCCGTTGGAAAGGCTCGCTGGACTCTAAGCTGTAAACTATCCTTATGTTCAAGTGCCTTTCCTGGCACAGTTAACAAGCCACTAGGCTTATTTAACACCAATATGTTTTCATCTTGATAAACGATATCGAAATAGGGATATCGGCTAGGGGCATAATTCAAAATTGCCATTTAAGCTGCATTTCCGTTGTATTTTATGATTTTCATTAATGATTATTGACCACTAACCTAACCGCTTCTAAATGCACTTCTGCATTCTCTAGAGCGTTGTTTAGGGCATCTAACTGATTACGGATAAAGTCTAATTCCTCTTCGCGAATGGACTTATTAACTAAACTCAAACTTTGTAGACGATTCAGTTCTTCCTGTAAATTATTCTGCATACTGTCGATACATTGTTGTTTGATTTCTGCAGCAGTTTCGGTTGCCATAGCAGTGGCTTGTTGGATGGCGTTTTCAATTTTTGATTGCAGTGCATGAATCAACTGAGCAGACATTTTAGGTTTCACTCTATCGAGCATATAAAACACTCTATCTGTTTGCTGTCCTTTAGGATCGACGGTAATTTTAATCGGAGTGGCAGGCATATATCGATTAACTTGTAAGTGCTTTTCGGCTTTTGTTGACAGTACAAACAAACATTCTAACCAATAATAGCCAGGTGGAAGAGACTTATCTCTGTTCATGGCTATGGCACTTTTACCTTGCACATCGGTAGTAATGGTATCCATAGCATGTTGCACCATGGGATGGTCCCAACTAAAAAAGTGTACGTGTTCCAGTTTTGTGGCAGTGTCGCGCTCATAAGTGATCGCCATGCCTTCTTCTTCAAGCCCTGGAAGTTGAGTGTGCATAGACTCTGTCTGTTTGAGTAAATAGCAGCCTTCGTCCGTCTCTTCTTGTAAAACACCAATGGTGTCGAATAATTGGGTCATAAAGCGTTCAAGTTTCGGGGAATTATCCGAGTCTTCAATACCTTCAATAAGTTGTTGAATTTTACCTTTGCCCGAAGAATTAATTTCTAGTAGTTTGTCTCTGCCTTGTTCCAATTTACTTTTTAGTTCGGCATAAATGCTTTGAGTGTCTTCAATGAGTTTGCGTTTGGCCAACTCATCATGGGGATTTTGTAGTGAACTGAGTAGCATTTCTTCTACTTCTTCGTAGACACTAGTGCCAGCAGGACAGGTTAGTTCAAAAGCATTCAGTCCATCGTGATACCACTCCAACATAACTTGTTGGGCAGAGTTCACAAAAAACGGCACGTGCAATTTAACGTCGTGTTTTTGGCCAATTCGATCAAGTCGACCAATGCGCTGTTCGAGTAAATCTGGAACTTGTGGTAAATCAAATAACACCAGATGATGAGCGAATTGGAAATTTCGCCCTTCACTGCCAATTTCGCTACAAATTAACACCTGAGCGCCGTCTTCTGATTGGGCAAAAAAGTTGGCTGTGCGGTCGCGTTCAACAATACTCAAGCCTTCATGAAACACACCAGCTCTGATACCCGACTTACGGCGTACCGCCTCGGCCAACATCAATGCAGTGGAAGCTTTGGCACATATGGTCAACACTTTTTCGCCCCGTAGTGTCTGTAAATGGTCAATAAACCAATCTATTCTGGGGTCAAAGTCTGTCCAGCTGTCAACTAATTCAGGGATCCGTTCCGGTGATAACAACCGGCTAGAATCAAGTTCAATTTCAAGATGATGTTCATACTCTTCGGGCATTTGCAAAGGATAGGACAGTAATTCACGGGCTGGAAAACCGCTAACCCCTGAGCGACTGTTTCTAAACAGTACTCGTCCTGTACCGTGTCTGTCTAGCAGTTGGTTAATTAGCTTCTCGATGCTAGCTGTGTCAGTTAAGTCTAAATTCGCAACTAAATCTTCACCGGCAAACTCTTGTATTCTTTGTATCGACTCTTGACTCAGGGTAACCTTAGTATCCGCTATTGTTAATAAGGGTTCGATGGCTTTGGCTAGCTGGCTATATTGTTGTTCTTCATGCACAAACTCTTGATAACTATGGAAACGAGCAGGATCCAAAATGCGTAGGCGTGCAAAATGACTTTCGTGACCCAATTGGTCAGGGGTGGCGGTCAATAGTAGAACGCCTTTTGTAACTTGAGCCAACTGCTCAATCACCTCATATTCCTGGGAAGGCTGGCCTTCAGACCAGGTTAGGTGATGCGCTTCGTCTACGACCATTAAGTCCCAAGGGGCTTCACACGCTTGTTGGAAATAGCGACTATTGTGAGTCAGAAAATCTAGGCTACAGAGTACTAATTGCTCTGCTTCGAACGGGTTACCGCTTTCTTCCGCCATGGCCTGGCAGCGTTCTTCATCAAAAATCGAAAATGCTAAATTAACTCGTCTTAACATTTCCACTAACCATTGGTGAACAAGGCTATCTGGCACCACAATCAATATTCTTTGTGCCCGCCCAGTTAACAATTGTTGGTGGATAATTAACGCCGCTTCTATGGTTTTACCTAAACCGACTTCATCGGCTAATAAAACCCGTGGAGCATGACGACGTCCTACTTCTGAAGCAATGTGCAACTGGTGAGGGATAATATCCACACGAGCACCTAAGAAACCTAATAAGTCTGACGTATCATGTTGGTACTGCTGGGTAATACACTTTTCCCGAATGTCGAACCATTTAGGTTCATCAACCTGACCCGCTAAAAGTCTTTTCTGTGGTTGGTTCAATTGAAAGTGATGATCGATAAAGGTTTCTTTTAAATCAACATCCTCCCCCGTGTCTAAGCGCTTACCGTGATAAGTTAGCATGCTGGCTTGTTCACTTATGCGCTCTACTATGAATTGCCAATTAGCATGGCTAGTAACCTTGTCGCCAATATCAAATGTAACGCGGGTTAGCGGTGCTGAGGCCGGCGCATAAGTGCGGGTTTCACCGATGGCTGGAAAAAGTATTTCAACCGTTCTATTGTTCACGGCAATGATAGTGCCCAGGCCAAGTTCTGACTCAGTATTGCTAAGCCAACGTTGCCCTAGAGCAAAGTTGTTTGTTTGTGTCATAGTAGAAAATCTCTTGAGCGTTACAGGCCAAATCTAAGTGTGCCTATGTTGCCAATTAAGGGCTTTCGCCAAATCATAAAGAGCGCGATTATAACGCTTATAATGGAGTTTTGCAGTGTGTTCTCACTCCCCCTATTAAATTAGTTGAAGGTTCGAAGAGAGTAATCAAAAATCACCCTAGTGACCTTCAGTGACGGTTAATTAATGACCTAATTTTGTTTGTGGAAATTCCATAGCCTTTAAGCAGTCTTTTGATATTTATAGAGTTTTTTATAACTTTAAAAGTCTTTTGTAAAAGTTGATGAAAGTGCTGAAAAAGTGGTTTATGGTAAGAATGGATTTAGTCAAAACCATGCCATGGGCCTATGTTATCTATGTGGGCAGTTAAACGGAGTAGCGGATGCCAGAAAAAGCTGAAATGAATACCAAACTTTATGTGCTCGATACCAATATCCTCTTACATGAACCCCTCGCTTTTCTCTCTTTCAAAGAACACGATGTAGTTGTCCCCATGACGGTTCTAGAAGAACTGGATTACATTAAAGACAGTAAAAAAGACGTAGCTCGGGATGCGAGAGTCTCAATTCGTGCAATGGAAGACTTACTCCATGAATCGACACCGGAACAAATGATAGAAGGTGTTGCAATGACTGGACTTGGCTCAGGTGAGTCAGCCCCTACTGGCCAGCTATCTATTTTTGCTGATCACGGTCTTCCTTTTGAGCAGCAAGTGTTCACCAGTAATGATAACGACAACCGCATCATCAATGCCGCTTTGCATTTACAAAAAATCAAGCTACCCAGACAGGTTGTTTTGGTGACCAAAGATATCAATATGCGCTTGAAGGCAAAAGGAGCCGGCTTAGCCCATGTTGAAGACTATCGAACAGACCAATTAATCAGTGATATCAAATATTTATCTAAGGGGTATCACACCTTTAACGGGGATTTTTGGGAGTGTGTGAAAACCGTGGATAGCCGAACCGAAGGCCGAGATACCATTCACACTATTGATAAAAAAGCCCTTCCCGAAGCCTATATCAATGAATTTTTAATTGATGGGGAAGAGCAATTCGCCGGGTTAGTGGAAAACATTACAGAAGATACGCTAGAGGTCCTTGATTTAGGTTACGATCGACTAATGGGGCGCAATGCCTGGGGTATATCGCCGAAGAATATTGGCCAAGCAATGGCATTCCATGCACTCCTTGACCCACATATTGATTTGGTGATTTTGACCGGACCTGCGGGAAGCGGTAAAACCCTGCTTGCTTTGGCAGCGGCGCTGGAAATGGTTATTGAAAAAAATATGTACGATAAAATTATCGTCACCAGAAGTACGCCAGAAATAGCCGAATCCATAGGCTTTTTACCGGGCACAGAAGAAGAAAAAATGGCACCTTGGTTAGCTGCCATTACTGATTCTTTAGAGGTATTGCATAAAAACGATGAAAACGTCAAAGGTTCTATGAGTTACATCATGGAGAAGGCCAATATACAGTTTAAATCAGTTAACTTTATGCGCGGTCGTAGTATCCAAAATGCCATTGTGATTTTAGATGAATCGCAGAATCTTACGGCTTCCCAATTAAAAACGATTATTACTCGTTGTGGCGAAGGAACTAAACTAATTTGTGGCGGAAACCTCGCGCAAATTGACAGTAATTACTTATCAGCAGTGACCTCTGGCTTAACCTATTTGGTGGAGAAATTTAAAGATTTCTCAGGCAGCGCTACCATTAATTTGGATGGGGTTGTACGTAGTCGTTTAGCCGAGTTTGCAGAAGAAAATTTGTAATTTTTGTGTTGCCAGCTTAGTCAATTTATAGCAAGGAAACGATAATGTGTTTCCTTGCTACAACCACCCTCCGACTACTTTTATATCGTTATTCACTTTTCTCCTAAAAATGCATAGAAGCATTTCGTCGCTATCCAACTATTTGACTGGTTTTAGACATTCTTCGCGGATCCTTATGGCAAGATGGATTAGGCCTAATGTTTTAAAAAATTAAAACAAAGGGTTGAAAGTTTGATATTTAATATTGCCAATGAATAGGTTTCAATAGGCCTTTGAATCAACGCGAATACGTTAATCTGAGGCATTATGACCAGTATTATTTATCCAGCCAGCAATCTTAAAAGCCAACCTAATCTCGTTATTGAAAAAGGCGACGGTGTGTATGTATACGACAATAAGGGTAAAAAATACCTAGAGGCTATGTCTGGTCTTTGGTGCACATCCTTAGGTTATAACAATCAAGAGTTGATTGATGCGGCGAGTGAGCAATTAAGCAAACTTTCATACTCACATATGTTTGGTGGTAAAACCCATCAGGTGGGCATTGATTTGGCTGAAAAACTAAGTGCAATGGTGCCAACCAAAGATGCAAAAGTGTTTTTTGGAAATTCTGGCAGCGACGCTAATGACACTAATATTAAATTACTACGTTATTACTACAACGCAATCGGGCAGCCTCAAAAATATAAAATCATTGCCAGAGAACGCTCGTACCACGGAGTGACCGTTGCCTCCGCATCATTAACTGGATTACCGGTAAATCACACTAATTTTGATCTGCCCTTTTCGGCATTAGGCATTCTGCGAACCGACGCACCACACTATTATCATGGAGCACTTGACGGAGAATCAGAGTCAGATTTTGTGGAGCGAATTACCGGCAATCTTGAAAAGTTAATTGTTGAAGAAGGTCCAGATACAATCGCAGCGTTTATTGCAGAGCCTGTGACGGGCGCAAGTGGTGTGATAGTGCCGCCTAAGGGCTACTATGAAAAAGTACAACAGATACTGAGTAAATATAATATTTTATTTTGGGCTGATGAAGTTATCACTGGCTTTGGTCGGTTAGGGGAGGATTTTGGGAGTAATGCCATGGGGATTCAATCACCAGATATTCTTACCTTCGCTAAACAACTCTCATCGGGCTACATACCTATTAGTGCATCTGTTATCAGCGGTGATATGTATACCCAGATTAAAGAGTCTAGCGAAAAGGTCGGGGCGTTTGGTCATGGTTACACGTATTCTGGCCACCCAGTTGGTTGTGCTGTGGCATTAAAAACCCTTGAAATTTATCAGCGGGATAAGGTCTTTGAGCATGCGGGGAACATTGGTGCTTACTTGCAAAGTCAGTTGCGAAGGATACAAGACCATCCACTGGTGGGCGAGGTCAGAGGTAAAGGTTTGATTGCTGCAGTTGAGTTGCTAGCCTGTGAATCACCCGCGAAGACTAGTGAAGTTGTTACTTTTGCTATGCATACCTGTCAAGAACTGGGAATGATAACCAGAGCGGTGGGAGGTACCTCCTTAGCGTTCTGCCCTCCGCTTATAACGACTAAAAGTGAAATTGATGAAATAATCTTTATCTTAGAAAAAGCGCTGGATAAAACCCTAGATTACATGGGAAAAATATAATCTCACCGTTAAATACAAGTTGAGCTTATTCCATAGGATTAATAATCAGCAGAGCCATGAATTGACGACATATTGGTATTATCAATATGTCGTCAAAGGAATATAGGCTGTCACATACGCGCCATTACTTCGGTTAGTGTATCTTGTTTACGAATACACGAGATATCTATGTGATTGTCGTTACCTTTTACGGCATAAACCGACACTCTAGGAAGACTGTTATAGTCAAAGTGGTTACTGAAATAGTAACCACCAGTATCGTGGATTAATACATAATCGTTTGCTTCTAATTTAGGTAAAGGTTTGTCTTTACATACTAAATCTCCAGCAAAACAGCATGGACCAGCTACATCTGTTTGTACTATTTCTGTATTCTCAGCATTTCGCACTTCTCCATGAGGCGTAAAGCAAGATACTCTGAGGGGCCAAGATTTAGGGGTAAACGCAGTTCTGGTTAATATTTGAGCGCCAGCATGTGTAATGGCTATGTGCCTTCCCCCCATAGACTTGGTGTACTCTACCCGTGTTAAAATAAAACCGTTTTTAGCTGTAATTGCACGACCAAATTCGGTTTTAACTCTGTATTTTCCATCGAATAATGCAGGTACAGTTTGTTTTAGAACATCAGCGTACTGCTGAAAACTGGGAGTGACTTCTTCACTTTCGAAATTAACCGGTAAACCGCCACCTATGTCTAGTTGCTGAATTTGCTGGTAGCCCACTTCACGATTGATATCTTCGGCAAGTGACACTAGTTCTTTTATGCCAAATGCCATCAATTCTAGCTCACACCCTTGTGAACCCGAGTGGGTATGCAGGCTAGTCAACCAAGGTCGTTGTTTATAAATTTCAAGGAGTTGATTACGATTATCACCATCTGCAAGGGCGTAGCCGAATTTCGATGTGGCAGTAGCTGTACTGGTGGAGGATATGCTTCCGGATCCGCTTTGAGGATTAATTCTAAATCCTATTATTGATGAGGAATTCACGTTTTTCGCTTTTAAACGATCTACTCTTTCTAGCTCTTGCAGATTATCAATGTTTATGGAAATACCTTGTTCGATACATTGAGTTAGATCAGATAGCGTTTTTGCAGGCGAATCAAAAATAGTTTCACTGTTCTCAAAACCGGCTTTTTGGGCAATTAATAACTCCCCTGGACTTGCCACCTCCGCTCCCATGCCCAACGATTTTAATTCTTTTAAAACATCGACCAATGCATTTGCTTTAACGGCAAAGGTGTGGATAAAAGGTTGCGGAAACGCGCAGTGTAGTTCTGAAACGGTTTGCCTAAGACGCTCGAAATCTGTTACGCCGATCGCGGTTACTTCATCATTCAGTATATTATTTTTTATCGCTAGCTGAACAATATTCTGCTTTCTGAACATCTTCAGATTCCTTCTGTCAATCTAATTTAAAGTTAAGCTATTTCCCGTTAAGCGGTGTGAACTAACAGAAATATTTCTGAATAAAATATAAGGTATGTCTGTTACTAGGTATATTAGTAATCCTTGTTAGTGGGATAGTCTTAAGTTATACCCAAGCTTTTTTGCTCAGGAAATGACGTTCAATTCTGGAATTGCGTCAAAGCCCAATGCTGAAGTGATAACTAGCTAAGGAATCATAACGACTGTGTAATTGCCGTTTGTTACATGCCTGGCTGTTTCATCCGATATTTCGCCTATGTTGATCACTGCTGGACCGGTTGGCTCAATTAAAACGTGCTGAGCGCCGCGAATATTGATGGACTCTTCATTTGGGCGCTCCCCTAAATTAACCGCTAGTAGTGCGTGATTGGGTAAATACACCATTGCCATGCTTAGATCTGGCAGCAGTGAACGCATTAAAGACGCTGTTAAGGTCGCTTTGCTATCGCAATCCCCTTTATTATTTGTGAGAACCTCCACAGGTGTGAAGAAGCCGGCACCATTAGAATCCACACGATTGGTTAGTTCATTGTACGGGATTGTTTGAATCCAACTCAGTAGCAGATTCACATAGCCACGGGTATCACTGCCTTTTTCTAGTTGTTCATATATAGCTTGAGCGGCGGGCAACACTATGCTGCGGCTCTCTTGAATGTAGCGGATATGATCTGGAATCACTCCCTCTTGGCCAACATGGTTAGTAAATCGGGTATAATGATGTTCATGCAGATAGTCATCAAAAGCACTTTGCTGTTTTTCTGACATGAGAGATTTCCACTTGTCTAGCATCTCAAGATGCCGACTGGAAACGCTTACCTCTAATTGTTCCCCGCGCTGTTGAATACTAACGCGGGCTTCTTTTGGATCGATTTTTTGTGCTTGTTTCATGAGTTCAACGTAAACGTAACGTTGTGCAATTTCTGGTTTGAATACCGTTTGATTTTTATACTGATTTTGGGCGACGGTTTTATCTATTGAAAAAGTTAAGGATTTGTTTTGATTACCTTGGTCTACCCACTGGTAGGCGAAGCGGTAACTCGTTTCGTCTGACGATTTCTCAAATTGCAATTGTTTCGCATGTATAGGGGCTACGAGCCCCGTGATCATTAATATGCACAGATTAATCGATAGTGATTTCATTGGCATTCACCCTCTGTTTACCTTAAGCATAGTAGCGAATATCAGAGTTGAGGTTAAATTTGCCCTTTCTGTATTTTATGGCTAGTAAGTGCTTTGTTCCGTTGCAAACCAGTTTAATTTGTCCCGCAGAGTAACAACAGTGCCTATTATGATTAAAGATGGTGGCTTTATTTCTGCTGCTTCAGCAACTTCTTGAATTGTAACTAGAGTACCGGTGACAACCTTCTGTTTATCTGTAGTGGCGGACTGTACCATGGCGATGGGCATGTCTTTAGGCATACCGTGTTCAATGAGTTTGTCACGGATAATTGCTAAACCAGTTATCCCCATATAAAAGACGATAGTTTGATTCTTTTGGACTAACGCTGGCCAATCTAGATCAATGGTATTGTCTTTTAAATGACCTGTAGCAAAAACCACCGATTGGGCATGCTCTCTATGGGTTAAAGGAATCCCTGCATAACTTGCTGCTCCGGTCGCTGCGGTAATCCCTGGTACTACCTGAAAGGCTACATTCCGATCGACAAGGGTTTCTATTTCTTCTCCACCCCGACCAAAGATAAAAGGATCGCCACCTTTGAGCCTGACGACTCTTTTGCCCTCTGTTGCTAGATCTGCTAGCAACACGTTAATATCTTGCTGAGGTAAAGTATGTTGGCTTTTTGCTTTTCCCACATAGATCTTTTCAGCATCTCGGCGAACCAACTCTAAGACTTCTTTGGATACTAGCCTATCGTAAACCACGACATCAGCTTTTTGCATTAAACGTAGGGCTTTGAAAGTGAGCAGGTCCGGATCACCAGGTCCTGCACCTACTAAATACACTTCACCGTGCTTTTTGTTTTGTTCATGGTTCGCCAATGATTCGGCAAACATAGCTTCTGCTTTTTGTGGATTGGCATTTAACACCTGTTCAGCCACTGGGCCATCTAAAATATCTTCCCAGAAAAATCTTCGAGCAGTAACAGAGGATAAACGCTGCTTAACCTGGTCTCTAAACTTTTCCGAAAACTCACCCAAGAGTGCAATTTTTTGGGGAATAAAAGACTCTAATTTTTGTCTTAAGTAGCGCAATAATACCGGTGCGACACCACCACTGCTCATCGCAATTACGATTGGTGAACGGTCGATGATAGACGGGGTTATAAACTTACACAGAGGTGTATTATCAACTACGTTCACCAAAATATTGGCCGCACTGGCAAGTTTATGAACCTGCTGATTCACTTCACTGTCATCTGTAGCAACAAAGATCAGGTCGCGTTGTTCTATATCACTTTGATGAAATTCTCTGGGTATAGTGGTAATTACCCCTTCCTCTGCAAACTGTTCAACCGTGTTGCACATCCAAGGTGCCACTACTGTTATCTCGGCTTTACTTTTAAGCAATAATTCTATTTTACGGGCAGCCACTTCTCCACCGCCTACCACGAGGCAATTTAACCCTTGAGTATCAATAAAAATGGGGAAGTAACGCATATTGGCTGCCTGTATTAATCGTTAAAAAGTAGATTCTGCGTGAAATTCTATATATAGCAAAAGTATTAAAAGCGAATTGATAGTTCTTTTGGTTATTTAGATTTTAAATCAAAAAACCCGCCTTGTGAGCGGGTTTAGTATTTTATCGTTTATCGAATTTACGTGATTTACGCTTTGGTGGCTCATCACTCCACTCGCGAATAGCCAATCGTTGTCCGGCTACACGGGTTTTTTCAAGTACCCCAAATGTGTTGGCTGGCATGCCCTTAGGTAAGTCAACGGTACTAAAGTTATCGAAGATTTCGATGGCACCAATATTCTTACTGCTAATATTCGCTTCATTGGCTATCGCCCCAACGATGTTGCCAGGCTTAGCACCGTGAGAGTGGCCTACATCGATTCTATAACGCTGCATACCTTCATCTGGCTTACTACTGCGATTACGACCTCGGCCACCACGCTCTTCTCTAGAACCGCGATCTCTACCACCGCGAGGTGCACGCTCTCTCTCGTTATAAGCAGGTTTAGCGTTTAGATCAGGACGATCCCCTTCCTTAAGAATTAATGGCTCATCACCTTGGGCAATTTTAGCCAAGGCCGCCATAATTTTTTCTGGGGCCGCTTCGGTTTCTTTTTGAATGGACTCAACAATAGGAATTAAGCTCTCGATTGAGTCATCTTGAATGGCTTCAATGACACTGGTTTTAAAACGTGACAAGCGAGTTTGATTGATTTCCGAAATCGAAGGGATCGGCATTTGCTCGATACTTTGCTTTGTTGCTTTTTCAATTGAGAACAACATGCGCTTTTCACGATGTGAAATAAATAGAATCGCATCACCTTGGCGTCCTGCACGACCGGTTCGTCCAATTCTGTGAACATAAGACTCAGTATCGTATGGAACATCATAGTTAATAACATGGCTTACGCGTTCAACATCAAGTCCACGGGCGACTACGTCAGTGGCTACTAGAATATCAATTTTGCCTTGTTTCAGACGATCAACGGTTCTTTCCCTGGCGTTTTGCGCAATGTCACCGTTCAAAGGTTCAACATCATAACCACGAGCGGACAGTTTGTCGGCCAATTCCACCGTTGCTGTTTTGGTACGTACGAAGATGATGACACCATCAAACTCTTCCACTTCCATAATACGCGTTAATGCTTCTAACTTGTGATGCCCTGCAACCTGACAAAAACGCTGTTTTATAGTACTGGCTGTGCTGACTTTAGAAGCAATTTTTACATGTTTAGGATTGTTTAAATAGCGTTCCGCGATTTTTTTAATTGGCGCAGGCATAGTGGCTGAAAATAACGCGGTTTGGCGTGTATCAGGTGCATGGCTTAATATCCATTCTACATCGTCAATGAAACCCATTCGTAACATTTCGTCGGCTTCATCTAATACCAAAAAGCGCAACTTGTCGAGTTTAAGAGTACCGCGCTTGATATGGTCAATAACACGTCCAGGTGTACCAACAACCACTTGTACACCACGTTTTAACTGGCGAATTTGGTTGTCATAAGATTGGCCACCGTAAATCGGTAAAACGCGAATTTTTTTCGAAAAGCTCGCGTACACTTGAAACGCTTCTGCTACTTGAATCGCTAATTCTCGAGTAGGTGCAAGAACTAGAAGTTGGGTGAAATCAGCCTCAATGTCTAAATTCGCCAACATAGGTAGTGCAAATGCGCCGGTTTTGCCGGTTCCCGTTTGCGCTTGGCCTAATAAGTCATGGCCTTGTAATATTAACGGTATACTCTCAGCTTGAATCGGAGAAGGTTTTTCATAGCCAACTTTTTCAATTGCTTGCAAGAGCGCTTCAGGTAGATTAAGTTCTTTAAAGGTTATATCTGTCGTACTGGTCATTCATGATCCCTGGTTACCGGATAAGTAATTAACTGACATCAGCTAATTACAGCTAAACAGGCAATCTTGAAAAGTGCCTAAAGGCCGGTATTGATTAAAGTCGTAGTATATTAGATAACCTTATTTTAAGCCAACAAAGGTCTCATTTCAGGCGATAATTTTTTGTTTTTTAACTGACTATTAACGATGGTTTAACATTAGAGGCTTAAATTTAATAAAATCGGTGTTAGTCTATAGTTTTTTAAACTAAAACCCGCTGTAAAAAAAATAATTAGCCTTGTAGGATATAGCCAATTAGAGCTAATTTGACATTAAGGAAGAGTTGACAATATGAGAACATTACTAATAGCAATTAGCGTTAGCCTCATTCTCGGATGTACCCAGAAGACAAGCGAAGAACATTTAACCTCAGCACAAGAATTCATTGCACAAAATAAGTTGAACTCCGCAGTTATTGAACTGAAAAGTGCAGTTCAAGCTGATCCTAGAAATCCTGCAGCCCGGTTTGAATTGGGTAAAGTGTACTTAAAACAAAAACAATATGAGAGTGCAGAAAAAGAGTTAAACCGTGCGCTAGAATATGGTCAACCCGCGTCAGATGTTATCCCCTTATTATCTCAGGCTTATCAAAATTCTGGCGCCTATGCAGAATTGAGTGAAATTGATCACTCCGAAGCGGGAATGACGCCAGAGCAAGAAATGGAAGTGGGCTTTTTCAAGTTGCAATCGCTGGCTCAGCTTGGCAAAGAAGCGGAAGCGAAATTGTTATTGGAACAGCTAAGTACGATTAATGCAGATACTGTGTACACCGGATTAGTGGAAGTTTTTGGTTTAGTGTTAGAGCAAAACGTTGATGAGGCGGTAAGTAAAACAGAAGCACTTGCTCAAAAATATTCCGACAATGCTGATGTACTTAAATTGCAAGGTCAATTGTATCTGCGCACTCAACAGGCTGATAAAGCTGCTGAAGTTTATGTGAATTATTTAGAGCAATTTCCTGACGATACACAAATTGTTTTTGTTTTGGCGAAACTGTTAGTCGATAACGGAAAAGTAACCGAAGCGGAACCTTATATCGACCAGTTGCTAGCAATTAACCAAGAGAACGCGCTACTAAATCAACTAAAAAGTGTTGTTAGTGCAGCGAAGAATGAGCATGAAAATGCGCAAAAATACGCTGAAAAAGCAATTCAAAGTGGCCGTGGTGACCCGGTCCTGAGATTGATTGCAGGTTATGCGGCTTACATGCTTAAAGATTTTGAAGCTGCGAACACCCATTTATCTTACATTGCCAGTTCTTTACCACCCAATCACCCAGCATTAAAAATGCTAGCTGCAAGCCAATTGGAGCTTGGTTTATCTGAAGACGCTAGCAATGTGATAGAAATGTTCAGTGAAGTGACTGAGGAAGATGCTAAGTTGTTTAGCAAAGCTGGATACGAATTAATTCGTGCGGGCAATCTGAATGAAGCCAAAGAGGTCGTAGCGCGCTCAGCTGAAATAAGCCGCTCGGCAGAAGATTTAACTCGACTAGGGGTGTTAAGGCTTTCTCTAAACGACGTCAGTGGCATCATAGATTTAGAAAATGCACTTGAACAAAGTCCAGATATGGATGTGACCAAAGCCACATTGGCAAATGCTTACTTAATGACTGGACAGTTCGATAAAGCGAATACACTAGCTGAAGAGTGGATTGCATCTAACCCGGATGATTTTAAAGGTTATATGTTAGCCGGAGAGTTAGCCACTAAGCAAAAAGACTATGACACGGCCCTAGCGATGTACAAAAAGGCTGAAGTCTTAGACCCGGAAAACGGTTTAATACAGTTAGCTATTGCTAATTTAGATATTGCTAAAGGTAATAGAGATGAAGGTCATCAAAAGTTATTGGACATTTTGGCGAAGAAACCAGATTTTGTGCCTGCGTTAGCATCATATTACCTGTCTCATTTGCAATTGAAAGAAAATGCGAAAGGCATGGAACCTGCCTTAATTGCTTTGCAAAATGCTCCGCAAAATATCGGGCTGAAATTACTTGTCGCTCGTATGTATTTAACCGAGCAAAAATGGAACGAGGTTTTAGCAACTTTAGAGGGCGTTACTGCAGATAAAGAAACCCCCGCAGCTTACTGGAATTTAAAAGGCAAAGCATTGTTAGGAATTGGTGGTATTGCCGATGCAAATCAACATTATGATAAATGGATTGAGGTATATCCAAATAGTAAAGCTGCCAACTTAGGTAAAATGTTGTTGCTTGATGCCAAAGGCGCATTTACGGAAGGTGCAGAGCTAAGTAGTCGTTTTCTTGAGGCTCGCGATGATTTAAGTGTTGAAGTATTAAGAACCCACTTTTTAGTGATGTCTAGGCAGTTTGACGAAGCACAAAAAGCGCTATCTGAGTTACCTGAAGCAACTCAACAGCTTCCTGTTGCGAAAGGATTCAAAGCTCGGATCCAAATGTCTAATAATGAATATGCTGAGGCTCTTGAAAATTCTGAAGCGGTTTATAGCGCGGTTCCTAATAGCCGAAATGCGGTTTTATTAGCAATAAATTTGGAACGACTTGAGCAGAAAAGCCAAGCCCTAACATTTTTACAACAACATGCGGAAAAATACCCCGATGATATTGCTGTGAAGATGATGATTGCTGAGCGGCAAATAAGTGGCGATGAAGCAACCGCCATAGCGACGTATGAGAAAACCTTAGAGCTAAATCCAAATAATTTTGTGGTGTTAAACAACCTAGCTTATCTGTATGCACAAAATGGCCGTTTGAAAGAAGCTGAAAAGTACGCTAAACAAGCGGTAGAGCAATATCCAGATAACCCTGATGCTGTTGATACTTTAGCGCAGGCTTTAATGAAGCAAGAAAAGTATGATGAATCCTTAAAATATTATGATCGAGTCATCAATGATTCCATGAAAAATAATGAGATTTATCTTAATTATGTAGAAGTGTTATTTGCAAGTGGCAACAATACTTTAGGTAGAAGAAAACTGAGTGAACGCACGTTTACCGCTGAAAACAATATTGAGCGAGTTAAAAATCTGAAGAATCAATATGGAATTTAACGCAACAAGGTTTTAGCTGGAATGTTGGAACTCGCGGTTTTTTAAAAAGGGAGCAATTGCTCCCTTTTTAAATTTACAAAATAATTCAGAAAATATTTCTAGTCTTTTTTGAAATTCTTACATTTCTTTGAAATAGGAAAATTAACCACATTATTCACTGGAACTGTGGATTTTTGGTTTGAACTTTCCCTATTCAAATCTATACAAACTAACTTAAAAGACTTTCCAGCCAAGTGCTTGAATGGTTCTGAGACTCTTTTAATACGCATAATTTTATTCCATTTGTGATTTTAGTAGTGCTGAAATTAAATTCGCTCACTACTATTATCTTTGTTAGCTATTCTGTGTTTTTCGTTATCTAAACTCTTATAAGCGAAAACAATGCCAGCTTTTAGAAATTGAATAATACAACTTTTGGCGCTTTTTTGGTTATTTAATTTACCTGATTGTTATGATTAGCTATACTTTTGACGTTTGATTCCTTTTAGAACGCCTCAACGTCAATTATTTTTTGACGCTCTATCTTTATAGTGCAATTAACACCAATTTACTCTCATTTGCGATGAATATATTTCTAAATCGGTGAACATAAATCTTTACACGGTGAAGAGCGCATAAGGGAATATGCAGGAGAGATGACGCTTCTATTTTGAAATTTTACCTGACCAATCCGCTAGTTGCACTTTGGCGGGAAGTATTAGCAGATTGGCAGGTTTGTTGGCGCTATTGTATTTCAGTATTTTTACATTGATGGGTTTGATTCAACTTATGAATCTGTTGATGGATATCACTCAACTGTTTAGACAAGTCTGCAATTGTTGGCTCGCCCCGCTCTAACATTTTCTCACTGCGTGCTTTTTCATTTTCCTGCTCCATGACATTAACGACAATGCCTATAACCATATTTAAAAAAGCGAAGGCACTTAAGAATATGAATGTTAGATAAAAAATCCAACTAAGGGGGTAAACTTCCATCGTTTCATACATCACGTCAGTCCAATCTTCAAAGGTCATGACTCTAAATAGGGTTAACATTGAAATGGTGATGTCACCCCATAACACAGGGTTAATTTCCTCAAACAAGGTGCTGCCAATCGCTCCGTATATATAAAATATAATAAACATGAGTAACATTACGTAGCCTAATTGAGGCATGGCTTTTACCAAAGAGGTTAATAACAACCTTAATTCAGGAATAATCGAAACCATTCTGAGTACCCTAAATACTCTCACTAAACGCGCGATGATAGCCATATCAGTATTGTCTGCAGGTATAATACTGACCAGTACGATTAAGGTGTCAAATAGGTTCCATAAACTTTTAAAGAAATCTCTTTTTCGCGGTTCTGCAAAAAATCGTATGGTTATTTCAGTGAAAAAGAAAAAGGTGATAAACCAATCAAGAAAGGTGGTGACAGAAATGAGGGTAGGTGACATTTCATAGGTTTTTGCGCCAACTAATAACGCAGAAAAAATAATGACTGAAATCACTACAAGCTCGAATATTTTGTTAGAACGAATTTTTATAAATTTGGCTTTTATGGCAGAGGCATTCATGTCAATTGAATTCCAAACAAAGAGTTAAATAACGCGCTTAAATGATATCAAAGAGTGGGTTTAAGAAACCATAAAAAATCCGCTACCGACAACGCCGGTAACGGATTTTTTGAGCATTCAGAGGATTAAGATGCTGGTCTTAGTCCTTGATTGATATCTATTAAGTCTTGTTCAGTCAAATTACCCGCAGAACGTTTTAAAGTCATGACAGCAGAGATAAAATCATAACGCGCGCCTGCAAGATTACGGCGAGCATCAAACAGATTACGAGTGCTGTCTAAGACATCAACTATTGTACGCGTACCCACATCAAATCCAGCTTCTGTGGCTTGCAGTGCACTTTGGGCGGAAATGACCGCTTGTTCGAATGCACGAATAGTGGATGTTGCTGCCACTACATCATTATATGAACTGCGAATAGAACGAACCGTTGAGCGATGAATCAGCTCTAGGCTTTCACTGGCTGAGATGTAATTATATTTTGCCTGAGCTGTTAGCGAGCTGACGCTACCGCCAGAATAAATAGGTACAGTTAAACTCAAACCAATTGAATCATTATCTCGCTTAGGTAAGGAAAGGTCACCAACCTCAGTATCGTCACTGCCAATCGAGGCGGTAAGATCTAATGTTGGGTAATGTCCTGCGCGAGCATTTTTAATATCTTCTTTGGCTATCTCTGTTGCTAACTTACTGACCATTAAATCTAGGTTTTTTTCTTCCGCTATTGATAACCAGCCATCAACCCGCTTTGGTATTGGACGGGAGGCTGAAAAACTCTCGGTGTTGAGCACGGACAAGTTGTCGTGATATTTACCGGTAATTTCACGCAATTCTTCTAATCTAAGTTCAACTAAGTTCTCAGCGACAATCTCTTGAGCAACGGTGTTGTCGAAATTAGCCTGAGCTTCGTGAACATCTGTAATGGCGGTTAATCCCACTTCAAAACGTTGCTTTGTTTGTTCCAATTGGCGCTCGATAGCGCGTTTTTCTGCTTGCACAAACTCTAAGCCATCTTTAGCCCGCAGCACTGCCAAATAAGCAATGGTTGTTCTAACAATTAGCTCTTGTTTGGCTAATGCGAAACTAGTATCGAATTGTTGAGCGATTTTTTCGGCACGATTTAGACCAACCCAGTTTTGGTGGTCATAAACAGATAATGAAAGGCTAATGTCCCAACCTAAATTAGTGGTTTCATTATCAATTACGATAGGGCCAGTATCTAGGTTGGCAAAAGTAATGGATTCTTGAGTGCTTTTAGAGTAGCTAATAACACCAGAAACTTGAGGCAGTAAGTTCGCCCGACTGATTGATATGCCTTCAAAAGCTGCGTCACGATCAGCTTTTGCTTGATTGATCGTAGGATCTTGTTCCAGTGCGCGTTGATACACCTGATAAAGATCATCTGCATAGGCTTGAGTGGCCACGCTAAAGCCAATAAGCAGAGACAGAATTGATTTTTTCATTTGCTTTCCTATTTATGTTCCGTAGTGTATTGCATGATGCTAGTTTATTCGATTATTTTTATTTCGATTCAAAGTGTAAGTAAATCAAGCGTTAACCGAAAACGATAAGTGGTAACAGTATCCTGAGAAGTGTAACAGAATATGTGTGCTAGAACCTATGTTCGGTATTATTTAACTAGGTTTTTGCACCAATGTGCACTTCAATAGTTTAATTCATGTATTTTACCTCAATCTTTAAGATAAAAGTGTTTAAGCCAAAAATAACTTGTTATTAGGCAATGAGACTAAGTGTTTATCAAGGTAACTGAACCGATAAATTAGCAGATTTATATGAAATATGGAGTTTAAAAATTGAAACCTTTTCCAACCTTCGGCAAAGACGATTTGAAAATTAGTCAAACTAAACCCTTATATGATGGTTTTTTCAAGCTTATCGATTATCAATTTACCCATCGATTATTTGCTGGGGGATGGAGTCAATTGGTTAAACGTGAGGTATTGGAGCGTGGTCATGCTGTCGCAGTTTTGTTATTCGATCCCAAAGTGGATGAATTCGTTTTCATCGAACAGTTTCGCATAGGAGCTTTTGCTACAAGCCAATCACCCTGGTTGATTGAGATAGTTGCAGGTATGATAGAACAAGGTGAATCTATCGAAGAGGTATGTCGTCGCGAAGCGTTCGAAGAGGCTGGCGTGACGATTAAGCGTTTGCATAAAGCATTGAGCTACCTTTCAAGTCCTGGTGGAACCACTGAACGCATCCATATTTACATTGGAGAAGTGGATGCTTCCACTGCGCAAGGCGTGCATGGGTTGGAGCATGAGAGTGAAGACATCTTGGTGCGTCGTGCAACTAAGTTAGAAGCAATTGATTGGCTAAACGAAGGGAAAATCGATAACGCTGCCACGCTTATCGCGTTACAATGGTTTCTTATTAACGAACAAAAAGTACGTGACATTTGGCATGACAACACTTAGTAGACAGCGCAAATATGTTCCAAACTTACCGTCTCTGTTGGCGGTATGTGAGGCTAATTATGCCCGTTTACTGCGTTTATTGCCCGATTGTGACACTGTGACCTTAAGTTATACGTTTGAAATTAACGATGGTTTGTACTACCGAGTTAAAATCATTGATAGTAGTCGTTATACCAGCACCCTTGAATTGGCACAGTTAGCCGATGGCGTACCGGCTTTTTTGCGTCCAGTAATGCAAATTCGACTTTATCACGATGCCAATGTTGCTGAAGTTCTCAGTGCGCAGCATATTGGTTCGTTAAAACCCAGTTACGCCTACCCCAATACGAATATGCATCAGCCCAATGAGAAAGAAATGACCAACCGTTTCCTTGCAGAGTGGTTATCGTTTTGTTTACGACATGCTGAGTCAATAGGCTCATCTGAGACTTAGCGTAAATTAGCATGGCTAAAATAGTACAATTAAGTGATTGTCATTTGTTCAAAGATAAGAACAAAACTGGCTACAATAATATTAATCCCTACCAAACCCTACAATTACTGCTTTGCAAGGTTGCGCGGCTCAATCCCGACGGCGTCTTAGTGACTGGCGACATTTCAGGTGACGATAGCGCACAAAGTTATCAGCATTTTTTTGAATTGTTGGAGCAATTTAATTTGTTGAACAAATTCAAGGTGGTGGCTGGTAACCACGACCAATCTGATTTATTCGACGAGTTGCTAACACATTTTGATTTAGCTAAAAGCCGACCTTGGCAACAAGATAGCTGGTTAATTCATGGTATCGATACCCGACATGAAGGAACCCTGGGACAGGTTTCGGTTGAAAATTTGCAAAACTTAAAAAATAATTTGCAAGACGCTTCAGAGCGCTTTCATTTAATTGCTTGCCATCATCACCCCATACCATGTGGTGGTTGGATGGATAAACACCAGTGGCTTAATGGGCATAATTTTGTTGAACAAATAACGCAATTACCGCAAGTAAAATTGGTGATTTATGGGCATATTCATCATGACACTCATCAAATGATACGCCAGTGTTATTTTCACTCATGCCCGTCAACATGCTGGCAATTTGCTAATCAAGCCGATTTTTCCGTAAGTAATGAAATGCCGGGGTTTAAGCTCTATCAATTACACAATGATGGTACTTTTAATTGCACCACTATTCGTTTGCAACAGGAACAACTAGATTAAATGGAAAACGTATTAATTTATATTCACGGTTTTATGAGCTCTCCGCAATCTGTCAAGGCACAACAAACTATTGATTATGTGGTGGAATACCATCCAGATTTGACAGTGGAAGTACCACAAGTACCAAATTACCCTTTAGATGCGGCGCAAATGCTAGAAAGCCTGGCAGGCAAATATGAAGGAAAAAGTCTACGTTTTATTGGTAGTTCTATGGGCGGGTTTATGTCGACTTATTTGGTCGAGAAGTTTGGGGGAAAAGCGGTACTGATTAATCCTGCTGTTCGTCCTTTCGAATTATTGGAAGGGTTTTTAGGCACTCATGTCAATCCCTATACCAATCAAGAGTTCACTTTACAAGGGACCCATATTCAACAACTTCTTGATTTAAATACCCCAGAACTGTCTGATCCCCAAGCCTACTGGGCGCTATTGCAAACCGATGATGAAACTCTGGATTATCGCCAAGCTGAGCAAAAGTATGCGAACAGTCGACTGACTATTGAACAAGGGGGGGATCATAGTTTTCAAAACTACGCTGATCATCTACCCGATATTTTTAAATTTTTGCTGTCGTAAGCTGTTTTCCATGGCGATAGCCTTCAGGTTAGCAAAGGGTTTAAAAAATGTCATGAGGGAATGAGTTGAGAAAACCCAATATGTTGATTGCTCAGCGCATCTTGAGTTGATAACATCAATGCTATTATGGGTGTTACCAAGCACCTCCTTTTGGCAACAAAAATCGAATAAAAAGCATGTCAAACCAATATAATTCTGATGCAATTGAAGTCCTTAACGGATTAGATCCGGTAAAACGTCGTCCTGGGATGTATACCGATACCACTCGCCCTAATCATCTAAGCCAGGAAGTTATCGATAATAGTGTCGATGAAGCCTTGGCTGGATTCGCCAGTAATATCAAAGTTATCTTGTATGAAGACCAATCCTTAGAAGTGGTTGATGACGGACGCGGAATGCCGGTGGATATTCACCCAGAAGAAGGCATTTCTGGGGTCGAATTGATCATGACCAAATTGCATGCCGGTGGCAAATTCTCCAACAAAAACTATCAGTTCTCTGGTGGTTTACACGGTGTGGGTATATCTGTGGTGAACGCTTTGTCTACACGGGTTGAGGTACTGATTCGACGTGACGGTAATGTTTACAGCATGGCGTTTGAGAACGGTGATAAGGTTGAAGACCTAAGCATTGTTGATAGCTGCGGTAAACGCAACACCGGAACCGGTCTCAGGTTTTGGCCTGATCCTGTGTATTTCGATTCAGCTAAATTCTCGGTAACCAAATTATTGCACATTTTGCGGGCGAAAGCGGTTTTATGTCCCGGCCTCAGAATTAAGTTCGATAATAAAATCAGCAAAGAAAGCCAAGAGTGGCACTATGAGGATGGCTTAAGAGATTATTTGTATCAGTCAGTTAGTAATTACATTTCGTTGCCCGAAGATGCGCCATTTGTTGGCAAGTTAGCAGGTAATCATGAGGCCGCAGATTGGGCGGTAATGTGGTTGCCTGAAGGTGGCGAGCTTGTCACCGAAAGTTATGTGAATTTGATCCCTACAGCTCAAGGGGGAACTCACGTTAATGGACTTCGACAAGGTTTACTTGAATCCATGCGAGAGTTTTGTGAGTACCGAAATCTTTTGCCTCGCGGTGTTAAATTATCGCCAGAAGATATTTGGGACAGATGTGCTTATATCTTGTCGACTAAAATGCAAGATCCGCAATTTGCAGGGCAAACTAAAGAGCGTTTGTCATCTCGACAAGCTGCTGCGTTCGTATCTGGCGTGGTTAAAGATGCATTCAGTTTGTGGTTGAATCAGCACACTGATGTGGCGGAATTGTTGGCCGACATGTGTATTAACAATGCCCAACGTCGTTTACGCCAAAGTAAAAAGGTCGCTCGTAAAAAGGTCACGCAAGGGCCTGCGTTACCCGGTAAATTAACCGATTGTACTAATCAGGATATCGAACGCTCAGAATTGTTTTTAGTGGAAGGGGACTCCGCTGGCGGGTCGGCCAAACAGGCGCGAGACCGTGTTTTTCAAGCTATCATGCCCCTGCGGGGTAAAATACTAAACAGTTGGGAAGTGGATTCTTCACAAGTGTTGGCATCTCAGGAAATACACGATATTTCGGTTGCATTGGGTATAGATCCTGACTCAGATGATTTAACTGGGTTACGTTACGGTAAAATTTGTATTTTAGCCGATGCCGACTCCGACGGCCTGCATATTGCCACTTTGCTGTGTGCATTATTTGTGCGCCACTTTAGAACACTGGTTAATCGCGGTCACGTGTATGTAGCGATGCCACCGTTATTTAGAATTGACGTGGGAAAAGAAGTTTACTACGCCCTCGATGAAGGCGAAAAACAAGGAATTTTAGATCGTATTGAAGCCGAAAAGAAACGTGGCAAGGTGAATGTGCAACGATTCAAAGGGTTGGGTGAAATGAACCCCATGCAACTGCGAGAGACTACCATGGACCCCAATACTCGCCGTCTCGTTCAACTTACCGAAGGTGATGCTGGGCAAATGATGGAGCTAATGGACATGCTGCTTTCCAAAAAGCGCGCTTCGGATCGTAAGGTATGGTTAGAGTCTAAAGGCAACATGGCTGAGGTTTAAGTAATCATAATTAGCAACAAAAAAGTGACAAATAGACAGGTGAATGTGTGAATTTAGTTCAACGTGGTTTTACGCTGATAGAGTTAATTTTAGTTATCGTGATATTAGGTATCCTAACGGTGTTTGCTGCACCGAAATTCGTCGGAATTTCAAGTGATGCAAAGGTTTCGGTGCTAAATGGTATTGCTGGAAATATGCGAACCACCGTTCGTTTAGTGCAAAATAAAGCCAGAATCCAAGGGCTTGAAACGTCTACAGTGAATCCAGGTGATGGTCAATCAGAGCTGATTGTTGATTTTGGCTTTGCGGAAACTGAACTCTACTTTGGAAATCTTTGCCCAGAAGCCGAATCTGAATTAGGCGATTCTGTGGATTTCTTCAAATTCATGGATATTTCATCAGACGAAGATCTAGAAACGCGAACCACCAATCAATACGCATTAATAGGTTACGCTGTACCTAGTTCAGGTGTTCCTACTGACCAAGGTTGCTACGTGATCTATGATTCTTTTGCAGAGCCTGACTGTACTATAGAAGTCGTCGATATAGACTGTTAAAAAGTGACTTATAATTCAGGCTTCAAGCAGAATAAAGAGTTGGTTTCCCAACATATAAATTAAGTAAATCGGTAAAACAAGGATGAATTTTATCAGCTCGGTGTTGCAAGTTGTTTGGACGTCACCTTATGTCTAAAGTCATTAAATTATGCAAAGTATTATTGCTAACTTTAGTTGCATGCTTAATTATTTTAACGGTGTTAATTGTTGAATCAAAGCCCATTGTCGTTGCTAACGCATCTGTACAAGTGGATGATGCAGACACCATAAATTTACTGCTTTCTCAAGCACGACAAGTCACTCGTAAGCGCTACATTCCCCAAACCATTGTTATTTCCAAAGCGCAAATGAACAGTATTGTAGGCTTTTTACAACGCGCTGTTCCGGAGTTCTCAGGGCAAATAGACACAAGTAAACAAAAGCTAGGCGTTAAATTTAGCTATAAAATTCCCATCAACTGGCTAACAGCTTATGTTAATTTCGAAGGTGAGTTAGTCCCAGCTCAGGGCATTAAAGTGGCTAATGTACATTTAGGTGATTTACCCATTTCAGGGGACTGGGCTATTTCGATGATGACGTATATTATCAACCGCTGGACCAAAAGTGATTTGGGAGACTTGGCGTTAAATCAAGTCTCTGAAGTGACTGTTTCTGCTGATGAACTAAACGTAAGGCTAATTCCTATTCATGAGTTTTTGGTTAGTTTAAATGAAATTAAAAACGGTCTGTCAGGCAGCGGTGATGAGGAACTTAAACAAAGAGTTAGCTATTATTTGACGTATTTAGACGGATTGAGTTTTTCTCAACATCCAGCAGGGTTACCATTAGCAGATTACATCAATCCCTTATTCAAAAAAGTAAAGGTTAGAACGGCTAAGTCGTCAGCGGTACTAGAAAATGAATCGGCTTTACTAGCCCTAGCGATTTATGTAGGTCATCACCGCATGGCCAATTTTATTGGTGACGTGCAACCATATCAAAACAAAGTGGTTATGCCTTATTATCGGCCCCTTTTAAGAGGGCGTAGTGATTTAACTCAACATTTTGTTATTTCCGCAGCAATCAAAATTTTAACCCAACAGGGGATAAGCAATGCTGTGGGCGAATTTAAGGAGTTGATGGATAGGGCTGAAGGGGGATCAGGTTTTAGCTTCGCTGATTTAGCCGCTGATCTGGCCGGAATTAAATTCGCTTCTATGGCGATTGACCCGATTTACGCCGACGCTTTCCAAGATGTCTTATCACAAGTTCAAAGTGAAGATTTATTTTTCCCAGTCATTGATAGCTTACCTGAAGGTTTGAGCAAACGAGATTTTGTTCAGCAATATGGACATGTTGAAACTGATGAGTACAAGCTGGTTGTTGCGCAAATTAATCAACATTTAGCACGATTACCACTCTATCAAACCCTGAATAACGAAAAAAGCGGCAGTAATAAACCGCAATAAAAGATTTATAATAGATCTTGAATAGAGCGGTAAACTTCTGTTGCCTTTTCCGTGGTTAGATTATTCTTAGCAGTAGAACCAAGGCTACTGGAAACGCGAATAAATTCATTGCCTGCCAGTGCTTCAACACTATCCGTTTGATTCTCAGTGTCTGTATTTGGTCTTTGTTCTGATTGAATACGTTCCCGCTGGGTTTGTTCATTCTGCTGCAAAATTCTAGCTTGCGCTGACAGTTCAACCTCTGGCTTATTGGCATTTCCTATTCCAAAGGCATTCAGGCTGGGCTCTATATTATTTAAAGTATTTGAAACAGCGTTAGATAAATTATTTAAGCTGTTACTTAATGTAATTTCCATGATTCCACCTCCAAATTAAGAACATAGCTCACATCTATGCCCTGCTCTTTGAAATAGCCTTTAGCCTGCTTTTAAAATAGCCCTTAAATAGCCCTTAAATAGCCCTTAAATAGCCAAAGCACTCTTATTATTATGGTGTGTTTTGCTCAAAAAACAACCTGAAATATGCTGTGGTGGTTGTGCCAACTTTCATTTAGGGTCCTTTAAAGTTGGCGATGTGTTTAAAGAGTGGTTTTCAATTGACCTAACGTACTGAGCAATAACTCCATTTTTTTAACTATAGCAGGCAGAGCATTTTCAAATTTTTCTTGGTCTGCTGTCTCTAAGGCAGCTACCTCAGCGGCGAGTTCTTTCACATAAGGCATAAATCGTTTACTTTGAACGTTAAACCCTGCGTCCTGTGCAAATATATGATTAAACTTACCTTTTCCTGTTTGTTGCAACTTCGATAGGGCTTCATCTGCGTCAATGGCTTTACGATAAATAAGCTGCATATTTTCTGTTAATTTCTCAAATAAAGGGCGAAGTGTCGTGTTCAATTGTGGGGACATGAAAAATGATCTCAATAAAGTGAAAAAAAATACTCAAGAATGTTTGATGAGAGCCGATACTAACCGTAGACGGGTAATTCTGCCTGTTTTTTTAAATTGCTACAAGCAATGAGGTAATTGGTATGGAACTTCAGGGTGTAAATACATCTGGAACTACCGGTGCGTCACTTGAAACTAAAGCTTTGCAGCTCGCGAAATCAAATCAAGAGACGCAAGGTCAAGCGACGCTTCAGTTGTTGGAATCAGCGGCTGACGTACCAAAAGTTTCTTCTAATCCTGCAATTGGATCGAATGTAAACACATTCGCTTAAATTAAGGATGAAGATGTAAGTCTAAAGGTGTCTTGCCAGGTTGTCCGCCTATCTCTCGTACGAGTTTTGGGATTAAAAAACCTGGCAAGCGCTTTATCATTTCTGCCATTATTTCCCTTGCGCGATTCTCACTCACATCAAAATGAGTCGCTCCTTTTACCTTATCTAACATGTGCAGGTAATAAGGCATAACACCGGCTTCAAATAAACGCTCACTCAAGGCAATTTGGTTTTCGGCTGAATCATTCACCGTGGCAAGTAAGACGGATTGATTGAGCAGTGTCACCTGGTTTTCCCGCAATAACTTTAACTTTGTGATTAATTTCGTGTCTATTTCATTGGCATGATTAATATGCAGTACCATTATCATTTTTAAACGAGACTGAGTAATCCACTTGAGGAAATGCTGATCAATTCGGTTGGGAATAACAACGGGCAAGCGAGTATGCATCCTTAACCGGGTTATATGAGGGATCTGTTCTATCTGGCTGGTCAGCCAGGCTAAAAAATCATCTTTTGCCATCAGAGGATCACCACCAGAGTATATTATCTCATTTAAATTTGGATCTTGCGCAATATAGTCTAGGGCTTCTAACCAACCTTGCTTATTTAAACTATTTTGCTGGTAGGGAAAATGTCTGCGGAAACAATATCGACAATTCACCGCACAGCCCCCACGGACCATCAATAACGCCCGCGTTTGATATTTATGCAGTATTCCTTGCTGAGGCGTTTCTTGTTCCTGCAATGGGTCGACCGTGTATGCTGGATCTTCAAGATATTCGTCATATAGAGGGAACACTTGCCTAAATAGCGGATCTTGCGGATCGCCTTTGTTCATCAAATCCGCAAAATGGTGCGGAACACGCATTGGAAATAGTGACCTAGCTTCAATATTTTTCACCTGCTCGGCCACTGGAATATTCAGATATTTCAGTAGTTTTTGCGGATCAGTAAAGCTAGTTGCCAGTTCTTTTTGCCAGTTACTCTCTACAGAGATGGATTTTTTAGGTATTATCTTCGCCAAACGAGTACTCAATCGATTAATTTAGAGGTTTTATGGCTAATTACAGCACAAATGAATTCAAAGCGGGCTTAAAGATAATGCTCGACGGCGAACCTTGCAACGTTCTTGAGAACGAATATGTAAAACCAGGTAAAGGTCAAGCCTTTAACCGCGTTAAAATTCGTAAGCTAATTTCCGGAAAAGTATTAGAAAAAACGTTCAAATCCGGTGATAGCGTAGAAGGTGCAGACGTGATGGATACGGAATTAACCTATTTATATAACGACGGTGAATTCTACCACTTTATGAACAACGAAACCTTCGAACAAATTGCTGCAGATGAAAAAGCGGTGGGTGAAAGTGTGAAGTGGCTGGTAGAGAATGATAGTTGCACTATTACTCTTTGGAATGGCAGCCCAATTGTTGTTACTCCACCAAATTTCGTTGAACTTGAGATCACTGAAACCGATCCCGGCTTAAAAGGTGATACTGCAGGTACAGGTGGTAAACCTGCTACGTTGATAACTGGCGCTGTGGTGCGGGTTCCTTTGTTCGTGCAGACTGGCGAAGTGATTCGAGTCGATACTCGCAGCGGCGAATACGTTTCTCGAGCGCAAAAGTAAGTTTTCAAGTCTTGGGCCCAATTTCTATTGGGCTCTAAAATTATCTGGTAAGTATGAATTCATCAGTCAACTGGCGACCCACCGCAACGATCCAAACCCTACAAAAACGAGCACAGATTAATGCTCAGATACGTGAGTTTTTTGCACAACGTAAGGTGTTAGAAGTGGAAACACCGGCGTTAGCACACGCTAGTGTTACCGATATTCATCTTCATGGGTTTAGAACACAATTTAATAGTCCATTAAAACCCGAGCCTGATAATTTATTTCTGCAGACGTCTCCAGAGTTTGCCATGAAACGGTTGTTGTGTGCCGGAAGTGGCAGTATCTTTCAGTTATGTAAGTCTTTTCGCAATGAAGAGGCCGGTAAGCAGCATAATCCTGAATTTACCATGTTGGAGTGGTATAGAGTGGGGTTTAATCTATCTCAGCTAATAGATGAAGTAGATGAACTTTTACAAAAGATACTAAAAACCGAACCCCTTGAACGATTATCTTATCAGCAAGCTTTTCTTACCTATTGTGATATCGACCCCCTGGCGTGCACCTTAGAAGAGTTAAAACGCAAAGCATCAGACTTGGGGTTTGCCAATATCGCTGACAATGAAAGTGTGAAAGATGTGCTTTTGCAGTTGCTTTGTAGCCAAGTTGTAGAACCTGAAATTGGCCGCACTAGACCTGTGGCACTCATTGATTTCCCCGCATCCCAAGCAGCGTTAGCCAGAATAAAACAACAAGATCCTCGAGTGGCGGAGCGATTTGAGATTTATTATAAAGGGCTTGAGCTTGCGAATGGTTATTATGAATTAAGGGATGTGAACGAACAACTATCACGGTTTGAAAAGGATCGTCAGGTACGCCAAAAAAATGGGCTAAGCAATATTGCTCTGGATGAGTATTTTATGGCGGCGATGGAGAATGGCTTGCCTGACTGCTCAGGAGTGGCTTTAGGCGTGGATAGGTTAGTAATGTTAGCCTGTGGGGTTCAAAATATCGAAAAGGTTATGAGTTTTTCCATTGATAACGCTTAGTTTGATAAACTAGACTAAAATTTAATCATTAATGACAACAAAATACATGGTATGCCTTCTAATATTTGGTAAACTGAGATTGAAGGACTTTTAATCGACGCACCAACATCTATTATTTTGTTTGTACTCCAGTGAATGGAAGCGTGCTTCGGTTTCGATTTGACGAGTGGATTGATGTCACAACTTTTTCCCAAACCAAAACCTGCTTTTCTAGCGGAATATTTGGTACAAAGTAACTCCAAAAACATTCAGTATGCCATTTACTTCTCTAGTTTGGCTTGCGTCGTTTTTGGTATTCAACTGCTAGCTCACTTCCGTCTGGGAGCAGGCGTGCTGTTTGCTGCGAATATCCCTTATACTCTGTTGTACTTAGTGTCGTTTATATTCGCATTATCCACTGCATTCTTATTAAGTAAATTACAAACTTTTCCTAAGTTATTGCCTTTCAGCAACGCAATTGAAATTATTTTTTCAGTTTTTATTGCATCAGTAGGTGTATTTTGGTCGTTGCTGAGTGTCAATGATGGAGAAGGGATTGCGCCTTTTGTGATTACCTTGATGCTGTTGTGCTGTGCATCCCAAGGTTACTTGGGGTATTTCTTAAGCCTTCTTGTGGCAGCATTTTTTGGGTTAGTTATTGGGCTTTTTTGGCTCCCAGAAAGTACAGATAGTTGGCAGCATATTAGTATCGGCTTTTGCAGTGTTATTGTTTGTTTTGCGGTGGCTAACTTGATTGAAAAAACGAGATTGAAAAATTTTGAAAAGATTCACAGTTTAACTAGTACCAATAAGCAATTACAGACACTTTCCCAACAGGATCATCTTACTAAATTACTCAATAGAAGAGCGATTGATAGTGCATTAAAGCGAGAAATGGCCCGAAGTGAACGTTTTGACCATTCGTTGTCTCTACTGATGGTTGATGTGGATAACTTCAAGCAAATTAATGATGGTTTTGGGCATGTGTTTGGTGATCAGATCTTAATCGATATTTCAAGTAGCATCAGAAAACACGTTCGTGATGTGGATTATGTCGGTAGAATGGGGGGAGATGAGTTTTTAGTTATTCTGGTTGAAACCAATCAAAATAATGCTCTGCAAATTGCAGAAAGAATGCTCAATGAAGTGCGAAACATAAATAGTCAAAAATTAGATTGTGATATTTCAATTAGTATTGGTTTTACAGCAATGGAAGGAGAGAGTGTTGTGGCATTATTAGAAAAAGCGGATAAGGCATTATATCTAGCCAAAAAGGCAGGTAAAAATAAAGTCCGTAGTGTTTTTTCGCAGTTAAATGATGCATCAGATTCATGAATTGTAAGGGAACTCTCGTTGCTCAAACTGAGCGTTTAAATATCCGTAAGGTGACCTTAGCCGAAGCCTATTTTATTCTAGACTTAGTGAATGATCCTGATTGGATTCGACACATCGGTGATCGTAATATTTCAAATCAAGCCGAAGCGCGGGAATTCATTGAAAAAGGTCCTTTTGTTTCTTACCGAGAAAATGGCTACGGTTTATATGTATTTTGTGATAACCGTAAAAACCGACCTATGGGTATCTGCGGAATGTTAAAAAGGCCTTTCCTCGATTATCCCGATATTGGTTATGCTATTTTGCCAGAATTTAGGCGTAAAGGATTAACCTTAGAAGCCTGTGGCGGAGTATTATCAGCCGATTGCAAACGCCTAGGTTTGCAAACCGTTCACGCGATGATATCGCCAGATAATACCCAATCAATTAACTTAATCGAACGCTTGGGGTTTGAATTTACTAAGGTTATTCAACATCAAGATGCAGATACAAAACTTTTTACCTACACCAATCAGGCAAAATTATAGAGGCGGTAAAATTGTCACTTTATTTAATATTACTGGCTCTATAGGAACATCCGCCCAGCCCACAATGGCGTCATATTGCGTTTCTACCTGAGATATGGCGTCTAAAATATCTGTGCCTTCTGTCACATAGCCGAAAACAGCGTATCCCCATTTTCTGCCGGGGTCTAAACTCTCGTTATCGTTAAGGTTGAAATAAAATTGACGATTCGCCGTATGGGGGCCATTTGAACGAGCCATAGCGATGGTATAAGTTTGGTTTTTTAAACCATTTCCTGATTCGTTATAAATGTCAGGAAATTTAGACAAATCTTTGTAATCCTTATCGTAGCCACCCCCTTGCACAACAAAATCAGAGATTACCCTATGGAATAGGGTGCCTTCAAAGCTACGCTTATCCACATAGCGTAAAAAGTTATTCACTGTGATAGGGGCTCTCGATCTATCAAGTTCAACAACAAAGTCGCCCATGGTGGTATGCATCATGACTCTTGGATAGTAATTATCGGGTTGAATTTGCGAACCATCGTCTTTAGGTTTGCCATGGGACAAAAAAGTAACAAAGATAAGTGTGAGGGTGAATAAAGCCTTTTTCATGATAAATACTCTCTACTTCAACGAAGATAAAATACTAAATTTTTTGTCACTAGAAATCACATTATAACCACCAAATAAGCGTTTTAACTTTTGTGGGTATTCTAAATGTCGATTGCCGATTATCCGCAATTCCCCACCTTTTTTTAATTTTAAATGTGCATCTTCAAACATCTGAGTCGCTATATGATCGGTAATGGTATTCAGCTGGTGGAATGGAGGATTACAAATTACCTTATCAATTTGTTGATGGTTTTCCAATTCTTCCAGACAATTGCTGACAATAAAACGCGCGCGGTCCATTTGATCGGGTAAATTATTTTGTACATTCAGTTTTGCAGAAGCCACCGCCATGTGGGATTCGTCCATAAAAATAACCTGAGCATCCTCATAACGTTTTAGAATACACAAGCCTAATACACCGTTACCACAGCCTAAATCCACCACGGTTTTGGCCCTACAATCGGGTAAGTTATCGATTAACAAGCGTGCGCCTATATCAATTTGCTGGCGAGCAAATACATTGGCATGATTGCTAATGCTAAAGGGTTCTTGTTGCATTTCCCAAACCGTTGGGTAGGGAGATGGTTGCTGTTGCAGTGGCAGGTCTGGTTCACAAAAAATTAACCGCGCCTTTTTCTTGGCTAAGGATGTATGGGTTGTGCCGAGATATTTTTCAAATAGGGCTAACGTGGATTTTTGAATCATTTTCACTTTAGCGCCTGCCACTATTTTAGTCTTCGCAGATACCACCCCTTGCAATTGAATTAACTGGTGTTCCAACAGAGCTAAGGTTTTCGGGATTTTTATGACCACCCAGTCTGGGGCTTGAGGCATAGGGGTTAGACTGTCGATATAAGTGATTTGAGAGTTGTCTAATTGATTAAGCTTGATATTTTGTTTACATGCCTTTTGAGAAACGAGAGAATCACTTACATGGTGAATATCGGCCTGATTTAACCAACAGCTCAATGCGCCAAAATCGTCGTTAAGAATGACTATGCGAGCTTGATGTATATTTTCTTGGGTTTGTTGGATATGGGTGAGCAGTAACTCATCTGCTGCATCCCATGCTTGCCAACTCGGGTGGGTAAATCGCTTTGGATAGCGGTATAATTCCAGAGACTTTTCTAAAAAATTAAAGCTAGTATTCATTTTTAGCAGGATTCACGTAAGTTATATGCAACAGGATTTATTTTCATCCCACCAAACAGGCCTAAGCCAAATGCCAATGCAAGACGCAGATGTGCATTATCAGGCAGATTTTTTGGACTCAGGCACCGCCACTGAATTGTATCAGAAATTACAAAGCAAATTAGCTTGGCAGCAAGATTCAATTCAAGTTTACGGTCGCAAAGTAAAAATTCCACGTTTTCAGGCTTGGTATGGGGATAAAGAGGCCAACTACCAATATTCAGGATTGAGCATGCAACCTAATCCTTGGATCAAAGAGTTAGCACAATTGAAACTTACCTTAGAACAAGTTTGCAAAACCAAATTCAATTCAGTTTTAGCGAATTGGTACCGAAATGGCCAAGACAGTATGGGCTGGCATGGCGACAACGAACCTGAGCTAGGATACCAACCTATCATTGCTTCATTAACCTTAGGCCAAACTCGCGATTTTGATTTTAAACATATACATACCGGTCAAAAGGTAAGACTGCCACTGCAAAATGGCAGTCTCTTAATAATGGCAGGAAATACCCAAAAATTTTGGCAGCACAGTCTGCCTAAGCGAAGCCAGTCACTAGGGGGACGCATAAATCTCACCTTTCGGCAAATATTTTAACCGAACAAGACGTTATAAAAACAGCATTATCCTTTACCGGAAATTATATCTAACTGACTCAACCACTTAGTTAAAAATTGCAAAAAATAGTTTTTTAAATTTCGCCGAACAGGCTAAATTTATAATGGGACACACAAAGGAACCACACAATGAATATCCAAAATAATATTGAAAAGAAGTTGCTATCGCATTTCAATCCGGCGCATTTGGAAGTGATCAACGAAAGTTTTATGCATAACGTGCCCAAAGGGTCCGAGACTCACTTTAAAGTGGTTCTTGTCACCCCAGAGTTTGCGGGTAAGCGTTTAATCAATCGTCATAGAGCGGTCAACGCGGTACTTAAAGAAGAGTTAGCTGAGCAGATCCACGCCCTTGCATTACATACTTACACCGGAGAAGAGTGGCAAAACTTGTACGGTAACTCACCAGACTCTCCTAATTGTTTAGGTGGGATGAAGCAGGCCGTATCCTAATACTGACTGCAGCAAAGAGTGCCACTTTTTTTGAGGCACTCTAATACTTGTTTTTAGCCATATATGTGAACGACTATTGCTACTGATACACATGTCTGGCTCGTTGAATTTGCTCGCACAAGGTTTGCACTTCGCTCAATACTCGAGTGGTCATCCGAAATAATTTATCTGCGTCAGGTTGAAAAATAAGATTGTGCTGAACCGCGGGTAAAAACGTAAATTTCTGCCAATCATAAAGCCTGCTGGCTAACTGCTTAGTCGATTTAGGTTGAATAATGGCTTGAGGTGATTTGCTAATGACTTGCTCAAGTGACACTGACGGATAGTCGTTATCTAACCCAGCAAAAATGTTCTTTGCTCCACAAATGTCTAAATGCTGTTGGGGCCATGCGTTACCGGCAATGGTTTGCAGCGGCGCTGGCCAAATTTCGAAAAATACGTCAACTGGTGTTTGATTGGCAAATTGGTGCCGTAAGTTTGTCAGTTGGGCTAGGTATGTGTCGGCGCGATGCTGTGCAAGGGGGTGCCTTCCGGTGAGATCACCGAATAACAACAACTCTTGAGCAATATCCTCTAACTTTTTTGGGTCAGAATAAACCACTAGGATGCCAAATTGCTCCAATCGAGCTAGGTCTTCCAACGGATTTCCACTTTTCCAGGCTACTACAAGGTCGGGGTTTAACTGCAGAATTTTTTCGATTTGTAATCGACTATGATCACCCACACGTGGCAATGTTTTGGCTTGTTCCGGGTAATCTGCGTATGAACCTGTGGCGATGATTTGTTCACCGGCTCCAATATCAAACAACAGTTCCACAATATGGGGAGCTAAGGCGATGATTTTTAGTTTTTGTTTATCGGTTTGTTTTACTTTTTCAGTGGCCTGTGCGGCTGCGCAATTGGCGCATGAGAATACTAGAACAGCAAATCCCCACAGCCAATAGACCAGCATATTTTTGAGAGTAGGCATCATTAACGTCCTTGGTTTTTTTGTAGGGCAAATAAGAAAAATAGGCTGCCGATTGCTGAAGTAATTATGCCAATGGGGATTTCTTGATTTTCGACTATCACCCTGGCAACAACATCAATCCAAATTAAAAAGCTACCGCCAATTAACACACAACCCACTATTAAATTTCTACTTGTCACCCCAAACCAACCTCTGACGATATGCGGGATCATCAACCCCACAAAGCCAATGCCACCACAATATGCGACTATGCACGATGTTAGCGCCGCGCAAATGACTAATACCAGTAAACGCAACGAATCAACTTTTATCCCCAAAGTTTGGGCATTTTCATCACCTAATAACATTGCATCCATATGACGGCCAAAAAGCCAAAGCAGTATGACACTGATAGAAACCATTGGAAGCATGATCCAAACGAACCACATTTGTGAATTAGCTAAGCTTCCAAGTAACCAAAAAATCACTTTATTAGCAGCAAAAGGTTCTGCCATAAACAATAAAAAATGACTCAGTGCACTTAACATAAATGACACGGCTACACCTGCTAACAACAAGTGCTCTGTACGATTTCCAAATAGCTTTCGAGATAAAATTTGTACAATAGTAACGGCTAAAAATGCCCCTAAAAACGCTGCTAAGGGGAGTGCATAGGTAAAGGGGATTTGTGCCAAGAATGCAAAAGCTGGAGAGAATGAAGCTAAGCTGCCGTTAAATAGTAAAGTAGCAATGCTTGCACCTAATCCCGCCCCAGATACTACCCCGAACAAATATGGGTCGGCTAATGGATTCCGATAGACATTTTGCAAAGTCGCCCCTGCTACAGCTAATCCTGCTCCCACTAAAAATCCCACCAAAACGCGAGGTAAGCGAACTTGCCAGAAAATAACCTCGTCAATACTCCCTTCACAGTTGTTCGCCATGCAAGCTAATACGGTGCGCAAATCTAACTCTGCCGCACCAAAAAATAATCCACAAAATATACTCAGAAAACTAATGCAGACCAGTGCCGCCCATTTCTCCTTAGACATCGGCTGTACCTATTTCGATGTTTTTATCCAAGCCATCAATTTCAGGCGGGCAGAACTCGATTCTTATTTTGTTATTAGTGGGCTTTTCGATAATCTGGCATGGGGTTTTGAAAACGTGTTGCAGTCGTTCTTCGGTGAATACCGCTTTTGGCGGCCCGAAGGCTAACATCTGTCCTTGGGTAAGTAAGCAAACTTTATCGCAATAATCCGCAGCATGATTTAAATCATGTAAGCTCATTATTATTGTTACCTTGTTATGTTTCGCTATTTTGCGTAATAAAGATAATATTTGATGCTCGTAAAACACATCTAGATGATTTATTGGCTCATCTAAAACGAATAATCCCGCTCCTTGCACTAAGGCTCTGGCTATTTGCCCTCGCTGCTGTTCCCCACCAGAGAGAGAACTAAATAATCGATGGCGCTTTTCAGTCAAACCAACTTGCGCAATTGCCGTTGAAACCTTTTGGTTATGTTCAGGTGATACTTTAGAAAATATGGACTGGTGGGGAAGTAAGCCCATACTAACTATTTGTTCAAGGTTGAGGTTAAAGACACTATTATTGAACTGATTTACAACAGCAATTTGTTTCGCTCGGCTATTTGCCGTGAAACTTTCAACAGGGGTCGAGCGCCAAAACACCTGCTGTTTTGAGGGATATTGGCCAGATATTAACTTTAGCAATGTCGTTTTACCCGCACCATTTGGGCCAACCACGGCAATGATAGCTCCTTCATCTGCCTGAAACTGAATATCAGAGAGTATCTGCGTGTCATCAATATTGTAATCGAGGTGCTGTAGTTTGAGCATGGCTGTAACGGACTTTCCCATTCATCTGAATCAGTACTGATTTAACCGTACTATTTTATTTTTATGCTGGTACACAGCGTATTTATACATTTGGTGTTTAACATTGTTGATCGGAGGGAAGTCGCAATGAAGTGATTACGCAAGCCAATCGTGAATTCCCGCACGCTAGAAACAATATAATTTAAGATTAGGCTGGTATCTGACTTATGGTTGGCAATATTGCCACCAATTACAGTTGCGGGTACAGTTTTGGATTCACACCAAATTCCCATTTTATTTCCACTCGACTACAGGAAACAAAACTACCCCTTGTCTAATTAAAGTGGAAAACCGAATCTAATATATAGCCAAAATATAGCAATCTTTACGCTTGCACCCTAGCGTTATTTCTTAAAAAAACGTGTAATATCGTACAAATAGAATAATTAGATAGGTGCATGGAAATGTTTAACGCCGCAGCACTCTCGCGGAATATTGACGTTTTTAACGATAATATAAGCAAACTAGTTAGCTGGTTCACGTTGTTTATGGCGCTCATTACACTGCTTATTGTGGTGCTACGGTACGGCTTTGATATTGGCTGGATTGCGATGCAGGAATCGGTGATGTATCTACATGCCTGTGTGTTTTTGTTGGGCAGTGCCCACACACTTCGTGTTAATGAGCACGTTAGAGTCGACATCTTTTACAGTAAATTCGATGGCACTAAAAAAGCAAAAATCGATACCTTTGGTACCTTATTTTTTATGCTACCAGTGAACATTTTTATCTTTATTGTCTGTTGGGATTATGTGGCTTCGTCATGGGCTATTATGGAAGACTCACAGGCTGCAGGGGGCTTACCCGCAGTATTTTTACTTAAAACCTTCATTTTATTGTTCGCTGCCCTGATGATTTTGCAAGGGGTCTCAGAACTGATCCGCAATATGCATGTCTGGTTACATCAATCTCATACCGTGGTTAGTGAGGATAAGTAATGGAATACCTCTCTTTGGTCATGTTTTTAATTGTTTGTTTAACCTTATTACTGGGTTATCCGGTGGCATACACTTTGGCGGGTACGGCTTTAATTTTTGCTGGGATCGGGGCGTTGTTTGGGGTTTTCGATACGGCCTATCTCCATGCTGTACCTAGTCGACTTTACGGTATAGTGACTAATCAAACCTTGATAGCTGTGCCACTGTTTGTCTTTATGGGCGTTATGTTAGAAAAGTCAAAAGTGGCTGAAAGTTTACTGGTTGCCATGGCGCAGGTCTTCGGTCGGTTAAAATCTGGCTTGGCGATCTCGGTGGTTTTGGTTGGCATGTTGTTAGCAGCAAGTACGGGTATCGTCGGTGCAACCGTGGTTACCATGGGATTATTGTCGTTGCCAACTATGTTAAAACAAGGGTATTCGCCCTCATTCGCCACCGGCGCTATTTGTGCAACTGGCACCCTAGGACAAATCATCCCTCCTTCCATTGCGTTGGTGTTGCTAGGTGACGTGTTATCAAGTGCATTTCAACAAGCACAATTGAATATGGGGATTTTCTCACCCGAGTCTGTATCTGTGGGAGATTTGTTTATTGGGGCTTTAGTCCCAGGCATGATGTTGGTCGCAATGTACTTACTTTATGTGGTGTTATTTGCCAATCGACACATAGATAAAGCCATGGGTGATAAGCACCGTGAAACACAGGCTTCCATTTCTTTAGCAGGGGCCTTGTTACCGCCACTTATTCTTATCTTCGTAGTGTTAGGCTCTATTTTAGGCGGCTTTGCTACTCCCACAGAGGCTGCAGGCGTGGGCGCTGCTGGCGCCCTAGTGTTGGGATTGGTGCAAAGGCAAGTCGATTGGGACAAATTAAGAGAAGTCATGTTAAGTACGACCCGCGTAACTGCCATGATATTTTTAATTCTCATTGGCGCTTCTATATTTTCCTTGGTATTTCGAGGCTTTGGTGGTGAAGAACTGATTGAGCATTTTTTTGAACAGCTTCCCGGCGGTACTTTTAGCGCTGTTTTAGTGGTAATGGTGGTCATCTTTTTATTGGGTTTCATTCTTGATTTTATTGAAATTACCTTTGTTGTTGTGCCCATAGTTGCCCCTGTTTTGCTGGCTATGGGGGTAGACCCAATTTGGTTGGGGATAATGATTGCGGTGAATCTGCAAACGTCATTTTTGACGCCACCCTTTGGCTTTGCGTTGTTTTATTTGCGTGGTGTTGCACCGGCAAATGTTCAGACCACTCAAATATATAAAGGCGTGATACCCTTCATTATTATTCAATTGCTCTTACTAATAGGCTTGGCTATTTGGCCGGATCTGGTAACGTGGCTGCCTTCTATATTGTGACCCTAATGGATTTAATTAAATGAAAATCTTAACGTTTATATCCTTGTTCTATAGCATCATTGTACTTACCTCTTGCGGCGGTAAGTCATCATCCGATTCTGGTGCCGCAGCATCACAGCAGAGTTATCAATGGAAACTAGTGACTTCCTGGCCAAAAAACTTTCCTGGTTTAGGCCGCGCCCCTGAGACGTTTGCGGAAAACGTCGAACGTATGTCTAACGGACGGTTAAAGATCAAAGTCTTCGGCGCAGGTCAAATGGTTCCTGGGTTTGAAGTGTTCGACACTGTCTCTAGTGGTGCTGCTGAAATGGGTCACTCCGGTTCTTATTATTGGAAAGGTAAAGCGCCCGCAGCGCAAATCTTTACGGCTATTCCCTTTGGTATGAATGCCACTGAGTTTAACGCTTGGCTGCACTACGGTGGTGGTTTAGAAATGTGGCGTGAACTCTATGCTCCATTTAATTTAATTCCTTTTGCTGGCGGGAATACCGGAGTGCAAAGTGCAGGATGGTTTAAAAAAGAAATTAATAGCGTTGACGATTTGCAAGGTCTCAAAATGCGTATTCCTGGATTAGGGGCTGAAGTCCTTAAAAAGCTTGGTGGGATCCCCGTTGCCTTGACTGGGGGCGAGTTGTTTACCGCTTTGCAATCTGGTGCCATTGACGCCACCGAATGGGTTGGCCCTTACAACGATTTGTCTTTCGGTCTATACAAGGCGGCGAAGTATTACTATCACACCGGTTGGCATGAGCCTGGTGCGAGTTTGGAATTTATCGTCAATAAAACGGCCTATGAATCCTTGCCTGAAGATTTGCAGGCGATAGTTGAGGTTGCTGCCAGAGCGGTAAATCAAGATATGTGGGACGAATATACCGCCGCCAATAATGATGCTGTGGGAGCCCTAGTGGAAACTCACGGTGTTGATATGCGCCCCTTGCCAAAGGATGTGGTTGCCGCTTTACATGCTGCCAGCATTGAAGTGATGCAAGAACAGTCTGCTGCGGACCCAACATTTGCTAAAATTTACGCTTCATATCAAAAATTCCAAGAAGATGTTTCTAAATATCATCAAATCTCTGAAATGGAATATTATAATAATCGACAAGAATGAAAATAAATTAGCTGTTCAGATTTGTTGTTGTGGCAATGACCCTTACAATAGAAGATTATCGAGTAAAAGCTATATTTGAGCCTTTTAAAAATCTCGTTTGAGAATAGATTGTGATAGTTAACCGGCTGTTTGAAATGTTCGGAAAATTTTTGAGGAAAATAGATTATGGTAATTAAGCCTAAAGTACGTGGCTTTATCTGCACTAACGCTCATCCCGTTGGTTGTGCTGCGAGTGTTGAAGAACAAATCGAATATGTTAAAAGTCAGGGAGATTTAGGCGAGGGTCCTAAGAACGTTTTGGTCTTAGGTTGTTCCACAGGCTACGGTCTGGCATCTCGCATCGTGTCTACTTTCGGCTATGGGGCAAATACCCTTGGTGTGTGTTTTGAAAAGCCACCAACGGAGAGAAAAACCGGCACCGCAGGCTGGTATAATACGGCCGCATTTCATCAACAAGCTAAAGACGCTGGCGTCTATGCTCAAACCATTAATGGCGATGCGTTCTCCAATGAAATCAAACAACAAGTGATTGAAACCCTTAAAGCTGATATGGGCAAGGTTGACTTAGTTATTTATAGTTTGGCATCTCCTCGCAGAACCGATCCTGAAACCGGTGAAGTGTATAAGTCTACCCTTAAACCTGTGGGGCAAAATTATAAAACCAAAACCTACGATACCGATAAGGATCTGATCCACGAAGTGGAATTAGAAGCGGCGAATGAAGACGAAATCGCCAACACTATTAAAGTGATGGGGGGGGAAGATTGGGAGCTTTGGCTAAATGCGTTAGCTGATGCTGATTTATTGGCAGAAAATTGCAAAACTACCGCTTACACCTATATTGGCAAAGAGTTAACTTGGCCAATCTATGGTCAGGCTACTATCGGTAAAGCCAAAGAAGACCTGGATCGCGCGGCAAGAGAAATTATAAAGCAACATAGCGACAAAAATGTTTCGGCTTACGTTTCTTCCTTGAAGGCGCTAGTAACCCAAGCAAGCTCAGCAATCCCTGTGATGCCTTTGTACATATCATTAATTTACAAAGTGATGAAACAGGAAGGTACCCATGAAGGCTGTATCGAACAAATTACCGGTTTGTTCCAGCAAAAACTGTTAGTCGAGTCTCCTGAAACTGACGAAGCTAATCGACTTCGCATGGACGGAAAAGAAACTAATGAAGCCACTCAGGCTGTGATTAAAGGTTTGTGGGATCAAGTTACCCAAGAAAATTTTCATGAATTGAGTGATTATGCTGGCTATCACCACGAGTTCTTAAAGCTGTTTGGTTTTGACATTGATGGTGTGGATTACGAGCAGGATATCGATCCACTAGTTAAATGGTAAACGTTTTTAGATTTTTTTAAACTAGACTTTGAACCCTAATTTACCTTTGCGTGTTAGGGTTTTTAACTTTTTGGTGGATACTTAAAAAAATTAAGTGCTGTTCATAAAATGCACTATATTTAGAAAAACCCTAAATATTATACGGAAAATTCTTATTTAACCGTAAATTGCGTAGCGTAAACCGGTGGATTAATGCTAAAATTCCGGAGTTTACTGACATGAGTTTCTTTAAATAGTTCATAATTAACTCATTTGCTCAATCATTCTCTTGCGAGGTGTGGACCAATACAGAAGTGATTCTGTGTTCACCTGGTTAAGGATTCACACTCAACAAAAGACAAAAATAGTAGATAAGTAAGATCACCTTTGAGTTTTCAAGCGAAACTGCGGATGTCGTCATTTTTCGCATTTACTAAGTAGAATTCAAAATTGATATTTCTTTCACTTTAATTTTATTTTTACAAGACTGCGGTTGCATATGATAAAAATCAAGCAAGGGTTAGACCTTCCTATTAAGGGGGCACCTAACCAAACAATTCAAAACGGCCCAAGCATCACACGCGTGGCTGTATTGGGGGAAGAATATGTTGGCATGCGTCCTACCATGTTTGTTCAGGTAGACGATGTAGTTAAGAAAGGTCAGGCTCTTTTTGAAGATAAAAAGAATCCTGGTGTTCTCTTTACTGCGCCAGCAGCGGGCAAGGTAGTTGAAGTTAATCGCGGGGCAAAACGTGTTTTGCAATCTGTGGTTATTGAACTAGCTGGCGATGAACATGAAATCTTCGACAAATATGATGCAGGGCAATTGAGTTCAATGCCTCGCGAAAAAGTTGAAGAGAATTTGGTTAAGTCAGGTTTGTGGGTTGCTTTAAAAACACGACCTTACAGCAAAGTACCGGCACTGGGTAGTGAGCCAAAGTCAATTTTTGTCACAGCTATGGACACCAACCCATTGGCTGCCGATCCTCAAGTGGTGATTGCCCAGCGTAAAGCTGACTTTGAAAACGGTTTAGCTGTTTTGAAGCAACTTACTACAGGTTCGGTTTATGTGTGTAAGGCTCCAGGTGCTGACATTCCTACTGGTTCAACTACGGTTGAAGTGGAAGAGTTTGCAGGCCCTCATCCAGCAGGCTTAGCTGGCACACATATCCACTTTTTAGATGCTGTTGGTGCGAATAAAACAGTTTGGTCAATTAACTATCAAGATGTCATGGCGTTCGGCGCCTTGTTTACCTCTGGTGAGTTAAATAACCAGCGTGTTATTGCATTAGGTGGCCCTGCTGCGAAGAATCCTCGTTTGCTCAGCACTATTCTTGGTGCCGATACTGCGCAATTAACTGCAGGTGAAACTGAAGGCGATGATGTTCGGGTAATTTCAGGCTCAGTGCTAATGGGTACAAATGCCCATGGTGTTCATGGTTTCTTGGGGCGTTATCACACCCAGATTTCATTATTACCTGAAGGTCATGAGAAAAAGTTCTTAGGATGGTTAGCGCCAGGCGGTGACATGCATTCTGTTACTCGTGCTTATCTTGGACACTTGTCACCTAAAAAACTATTTAATATGACAACGTCTACTAACGGTTCTGATCGTTCTATGGTGCCAATTGGTAACTATGAGCGCATTATGCCGTTAGATATTTTACCAACTTTGTTGCTTCGTGACATTATATCTGGCGATACCGATAGTGCACAAACACTAGGTTGCTTAGAACTTGACGAAGAAGATTTGGCGTTGTGTACGTATGTTTGTCCGGGTAAATACAACTACGGACCTATTCTACGTGACTGTCTCACCACCATTGAGAAAGAGGGTTAAGTCATGGGATTAAAAGCCTATTTAGAAAAAATAGAACCGAATTTCGAAGCCGGTGGTAAATATGAAAAGTTTTATGCGCTTTACGAAGCTGCAGCAACTATTTTTTACACACCCGGTAAAGTAAATAAAGCATCCACTCATGTGCGTGACAGCATTGATCTTAAGCGCATCATGATCATGGTGTGGATGGCAACGTTTCCAGCTATGTTTTACGGTATGTATAATGTAGGTGCGCAAGCTCATGATGCTCTAATAATGGGCGCAGGCACTTTGCCTGACATTTGGCAGGCCAACTTGTTTACCGCCCTAGGTGGACAAATTGGTGTTGAAGGCACAGGCTGGTTAGGCATGATGTCTTACGGCGCCTGTTTCTTCCTTCCTATTTACGCTACCGTCTTTGTTGTAGGTGGTTTTTGGGAAGTACTCTTCGCTTCAGTGCGTAAGCACGAAATAAACGAAGGTTTCTTCGTTACATCAGTACTCTTTGCATTAACCTTACCTGCAACTATTCCGTTATGGCAAGTTGCTTTAGGTATCACCTTCGGTGTTGTGATTGCAAAAGAAGTATTTGGTGGAACGGGTCGTAACTTCCTTAACCCAGCGTTGTCTGGACGTGCTTTCTTATACTTTGCCTATCCAGGGCAAATCTCAGGTGACCAAATATGGGTGGCTGCAGATGGCTATTCTGGCGCGACTTGGTTGAGTAAAGCAGCTTCTGGTGAAATGGACTATACCAATATGGAACTGTGGTGGAATTCCTTCTTTGGAAACATCCCAGGTTCAGTGGGTGAGGTATCTACCCTTGCGATTATGCTTGGCGGACTCTTCATTATATATATGCGCATCGCTTCTTGGCGTATTGTTTTGGGTGTGCTGTTAGGTGTTGCATTCTTTGCTTCCTTGTTAAACTTTGTCGACAGCAGTACTAACCCAATGTTTGCTATGCCGTGGTATTGGCATATGGTAACAGGTGGCTTGGCATTTGGTATGTTCTTCATGGCAACCGATCCCGTATCAGCCTCTTTCACAAACAAAGCTAAATGGGCATATGGTTTCTTAATTGGGTTTATGACGGTGATGATTCGTGTTCTCAACCCTGCTTTCCCTGAAGGGGTTATGCTAGCCATATTATTTGCAAATTTATGGGCGCCACTATTCGATTATTTCGTGGCTCAAAGTAATATCAAGCGGAGGGTTGCTCGTGTCGGATAAGAAAAAAGAAACCTTAGGCGGAACTATCGGTGTTGTTGTTGCCGTATGTTTGGTTTGCTCTGTTGTCGTTTCTGGTGCAGCAGTAGGCTTGCGTGAAATGCAACAAACCAATGCTGCTAATGATAAGCGCAGCAATATATTACAAGCCGCTGGTCTAGAAACCACTGCTGAGTGTGACGTACCTTGTACCTTTAACAAGTTCGTAACCGAACGTTTTGTTGATTTAGAAACCGGTGAGTATGTAGAAGTTGAAGAAGACTTCGATATGTATAAAGCGGCTAAAGAAGACAAATACAGCGTTAAGGTCGAGAACAGCAACGTTGGTTTTCAACGTCGCTCGAGTGTTGCAAGTGTTTACCTGATCAAAAATGAAGGCAATGAAGTCTCTCGTATCGTTTTACCTGTTCACGGTTCAGGATTATGGGATTTGATGTACGGTTTCCTAGCAATTGATGCTGATGGTAATACCGTTCGTGAGTTGGTTTATTATCAGCAAAAAGAAACCCCTGGACTTGGCGGTGAAGTGCAAAACCCGAGCTGGAAAGCGAAATGGGATGGCAAGAAATTGTTTAAAGATGGTGATGTAGCAATTCAGGTTAAGAAGAACGCAGGGTCGAATAACGATTATGCGGTTGATGCACTATCAGGTGCAACCTTAACCAGTAATGGTGTGCAGAATACATTGACATATTGGTTGGGTGAGAATGGTTTTGGACCTTACCTTAAAAATCAGACTTGGAAATCATAGGGCGAAGCACAATGGCTGAAACTAAAGAAATGAAAAAGGTGCTGTTCGGACCCATTCTGGACAACAACCCCATCGCATTGCAAGTGTTAGGTGTTTGTTCTGCACTTGCGATTACAACTAAATTAGAAACCGCGTTGGTTATGGCATTAGCTCTAACTTCTGTAACGGCGTTTTCTAACTTATTTATCTCTCTAATTCGTAAGCAGATCCCTTCTAGCGTACGTATTATTATTCAAATGACGATCATTGCCTCTTTGGTAATTGTTGTTGACCAAATTCTAAAAGCGGTCGCATACGACATAGCTAAAGAGTTATCCGTATTCGTTGGTTTGATTATTACCAACTGTATTGTAATGGGTCGGGCAGAGGCTTATGCCATGAAGAGTCCACCTTTTATGAGTTTCCTTGACGGTATCGGCAATGGCTTGGGTTACTCTTTTGTCCTCATCGTTATTGGCACCATTAAAGAACTATTTGGTTTCGGTACAATTCTCGGATTTGAGATTTTACCATTGGTTCAAAACGATGGTTGGTATCAGGGTAACGGTTTGTTGATTTTACCTTTCAGTTCATTCATTTTAATTGGTGGCTTGATTTGGTTTATCCGAACTATTCGTCCTGAACAAGTCGAACCTAAGGAGTAAGACATGGAACATTATTTAAGTCTTTTTGTTAAGTCTGTCTTCATTGAAAACATGGCATTGTCCCTGTTCTTAGGTATGTGTACTTTCTTAGCGGTATCTAAAAAAGTTAAAACTGCTATGGGACTTGGTGTTGCGGTAATCGTTGTACTCGGTATTTCGGTACCCGTTAACCAAGTTATTTACGTGAATATTCTTGCTCCTGGCGCACTTGCTTGGGCAGGTTTTCCTGATGCAGATTTGAGTTTCTTAAACTTCTTAACCTTTATCGGTGTTATTGCAGCATTAGTTCAGATTCTAGAAATGAGTTTGGATAAGTTTTTCCCAGCGTTATACAACGCGCTAGGTATCTTTTTACCGTTAATTACCGTTAACTGTGCCATCTTTGGTGGTGTAGCTTTCGCCGTGCAACGTGAATACAACTTCACTGAAAGCGTGGTTTACGGTATTGGTAGTGGTGCAGGTTGGGCAATAGCTATTACCCTACTGGCAGCGGTACGTGAAAAATTAAAATATGCTGATATGCCTGAAGGCATACGTGGACTAGGCTCTGTGTTTATGATTGCAGGTCTTATGGCATTAGGTTTCCAGTCGTTCACTGGCGTAGCCCTTTAAGCGAAGACACTAAGGAGTATTTGTAAATGAATCCAAATGAAATTTACCTTGGTGTAGGTATGTTTATTGCCATTGTTTTGGCACTCGTACTTATCATCATGTTCGCAAAGTCTAAGCTTGTTCCATCAGGCGACGTGACTATTACAATTAATGGTGACCCAGATAAAGCCATTACGGCTTCACCTGGCGGAAAACTATTAGGCGCTTTGGCTGATTCAGGTATTTTTGTATCGTCTGCCTGTGGTGGCGGTGGCTCTTGTGGTCAGTGCCGGGTTGACATCAAATCGGGCGGTGGTGAAATTCTGCCTACTGAACTTGATCATATAAGTAAGCGCGAAGCGAAAGAAGGTTGCCGTCTATCTTGTCAGGTTGCGATTAAGCAAGACATGGATATTGAATTGCCAGAAGAAGTCTTTGGTATTAAGAAATGGGATTGTGAAGTTATTTCTAACGATAACAAAGCAACCTTCATCAAAGAACTTAAGTTAGCAGTGCCAGATGGTGAAAGTGTACCTTTCCGTGCCGGTGGTTATATTCAAATTGAAGCTCCACCTCACCATGTTAAATATAAAGATTACGACATTCCTGACGAGTATAAGCCTGACTGGGAACGTTTTGGTTTCTTCGATATTGAGTCTAAAGTTGATGAAGAGACTATCCGTGCTTATTCAATGGCTAATTATCCTGAAGAAGAAGGGATCATTATGTTGAATGTGCGTATCGCGACGCCTCCACCTAACAACCTAAGCTTACCTGCAGGTAAGATGTCTTCGTACATTTGGAGTTTGAAAGAAGGCGATAAAGCCACTATTTCTGGTCCATTTGGTGAGTTCTTCGCGAAAGACACTCAGGCTGAAATGGTATTTGTGGGTGGTGGAGCTGGAATGGCGCCTATGCGTTCTCACATTTTCGACCAATTACGCCGTCTTAAAACCGATCGTAAAATTACTTTCTGGTATGGTGCTCGTTCACTACGTGAAATGTTCTACGTAGAAGATTTTGATATGCTACAAAAAGAAAATGAAAACTTTAAGTGGCACGTAGCATTATCAGATCCACAACCAGAAGATAATTGGGAAGGTGATACCGGGTTTATCCATAATGTATTGCTTGAAAATTACCTAAAAGATCACCCTGCACCTGAAGATTGTGAGTTCTACATGTGTGGTCCTCCTATGATGAATGCAGCGGTCATCAATATGCTTAAAGAATTAGGCGTTGAAGACGAAAACATCATGTTAGATGACTTCGGTGGCTAATTTTTAAATGGAAATTTGTAGAGAGGGGCATTGATATGCCCCTTTTTTTTATGACCTATCAAAATATGTAAATGGCGTTTTAAATGAACAAATTAAAATCCCTTGGTCTACTGTTGTGTGTTGTAGCGGTCGTATTCCTTGTTTGGAAGTCACCTGAAAACTCCGGAGAGATTCATTTGTCTGGAGCTACTATGGGCACCAGTTATAACGTGAAAGTGTTATCTGCAAGCCGGATGGCACCAGAGGAGTTACAACAAAAAATCGATAATTTACTGGTGGATATTAATAAGTTGATGTCTACCTACGATCCAAATTCTGAATTATCGCGTTTCAATCAGCAACTAACGTCTGAACCTTTTGAGCTGTCACCAGCAACCCTCAAGGTAGTTAAGGAAGCAAAGCGGCTCGGTGAGGTGAGTTTTGGGGTGCTGGATGTTACCGTAGGCCCATTGGTCAATTTATGGGGCTTTGGTCCAGAGGCGAGACCGGATAAGATTCCCTCTCAACAAACCATTGATACGGTTAAAAGCAAAGTTGGCTTAAATAAGTTGATCATTAAAGGCAATAGTTTGATCAAGCTACAACCAGACTTGTATGTGGATTTATCAACCATTGCAAAAGGCTATGGCGTTGATGCAGTTGCTGAGTTATTGGAGTCTTATGGCTATAGTAACTATCTTGTGGAGATTGGCGGTGAGATGCGCGTAGCTGGGGTAAAAAGTAATGGCCAAGGCTGGCGCATAGCAGTAGAAAAGCCAGTTAACAATGAGCGCGCTGTGCAAACTATTTTAACTATTGGTAATAATGCGGTGGCCAGTTCAGGAGATTATCGTAATTACTTCGAACAAGATGGCATGCGTTACTCCCATTTAATTGATCCGCGAACCGGTTACCCTATTCAACATAACTTAGTTGCCGTAACAGTGGTGCATCCTTCTTCGATGACTGCGGATGGTCTGGCAACGGCGCTAAATGTGTTAGGTAAAGAAGAAGCGCTACGAGTTGCTGAACAGCATAATTTAGATGTGATGCTAATTACACGAGAAAATGGCGACTTTAAAGCGTATACTACAGGTAAGTTCGACGAGTATATTCACGCTGCAAATGAGCAGTAAATTAAATTGAAATAACTAGGATACATTGTGAGTACGTTTATTTTAGCCTTTGTGTTTTTTCTTGTTGTGGTACTAGCCATGGCTGTAGGTTACATATTTCAACAAAAAACGATTGCTGGTAGTTGTGGCGGATTAGGTGCTTTAGGTATTTCCAAAGCCTGTGACTGTCCAGAGCCTTGCGACCGTAAAAAAGCACGTTTAGAAAAAGAAGAGCTGCGCCAGAAAAAACTTGCTGAGTGGAAAGAAAACCAAATTCTATAGTCTCTATTGCCGACTTAAGCCAACAAGGTTGTACTGTTTTTGCAGCCTTGTTCCTTCCACTGATTTGCCCTCTTATTTAACTGCTTTTGCTGAATATTACACTAGCGATCGAAAGTTTTTCATAAACTGCTGCAAAATAAATTACCTTTACTACACTTAATAAAAAGGTAAGCAGGGAAAGAAAAATGCCAAATGAAACTCCTATCGAACGCCGTCGCCGCATCGCTGCCCATACCGGTGTTACAAGTCTACGTACCGACTTTTTACATATCTGTAAAAAGCACCCTGATAGAATCGGTATTATTACCGAAGGTGATTCCTGGTTTGCCTATCCCAAGAAGTGGGTCGCATTTGGTGGTGATATAAACGTTATCCATCACATTGAAAATGTGGTTTCTAGGACGGATAAAGTGAATTTGCTGCGGTTGGCTAGTAATGGTGACGAGGCGGTTAATATGATGTCTGGTCAGCAGAAGGCCGATTTAGCCTCAGTGATGGAGCAAACTGCTAAGTACGTGAAACTGATTCTTTTCTCTGGAGGCGGGAATGATATTGTCGGTAAACGTGATATGCCTATGATATTAAATCAATACCAAGAAGGCTTCACTGCTCAAGAGTGTATTCATGCGGAACGTTTTAATCGTAAAATGGATGCAATCATATTAGCGTTTGATCAACTCATTGATTTGCGAGATGAATATAATCCCGATGCAACTATTATCACGCATACTTACGATATTGCTAAACCGAGTAAAGATGGCGCTGAATTTTTTTGGGGGTTAATAAAAACCAAACCATGGATTTATCCTTATTTAATCGAAAAAAACATCCCGTTAGATCTACATCTACCTATAGTTGAAATTCTTCTAGGGACCCTCAAGACCCGGCTTCAGGCTTTGGCCAGTAGACCTGAACATTTAAATAAATTACTGGTTGTGGATACTCAGGGAATTTTGCGACCGGGAAATAAAATCGATTGGTTAAATGAAATTCATCCGACTGAATCGGGTTTTAAGAAAATTGCTAAATCTATTTATGCTCAGATGAAATCACTACTCCCAGGGCTTCCTGCATTCAAATAGCTTGACCTGAAATTACCAATACTGTATAAAAAAACAGTTTTTGGTTTTGGTCGAGAAAATGCGCAAAATTATTCATATCGATATGGATTGCTTTTATGCGGCGGTAGAGATGCGTGACAATCCTGCGCTGAAAAATGTTCCTATCGCTATCGGCGGCCGTTCCGATAAGCGTGGCGTCATTTCCACCTGTAATTATCCCGCGAGAAAATTTGGCATACGTTCGGCGATGGCCACTGCTCACGCCCTCAAACTTTGTCCTAATCTCGTTATGGTGCCGGGACGAATGGAGCTTTATGCTAAAATATCAAAACAGATACGCGCTATTTTCCAACGATATACCGATAAAATTGAACCTTTGTCTTTGGATGAAGCTTATTTAGATGTATCTGACTCAACTCTATTCTCCGGCAGTGCGACTTTAATTGCACAAGATATTCGTGCCGCTATTGAAAATGAAACAGGACTAACTGCCTCTGCTGGCGTTGCGCCTATCAAGTTTGTGGCCAAAATTGCGAGCGATGAAAACAAACCAAATGGCATTTGTGTGATCACTCCTGAGACACTTGATGACTTTGTTAAAACCTTGCCACTTGGGAAAATCCCCGGGGTAGGCAAAGTCACAGTGCAGAAGTTACACAATTTAGGATTATATACCTGTAATGATGTTCGCACTTATCCCATAGAGCAACTCATTAAGGGCTTTGGCAAATTTGGCCCGATAATTTGGAAGCGTAGCAATGGTATCGATGATCGCGACTTAAGCCTTTCTAGGGAGCGCAAGTCTGTTGGCGTTGAGCGCACCTTACATGAAGATATTCAAACCAAAGAACAGTGTTTACAAGTATTGGAAACTCTCTATCCAAAACTGCAAGAACGATTAGAATCCGCCAGAAGCGATTGCAAAATCCAAACCCAGGGTGTGAAACTGAAATTTAGTGATTTTCAGCAAACCACCGTAGAGCATAGGTGTGCTGAACTGGATAAAAATTACTTTGTTGAGTTACTTGATGAAGCATTTGATCGCAAAACAGAGCGGGGTATTCGCTTAGTGGGCTTACATGTGGGGTTACCGGCAAAAAGTAAATTTCAGCAAATGGATTTGCCTTTTGATAATGTGCTCCCATAAATCTCGTTGGAGAATTGTTTAGTAATTTTGTTTAACCGTTTTTTGCCAAGCTATGTTATTTTGAATAGCTTATTTTATTTTATTGGGTAATTGCCTCCTTGTTTTCCCTGCCTCGTAATGTCTGGATTTTGACCTTAATACTCGCCTTTGCCATGAGTGCCGGGGCGATGATGGTTATGGTTGGTGGCCTTGTTGGCACTAAGCTCGCTCCTTCCCAAGGGCTTGCCACTCTGCCTGTGGCTATGATGATTATTGGAACCGCTGCTGGGGTGTTACCCGTTACTCGAGCTATGGGCAAACTGGGTCGTAAATTGGTTTTCTTGACTGTTGCTCTGCTTGCCTGTTTCGCTTGCTTGCTCGCTGCATTAAGTATTTACATTGCGCATTTCAAGCTGTTTTTATTGGCTACATTTTTACTCGGGGTAGCGATTTCGGGATTCCAGCAAATTCGTTTTGCGGCCATGGAGTCTGTGGATCTTGAACGCGCCCCTAAAGCCGCATCAACTGTGTTACTTGGGGGCTTAGCTGCAGCCATCATAGGTCCGGAACTGGCTACCTTCGGCAATCAACTCTTGCCCATCGCCTATGTTGGATCATTTGTATTAATGGGCGTGCTTTGTTTGCTCTGTTTTGGATTGTTCTGTTTATTTACCGAGACCCACAAACCTATCCCTAAGGCGCAACGGCAAAAAGTGGATATTAGCGATGTGTTATGCAAACCCTCATTTATCATCGCTGTTTCTGCATCTGTTGTGGGTTATGCGTTAATGAGCTTTATTATGACGGCCACACCTGTGCACATGCATGTGAATACCCATCATAGTTTAGAGCAGGCAAAGTGGGTGATCCAAAGTCATATATTAGCCATGTATTTACCATCAATATTTAGTGGGGTATTAATTGCTAAGCTTGGCGTATATCGAGTAATTTGGGCCGGTTTGTTCATCTATTTGTTGACTATCATCGCAGGTTCCATCGATAGCCATTTGATCAATTATTGGAGCGCATTAATTTTACTGGGTATCGGTTGGAACTTCTTGTTTTTAGGTGGGACAGTATTGTTGCCACAATCGCATACAGCTAACCAAAAATTCCAAGTTCAGAGTGTCAATGAATTTGCGGTATTTAGTGCCCAAGGACTTGCTTCGTTAGGGGCGGGAGCATTGCTTTTCGCATTGGGCTGGCAAGGACTTATGTTAACTAGCTTTATTATTATTTGCTGTCAGATAATTTTGCTGTCGTGGCAAGTTTGGCGAATCAAAGCGGCAAGCACATCTCAATTAACCGAAGAAGGATAAGTATGCTAAAAACAGGTAAGTATCGTCATTATAAGGGTAATGATTACGACGTGATTGGAGTGGCGAAACATTCTGAAGATGAATCCGAATTAGTAGTATATCGTCCTCTGTATGGTGATGGTGGCTTGTGGGTGAGGCCGTTGGAGATGTTTACCGAAGAGGTGGTGATTGATGGACAATCCGTTCCGCGCTTTAGATTCTTGGAAGAGTAAAGTGAGTCGATGGAAGCGCACCCAACCTTTAGACTGGATTGGGTGCCTAGGATTAACTCATAAACAGTGCGCATAACGTCCATAAAACCGCTGCGATTGTGGCGGCGAATGTGGCTGGCACTATTTGCGTTTTTACATGATCCATTAAATCACATCCCGTTGTCATCGAACTAAGAATGGTGGTATCAGATATTGGTGAACATTGGTCGCCATAGACACTGCCATTGAGCACTGCAGCAAAGCAAATCATCATGAACACTTCCGGGTTAGCTAACATTTCATTTTGAGAAATGTCCCAAACCAAAGGCATGGCTAAGGGAAAAGCAATGGCAAAGGTTCCCCAACTGGTTCCTGTGGAAAAAGCAATGAGCATAGTGAGTAATTGTAGAACCACTGGCAGGATCCAGAAAGGCATTTGTTCGCCTAATAAGTCCACTAAATATATTCCGCCACCAAGTTGTTTACTGATAGTGCCTATGGTTATCGCCAACATCAAAATGACCGAAGCAACAACTACCCCTTTCCACCCTATGCCTAGGCCATTAAGCATTTCTCGAATTTGCATACCTTTGACTATGGCAATCAGCACTGCGATTAATAGCGCTCCACCAAATGCCCAATGAATCTGAGGCGTCCCCGTTATTATGAATGTCACCACGGCAATTCCGATTAGGCTGATTAACGGAAAAACAAATTCTATCCAGTGAGGGCTATACCCTTCAGGAACACTCGTTTCTTGCAGCTCTTTGGCACTAATGGGGGAGGCGTCAGGGGCATCTAGCTGGCCTGTTAATCGAGCTCTAGAAATGGCTTTACGAATTGGCTTTCCAGAGAATACAGTAAACTCTAAACTAAGAAGGAGGGTACCAATTACCGCAAAAATACCATAGAAACTGAATGGGATACTGGAAAAGAAGAACGAAATTCGGTCGCTTTCCGTGGCTAAAAAGGCGACGCCAGGTACAAATATGAAAGCCTGAATATAAGCTGGCCAAGCATTAAAGGCGAGTACTGCAGCGATAGGCGAAGCGGTTGAGTCAACTACGTAACTCAGTTCCTCATGGCTTACATTGGCTTTATCTGCCATAGGTTTGACGGTTGTACCCACTAATACGGTGCTCATGGTGCCGCCTTGGAAAAATAACACTCCTAACATCCAGGTAACTAGCTTCGCTGAGCGCGGACCTGTCACAAAACGCTGGCTCATCATTTCTGCAAATGCTTGAGCCGCCCCGGTTTTGGACCAAATTCCCATCAGACCGCCCAGCAACCATAAATACAATATTAGGATGGACGCAGCGTCTGTGGTAGCCATATTCGGTATCAACACGTCTTGGCTTATATCAAACTTACCTAGCATAAATGCCCCTACTACTATTCCGCTAAACAAGGCGAGTAAAGGTTCTCGACTTATTAAACACAAGGCAATTGCAATGAATGCTGGTAATAAAGACCACACTTTAAAGTGATAATCTGCTCTAAGTAAAATAGGGTTTTGACCCACTTCCGAGATCACCACCCACTGTTCTTTCATCTCTGGCTCTGTGGTAAGTAAATCTAGTTTATGTTGGGCCAGTGGTGATTGCTCGTAAGGGGTAACCGCGCTAATAATTTGTTCACTACCTTGCTTTACGTACGCCCATTGCCCTTGCTCGGTTTGGTAGGTTTGGTATTGAATTCTTGATTCGACCCAAGTGGCTGGAACATAAAAGTTGACATACAAAGCTCCTAATAAACCTAAAACAATAGATAAAAAGGTTAACTTATTTTGCAATTTATTCATTCTAGCGCCACTCTAAGTAATTATGTCATTAGCAAATTGAGAAAGTACTAGTTTAACATCCATGAAGTCTAAACTTCTAAGCAAATTGGGTTCAATTGTCGTTAAATACTAACGAAAACTTGGTATCTTAATATTCAAAACTGACTAAACAAAAAGGATAGAAAAATGCGTAAACACGTTCTTTTATTGATGTTTCTCTTAACTGGATTTTTCACTACCTCTGGCTATGCTCAAAATAGTCCTGAGGACGTTACCATGAAATCTGAAAATTTGGGCGGTTCTGTTTATATGCTTACGGGGATGGGGGGAAATATTGGCGTATCAGCGGGCGATGACGGACTGCTTATTATAGATGACCAATACGAGCCCATGGCAGAGAAAATCTCAGCAGCCCTAGATTCCATTCTTAAAGACAAATTAAGATATGTGATCAATACTCACTATCATGGGGATCACACTGGTTCTAATGCGTATATGAAAGAAGTGAAAGATGCCACCATTTTTGCTCACGATAATGTGCGTATAAGACTTCTAGACAAAGAAGAACATAAACATTCTGAATTGCCAGTCGTCACTTATTCCCAAGGCGTTACCTTTCATTTTAACGGTGACACGCTCAAAGTGATGCATTTATCCAATGCCCACACCGATGGCGATAGTGTGGTTATGTTTGAAAAAGCCAATATTTTGCACACCGGAGACCTATTTTTTAATGGTCTTTTTCCTTATATCGATATTGATAGCGGCGGCTCAGTAAAGGGATATATTGCGGGTGTTGAGAAGCTTATTAGCATGATTAATGACGACACAAAAATTATTCCAGGGCACGGTCCATTAGGCAATAAGGCGCAGTTGCAAGCGTTTGTGGATATGATTAAACAAACTTCTGCGCAAGTTAAACAATTGAAAATAAATGGGTTGCCCGTTGAAGATGTTATAGATGCTGGGTTAGATGAAAAATGGAAAGATTGGAGTTGGGCGTTTATCAATGAAGAAAAATGGATAAGAACACTTTACCGTTAAGCTTAGTCGCGGCAACTGAAAGGGATGTCGCCAACCTTTGCGACTGGTTTAAAAGTCTTGATGAGGTTCGTGATTGGGGAGGACCTAATATGTCTTTCCCGATTAGCTCCCACAGTTTAGTCAAAGAAACTAAGTTAGAGCATGGATTGAGTTATAAGTTAATTGATGACAAAAACAACCTACTTGCTTTTGGACAATGTTACGAGCGAATGGGGCGATGTCATTTAGCGCGCTTAATTGTTAATCCTCAGATGCGAGGGAGTGGAATTGGAAGACAGCTCGTTATTTATATGATGACTCTAGGAGCTGAGTTAGTAGCAACTAGCGGCTTCTCATTGTTTGTATGGCCGCACAATAAAGTGGCTAAAAAATTATATGAATCTATGGGATTCAAAACTGCAATTTACCCAGAACCTTTAGCACCAGAGCTGGCTAAGTGTGATTATTTAATTAAAGATTAAAAGACTAAATTATTCATATGAAATAATCCGTTCTAATCAGTTTAAGGCAGCTCTAGCGTGCAAAACCCAAGAGCTCGCTATAATTGAATTAGTGTGATTACCAAGGGAACTTGACGGCAAAAGTACCAAGCGATTTTGACGTAAACACTATAGCACGCAGTAATCGAATCTCCTCAAGTAACGTATTGTTTTTTTTCATTTCACCCAGATATAAGCACTCCTAATCTAGAAATAAAAGGGAATTTTATGAATGTAAGTTTGCGTGAAGTTACGAAAGACAATTGGCTTGATGTGATTCATTTAGAGATTACTAAAGAGCAAGAAGATTACGTAGCTTTAAATTCAGAGTCTATTGCTGAGTCCAGTTTTTACCCCCATTACGTTAATCGAGCAATATATCTTGACGATAAAGTAGTCGGTTTTATGCAATATTATCAGGAGCTTGAAGAGGGACTACCAGATGAGTTTTATATTGCTCAGTTCATGGTTGATGTTAACTATCAAGGTCAAGGTATTGGCAAAATCGCTACAGAACTGGTAATTAATGAAATGAAAGCAATTCCAGAGTGTAAAAAAATCACCATACTCTATATGCCCGGTCATCATGCAATGCGCAAATTCTATTCACAGTTTGGTTTTATTGTGACTGAAGAAGATGAGGAAGACGGTGTTGTAATGGAGCTTGATGTTTAATAGTCCAAACGGCCATCAGGCCGTTTGTTTTTTGAACTGAGATTTTCTCAATCGAAGCTCAGTAGTATTCATCTTTTCCCTCAGCCAGATATTCCGAACACCGCTCCCGTGTATCGTGACGTTTTTCTCAGATTTTAGTAGTCTCGACACTTGTTGCTGACCGAAGTGTGGATTTGCCAGAGAGAACTCAATAACGATTTGTTCAATGGCCTTTTCAGTGCGGTTTTTGTGATGCAGGTTTGGCGTTTTTTGGCGTTTCAGTGCGTCAATACCGCCTTTCTGAATTAGCTTTCGATGTTGGTAAATAGTTTCACGCGATACACCACTGAGGCGTGATGCTTCAGCCACATTACCCAGTTTGTCTGCCAACGCCAGTACATCCAGTTTTTTCTGGATTTCAATATCTTCTAACGATGCCTTTGTTGGCTCAGTGACCTCCGATACCTGCAATTTTCGACCAGCGAAGAAGGCGTCAAACTGTTTACCTTTCCCTTTTCGTATCTCAATCTTCTGATGGGCGATTGAGTGCTTAATGGGGGAATCAATAAAGTAAAACGTATTGCCGTAGCTGAAGGTATGATCATTACGGATCTTACGGTATTCCTTCGCTATGCAAATATCATCAAGATTAATATGAGGAGATAAGGGCGTAAAGCTCGACTCGTTACCCTTGGATTCAACGGTGAGTTGCTTGTGCCAGAACTGCGGGATAAACACGTGTTGCAGATAGCTGGTTGCACCAGACATATCACTGATGTTGTTCAGCCGCAGCTCGGGTATCAGTCTATCCTGAAGGGTATCAAAGGCACGCTCTATACGCCCTTTACCTTGAGGAGAACTCGCGAAGATGATTTCTATACCCAACTCTTCGCAAGCCCGTTGCATCTGCGAGAAGTTACAGCGTTTAGGACCGCCGAAGATTCCTGCACGATCTACGTAGAGTGTTTTAAATACACCACGATTCTCAATGACTGAACGTAGCACTTTCAAGCAGCCTGCCGTCATTTCAGAAGGAAAAAACTCGGCATAAAGCTCGCTGCTGGCATCATCAATCATAGCAATAAGGCATGACTTCTTTGTGCCGAACCAACGATGTGTGCTGCCATCCATTTGCATCATTAAACCAGTGGTTTCCATACGCTCCCTGCGCTTGTGAACGCGTCCACGTCTGCGTTTAGCCCGTTTTACATGGTGAATGTCATGTGCCCATTTACGCAGGGTCTCACGCTTTACGGTGATGTGTTCATTGGCCAGCAATAACTCTCCAAGGTGAAGCAAGTTCACATCGTAATACTTGTCGCGAATTAGTGATTGAACCACGCGTTTTAATGAATCAGGCGTTTTATTGACTGGCGCATTACCCGTATTGCCATGTACAACAAAACGAATACCCATTTCACGATATCTCTGCAAATAACGTTCGACAGTGCGTCTAGATTTATTCAGGAGTTTGGTTGCATTATCAATAGTAATTTTATTTTCAGCCACTTTGGCAATGACATCAACAGTAAGTTGAGCTTTGGAATTTAACATGATCATCCTTAGCGTCTCTCCCATGTAAAAACACAGAAGAAACACGGTTAAAAGATAACCGTCAAATTCCCTTGGTAATTAGTGACTACGACAGAATCGCGTGGTAATTAAAGTACGACAGAATCGCTTGGTGTTAACAGCTATAATTGAATTAGTCTGAGCTCAACCTTACACTTTCTATATGAAGAGCTTGACCAAAACTTACAGACGGCTCCGTGCCATTTGCGGACGTTCGAGCTGTTTCGAATGATCAAGGTTAAACGAGCATTTCTATACAGGCAAAGTGGTTTAATACCTTCTATATTTTTCTTGATGCCTCTATTACAAACTCATTTATATATCGAATTGCGTCAGGTTCTTCTCTAGTATTATTGGAAGAAACGGTGCCAAGGATATTACCACTCTCTGAGATGTTTACTTGAACACACATACTTTTGATAGATAAAACATGTTCAAGAGAATAACCAAATTGTGCCAAAGAAAACCTCTCTGCAACTTTTTCGAAAAGATTTGCAATTTTATGAGTAAAATCTCGTGCTGAATCTCTAGTGTCGATAGGCCAAATATCATGCGAATATCTGATGTCATCCAATGACAAACTACCTATACCTACTTTATTAGAAGCAATACGCTCAAGCTCTTGGAAAGCAATGCTACTCTGTGTAAGAGCCTTGTCATAATGTTCTTTTTCAAGATGTTTTTCTGATAACTTGAGACAACCTCTAATTTTCTCATTAACTACACCATCTGCTGATGAAATAGTCTGAAAATCCACACCAATTTTGTGAGAGTTAAGTATTAAAAACTGTTTGCAACTCTCTATGTATTTGGGAACGTCAACGTTGGACGGAATGTTACCATAATGCTTAAAATTCACTCTTGCGCTGTTTAGCTCAAATATTTGAGGTTTTAAATCAACCCCGCCATGTTGACTGTCAATATTATTAATTAGAGATACGAAACCATCTTTAGGCTTTATGTCAATATTACGGTATTTTGCAATGTGCCAAATCAACATTTCGGCAGCATCTTGAAGTAGGGATACTGTAATACCATGAGAAAATACATCGCTTGGTGAGTAGGCTTCTATAGCCTTTTTGAATAAATGCTTAGACAGAATGATGCTATTCATAAATTTGGCCTAAAAGTTAAATGATTGGGCTTGAAGGTGCCACCGATAGATTTTCTCGAAGTTGCGATAATACAGGTTTTATCAATGTCCGCATCACGCCCTGAGTCATTCAACAAGTGTTTTATGTTGCCAATAGCGGAGAATTTCTCTCTTTCAGCGCTTTTAAATACTTTGACTCATCATAGGGAGTTCTTGTATTCCAACATTTATAAACAA
>NZ_BAAGTF010000015.1:0-101568 GCF_054782055.1 Aliiglaciecola aliphaticivorans
AGGAAATAACTAGGCCTATTGTTGAAAATGAAGTCTAAAATGAAAGGTAACCCAGCTCCACAAGCCATTAACTGCGAGGGTTGTGGCGATTTATGTTACTTTAGAGGGGAAAATCCCTAGAACCCCTACTTCCTGAAGATTAATAATGAGTCAAATTTTATCTTGACTCCGTAGTTGGGTACGGGGTTTAAGCTTGTTTTACTAAAGTACGATAAGTAGAGTGAGTTATGTCAAAAAGTAATCCCAACTTTCCAATCATCGGCGGTGTTATTGCCGCTATTGGCGCTGGTCTTTGCTGCGCTGGTCCTTTCGTCTTGTTGCTGCTAGGCGTGAGTGGCTCCTGGATTGGTAATTTAACCTTGTTAGAACCTTATCGTCCCATTTTTATCCTGCTGGTTTTAGCCTTATTTGGCTTCGCAGGCTGGAAGGTCTATCGCCCCGTCGAGGACTGTGAGCCAGGCACCGCCTGTGCAGTTCCTCAAGTGCGAAAACGTCGGCAGGTGATCTTTTGGTTAACGGCACTGACTGCGTTGGTTTTAGTCACCAGTAATTATTGGATTGTCTGGTTCGCCTGATGACGATTTCTAACCTTTTATTTTGATTAAATCTTTATGGCTTGCTCTTGGAGAAAATTATGAAAACACTCGCCCTAATGTCCCTGTTCGTACTGACCAGCCTGAACGCTTTAGCTGCCCCGAAAACAGTTACTTTGGAAGTCCCAACCATGAACTGTGTGACCTGTCCCTTTACCGTGGAAAAAGCCTTACAAAAAGTCGATGGCGTCAGTAAAGCCGAAGTGACCTTTAAGACCAAACTGGCGGTGGTCACCTTCGACGACGAAAAAACCACGGTAAAAGCACTGACCGAAGCCACCACTAACGCGGGTTATCCGTCAACGCTCAAGGAGTAAAGCATAGAAATGCTAATACGGTTACTGACCCGGTTCGGCGATAAGATTAGCTCATTGGGCGCGCTGGTTTCTGCTATGGGATGCGCCATGTGTTTCCCGGCCATTGCCAGTCTGGGCGCTGCGGTAGGACTGGGTTTTCTCAGCCAATGGGAAGGTCTGTTTGTTAGCACGCTATTACCCCTGTTTGCCTGGATTGCCTTGGTACTCAACGGACTTGGCTGGTTCAGCCACCGGCAATGGCACCGTAGTGCGCTGGGTGTGGCCGGCCCCATTTTATTGCTGTTATCGCTCTATCCGTTTTTCCAGTACGGCTGGAGCAGCTATGTCACCTATTCAGCATTAGGCCTGATGGTTGCCGTATCGCTTTGGGATATTTTTTCACCGGCGAATAAACGCTGTGATGATGACAGCTGTGCTGTTTAACACGACGCAATGCCTGACTACTATTTGAGGAAAACGAATGATCTTACTATCGATAGAAGGGATGACCTGTCCAAGTTGCGTCGCCCACGTTAAAGAAGCACTCGATGCGATCGAAGGCGTTAATAAGGTTGAAATATCTTATGAAAACGCCAGAGCAACGATCACCACGAACGGTGGGGTCAGCGTAACCGTTCTCATTGGAGCAATAGAAGCTCTCGGTTATATCGCAAAAGAATCCACTGGCACTGCAAAAGAAATTACTTCACCGAACGACTGCTGTGACAACGAAAATGCAAGCAACACTGAAAGCAACCAAACTCAACACGTGGCGATTATCGGTACGGGTTCCGGCGCTTTTGCCTGCGCTATTAAAGCCGCTGAAGGTGGTGCCAAGGTCACTCTTATTGAGGGAGCCGATGTGATTGGCGGCTGTTGCGTGAATGTCGGCTGCGTACCCTCAAAAATTCTAATCCGCGCCGCTCAATTGGCTCAGCAGCAACGCAATAATCCCTTTACCGGACTGGAAAATCATGCGCCCCAATTGAGTCGAGCCTTGTTGACTCAGCAGCAGACCGCTCGGGTCGAAGAGCTGCGCGCGGCAAAGTACCAGAATATTCTGGAGACAAATCCTGCGCTTAGTTTACTTAAAGGTTGGGCGCAATTTAAAAATGCCAACACCCTGATAGTCAGAAAAAATGATGGAACCGAGCAGGCAGTTCACGCCGATAAAATCCTGATCGCTACCGGCTCCACGCCAACCATTCCTCCTATTGATGGTTTAACTGAAACACCTTATTGGACCTCTACCGAAGCGCTGTTTGCTCAGGAATTGCCGCAGCACCTGGTCGTGATTGGTTCGTCGGTTGTAGCGCTGGAAATTGCCCAGGCTTATCGCCGTTTAGGCAGTGAAGTCACCATATTAGCAAGACATACATTGCTTTATCGGGAAGATCCCTTGCTCGGTGAAAAACTCACCGGATGTTTTGAAAAAGAAGGCATTCGAGTATTAAACAGTACGCAAGCTACCAAGGTGACCCACGATGGAAGCCAATTTACATTGGAAACTAACGCGGGCGATCTACGCTGCGATCGTTTGCTGGTAAGCACCGGGCGACACGCCAATACTTGCCAACTCAATCTGGGCGCGGTGGGTATTACGACCAACAAAAAGGGCGAAATCGTTGTTAATGAACGCATGGAAACGAATGTTCCCGGTATTTACGCCGCCGGAGACTGCTGCAACATGCCGCAATTCGTCTATGTCGCCGCGGCCGCCGGTAGCCGTTCCGGCATCAACATGACGGGCGGATACGCCAAACTGGATCTATCCACCATGCCAGCAGTGATTTTTACCGATCCCCAGGTGGCAACTGTTGGGCTCACGGAAGAGCAAGCCAACGCACAAGACATTGAAACCGACAGTCGTGTATTGGAGATGGAGAACGTGCCGCGCGCACTGGCGAATTTCGAGACCGATGGTTTTATCAAATTGGTGACGGAAAAAGCCACTGGCCGCCTGATCGGGGCGCAGATTCTGGCGCATGAAGGTGGAGAACTGATCCAGAGTGCGGCGCTGGCGATCCGCAACCGTATGACGGTGACGGAATTAGCCGACCAGCTTTTCCCTTACCTGACTATGGTGGAGGGTTTGAAGCTCTGCGCCCAAACCTTTAACAAGGATGTCAAAGAACTGTCCTGTTGTGCTGGGTAACGAACTTGAGTTGATCCGTATTCATTGATGGAAATGGCATTTTTCATTCGTAGTACGAAAGTGCCAATCAATTTTTTGAGTATAAGTAAAAAAGCAGTCAATTTACTATGACCTTGTTTTTTTAGGGAGGATAGATGAGCGACCATCTGCAAATTCGTTTACCCAGTACCAATATTTTTTTTCGCTCAGGCTTAGTTCTCGACCGGTATCTTTCAGTTGTCTTTGAAATAAATGGATTAGTCCGCTTAAGCCTAAGAAGGCTAAACCGACACATAAAATTGTCCAACTCGCTTGCCAATATGCGATTGCTACAAGCATAGTGATGATGGCTATAAGTCCGATGGGATTACAGGTCGCTTTGAATCCCAAGTAGCTGAAAAAAACGACGGTGCAAATCAGAAATGGCAAAGCCGCTAACTTGGCAGATGCCGTTAATATTTCTGAGGGAAAAAAATGAGCCGCAGCCAAAGTCGCCAGAAAAAGCCCCAGTGATATAAACCAGCAGCGTGCTGGTAAAGATTTAAGTAATTTTATCATCTTAGTACTCTCAAAGTGCACGGGCGGTGCACAATCAAATCATGCATCAGCATGTTAGTTCTCAAAAAGTGCTCTAGTGGTTTGCTCGGCCATAATCTCGCACACAGGACATTTAAGCTGAATGCGCTGTTGAGATACCGTCAAATACAGACTACCGCATCGACACCGGTGTAAGGATGCAAGCTGTGATCTTAAATCACGAGCTAGAACCCAACCTTCATTGATGGTCAGTTTTTTCCAGGGGATCTCAGCTGGAAGGTCTGCCTCTTCTCTTGCAACCAAGTACGCATCGTAAGCCTTCATCAAAGCATCGATATTTAATTGCTTGTAGACATTATCACCACCAATATTGACATAAAGCGCCATCAGCAGGGAGCCTTCAACTAGGGCTCTTCTGCTTTTAACGATGGCATCAGATTCTGGCAATTGACCAGGACAAGGTGACTTGCCAGTCACTTCTTTGTGCAGTCTTCTGATAATGTGGATTGGCAAACCTGTATCGAGGGCGATAATGGTCGTTCGAAATCCGTACTTAATAAGCAGCGAGGCTCGGGTAAACAGCTCACTTTTGGACAGGTTATCAATCATGCATCCCCCTTGTTGTTTAGGGTTGATAATAAATAAGCGATTCTTGGGATACCTGTGCCTTTGCTCTTCACCATCTCAATCAGTTGGCTTTGGTTACCCCTTGGTTGAAACAGCATGAATGATGAGGTCGCCACTCGTTGCAGGTCGTCAACACCGGCATTAATCAGTGCATCCACCACGTCGCGTGTAAGTCCAAAGCGCAAGACCGCCTCTTGCGGATCAATTCGCGCTAATTCACGTGCTGCGTGTAGGTACGCCAAATTTAATTGATAGAAGTCTTGTTGATTGGTTGTCATTGACGGACCTCCAGTTCATGTAAAATATTGCGATAGATAGAAAGCACTCTTTGCCCATACCAGCGTGCACGCTCTTCGTTCCAACTGTGATAGCGGCCTATGCCAAGCTCTAAATCGTTTGGTGAAGACTTGATTGCTTCGGCCAAAATACTGGAGCCGACAGTAAGGTTGGTGATGGGGTCTAGCAGTTCAGCTGCTGAGCTCACTCGATGCCCATGCCAATGCAAATTGATTTGCATAAGGCCAATATCGAGCTGGTATTTTTCACTCTCTTGAAGTGCCTGGTTTAACAGTTGCTCCGCTTCTGTCTTAGATTTGGCGTAGGTTGCGTTTGAACCATTGCGAATTGCGTATGGCCATGGACTGGTCATGTTAAGACCTCGATGTGAGGCTGACTCAGCCAAGGCAACGGCGTAGAGCATGACTGGATCAATACCAACACTTTGTGCTGCTTTTTCCCACTGATAGCCCGGAAACGCATAGACTGAAGTGCTTGCGGACATGGCTATCACTAGGGCAACGGTTTTTGCTTTAATCGTTTTCATTTTTGTCCTCTAATTGATTTCCGAGAAGCGCCTGAATGGCTTTCGGGCTTATTCTTTTCAAAGGCACTGCGCTAAAATTGGCGATGCCTCTCGTGTAAACTTGTGCCGCTTTTGACCAGTCACCCACGGCAACAGGCGCTTGCATATCAAATCCTTTTTGCTGGTTCTGATGGTCTGCAATACCCTGTAATAGCCTTGGGTATTCACCCACTTCGTCCCGCAGCAAGTAAGCCTGGTAGCGTGTTAAAAACTCTTTTTGCTTAAAGGGGTATTCCCTGTCATCAACTTTGCAGAGTTCAACCCATCCCCCCATGTCTGAAATCACGCGGTGGATAAGTGCATCGTCAAACATCACGGATGTCCAAGCGCCAACCTGACGAACAGCCTTGTCAACTTTGTTCCAAGCAACCATGGCTCTTGAACCCGAGTTGCCATCGATATGCTTGATGACGTCAGCGGGCTTTGGAAAAAATTGCCCAGTATCCGGTGATTGAATATGCCGAGTCAGACCGATTCGCACTTCTTCAATGCTATAAGCACGAAGGGCTTCAAATGCGATGGATAGCAATTGCGGTGATACGCTTTTGCCATACATGGCCCAAGCGGCTCCCCAAACTTCAGCAAACTCGCGTTTATCAACCTCCTGCACTTGAACGAACCTCCCGAATACCTGGTCCGGCCCAGCTTTCAGCGATGCGACGATTGCTTTCTTCAATATTCAATTGGTGATTGCTGCCCTTTAGGCTCGTCGATGATTGCTGTACTTCATCAATGCGAACGTACTCGTCTTCCCATTGCCGGTTTAAAAGCCAGTTATGTGGCATAGGGGTCTTAGTCCGATCTTGATACTGCAATCGGTTGTCTCGTTGCTCTTTCCAGCGTGTTAGGACTTCCAAGGCGAGTTCATGATCTTCATTGAGGCCCATGCGCAGCCATTCTTCTTTGGCTTTCGCTTTTTTTTCTTTGCGTATTTGTACATCCCAGAAGTCTTCGAACTGTATCTGGTTAACAGTTTTAACTGTTGGCTTATTGCTTCTCTCAGAGTCATCCGACCGTTGAGAGTCCCTTACCGGGTTGCCATCAGGCATAAACAATGATGAAAATTCTTCTGGAAGCCGAGCTTGAAAAGCGGCGAGAGATTTCAAAAGCGATGCCATACCAACGAAGTCGGCAGGTACATCTTTAAGCAACCGAAAGGCTGCCTTACCTTGGTTTGGGTTTTCGATTGGGTTGTGCTTCAGAAAGCTTCGAATCAAAGTCCAACCAGATCCCTCGCAACGAATCAGGAACTGATCTTGTTCTAACTCATTTAGAGCCTTGGCAACCTGTTGCTCATCCCAGTTCAAGTCAGAAGCAACGTAACCAATCGGCAGTCGAAAGCAGCCAAGCAAATTACAATGCGGGCATGTAAGCAAATACAGTCCTAGCAACTTCGCTGAGTCACTCCAGGATAAAACATTTTGCTTTAGCCAAAAGCGGGTATAGACCTTGCCATAATCACGCATGGAGGTACTCGCTTTTGTGTTTACGTAAAATGCTGACCATTACTTGCCCTTAATCCTACTGGTTACTGGCTTTCAGCTCGCTTGGGCATTCGGGGTAGATGTCCGGTCTTAACTGAGATCGGGTTACCTGTCCTTGCGTAGCTTGTTCGATGGGTAAAACGAATTCAGCGGGAACACGCCCTGATTTATTCAACCAAAACCAGACGTTTTGCTGTTTTGAGTTGATGGCTCGTGCTAATGCTGATTGCCCGCCGACCAAGTCAATGGCACGGCGGAGATGTTTTTGTGTCGTGTTGAACACTTCCATACCGTCTCCTGTTACAATAATAACTGTTACAAGATTGAATGTTACAGTTTAAACTGTAGGTAAGTCAACAGTTAAAATTGTTGAAAGGCTACAGTTTTATTTGTAGAATACGGGCTTATGAAAACTTTATCCGAACGACTAAACCATGCCTTGCAGCTTACTGGGGTGACTCAGTCTGAGTTGGCTCGTCGCATTGGTATCAAACAGCAGTCGATCAGCCAGATTTGCTCTGGTAAATCGGCTAGGTCTCGTTACACCATGCAGATCGCGGAGGCGCTTCGCGTGAATGCTCATTGGCTCGCCACAGGTGATGGCGAGATTGGCTTGGGGGTCGGTAATGTAGAAGTAGGGCCTGACATTAAAGGGAGTATTCCTCTTATTAATTGGGTTCAGGCTGGGGATTGGACTGAAATAGCGGAGGGATTTGCCTTTGAAGATGCAGAGGAGTGGCGTGAAGTCACTGGGAAAGCACATGAAGGTTGTTTCGCGCTTCGCGTAAAAGGCGACAGTATGGAAAATCCAAGCGGCAAAAAATCAATACCAGAAGGTGCTGTTATAGTTGTAGATCCTGATGCTCCTTACTCATCTGGTTCATTGGTTGTAGCGCGGCTTGATGATTCAAGAGAAGCAACCTTTAAACAATTAGTCTTGGATGGTGAGCAAAAATATTTGAAGCCTCTCAATCCACAATATCCAGCAATACCGATCAACGGCAATTGCTCAATTATTGGCGTTGTTAAACAAGCTATCATCGATTTTTGGTAGCGAAGGAATTTGTGGTTTAGCCACAGTTGTTCATGAGCTGAAGAAGCAACGATTGCAAACAGCTACAACTGAGCATTGGCGCACGCTGAGAGTAAATGGTAACCGATTAGATAACCATTGATTGTTTATAAAGTCAAGATCAGCGAAAATAGCGACCAATTACGATTAACACGACGGATTTGACAAGCGAAGAACTGAAAAGAGAGTACTTCCAAAAGTGTGTACAAATCCGTGTACAAACTAAAAGAATTTATACATGGCAAACCAAGATTTTCTCAATGAAATCAATAAGCGAAGGACCTTTGCTATCATCTCTCACCCGGATGCGGGTAAAACAACGATCACTGAAAAAGTGCTTTTGTTTGGGAATGCGCTACAAAAAGCCGGAACGGTAAAAGGTAAAAAGTCAGGTCAGCACGCTAAGTCTGATTGGATGGAGATGGAAAAGGAGCGCGGTATTTCCGTGACCACTTCCGTGATGCAGTTCCCCTATAAAGATCACCTAGTAAATCTACTTGATACACCAGGGCACGAAGATTTCTCTGAAGATACTTATCGGACATTGACCGCTGTGGATTCTTGCTTGATGGTGATTGATGCCGCAAAAGGGGTTGAAGCACGAACCATTAAGCTGATGGAAGTCACTCGATTACGTGACACCCCCATTCTGACTTTCGTCAACAAGTTAGATAGAGATACTCGTGATCCCATCGACTTATTAGATGAAATCGAAGATGTAATGAAAATAAAATGCGCACCTATTACTTGGCCCATCGGCATGGGCAAAGAATTTAAAGGTGTTTACCATTTACTCAGAGATGAAACCATTCTGTATCAAACCGGTATGGGACACACCATTCAAGAAGAAAAAATTATAAAGGGCATCGATAATCCGATGTTAGACGAAGCCATTGGTAGTTATGCAGAAGAAATCCGTGAAATGCTAGAGCTAGTCAAAGGTGCTTCACATGAATTTGATATGCAAGAGTTTTTAGATGGTGAACTGACCCCCGTTTATTTTGGTACAGCACTGGGGAACTTTGGTGTTGATCATATGTTAGATGGCTTAGTGGAATGGGCACCCAAACCCCAGGGCAGGGAGTCTAATAATGGACTTGTAACCTCTGAGCAAAATAAATTCAGTGGATTTGTGTTTAAAATTCAAGCCAATATGGATCCTAAACATCGAGACCGTATTGCATTTTGCCGAATCGTGTCTGGTAAATACGAAAAAGGCATGAAAATGCACCAAACTCGGATCGGCAAAGATGTGCGTATATCTGACGCCCTCACATTTTTAGCTGGAGATCGGGCTTTATTAGAAGAAGCCTACGCCGGCGATATAATCGGGTTACACAATCACGGTTCGATTCAAATCGGCGATACTTTCACCTGGGGAGACAAATTCCGCTTTGCAGGTATTCCTAATTTTGCGCCAGAGTTATTTAAACGCATTCGATTGCGCGATCCATTGAAACAGAAACAACTGCAAAAAGGTTTGATTCAATTATCTGAAGAAGGTGCTGTGCAAGTGTTCAGACCGTTGGTCAATAATGATTTGATTGTGGGCGCGGTGGGTGTTTTGCAGTTTGATGTGGTCGTGGCTCGTTTAAAAGCCGAATATAATGTGGATGCGTTGTATGAGCATGTGAATGTTAGCACTGCACGTTGGGTCTACAGCAAAGATGATAAAAAACTGGATGAATTTAGACGCAAGGCTGAGGTTAATTTAGCCCTCGATGGCGGTGATAACCTAACCTACATTGCGCCTACCATGGTAAATTTAAATTTATCTCAAGAGCGTTATCCTGATATAGAGTTCCATACTACTCGTGAACACTAATTTTTAAAGAAACTAAGTTTAAATTATGAATTTACATACTGTCTTACTAGACCGTTTTAAAGCAGCATTAGTTGCAATAGGTGCGCCTGAGAACTCTCCAGCACCACTAGCCAAAAGTACCCGTCCAGAATTTGGGGAATACCAGTTTAATGGTGCGATGGCGTTAGCAAAAATATTAAAGCAAAAGCCCAGAGATATCGCCTCGAAAATTGTTGAGGCGGTAAAATTAGATGATGTCGCCGAAAAGCTGGAAATTGCCGGCCCAGGGTTTATCAATATTCACCTAAACCCCAACTGGTTGGCCACGCAATTGCAAAGTGCTTTTACTGATGAGCGTTTAGGTGTGGAGAAGCAAGAAGCGAAAACCGTTGTGGTTGACTATTCTTCTCCTAATCTCGCCAAAGAAATGCATGTAGGGCATCTACGCAGCACTATTATCGGTGATGCCGTTGTCAAAGCCCTTGAGTTTATGGGCCATAATGTTATTCGTCAGAATCACATGGGCGACTGGGGGACTCAGTTTGGCATGTTGTTAGCGCATCTAAGTGACAAAATAGCGTCTAACCAGGTAGCTGAAACTGCGCTATCTGATTTGGAAGACTTTTATCGTGAAGCTAAAGTTAGGTTTGACGAAGAGCAAGGGTTTGCTGATCGTGCTCGACAGTATGTTGTGAAACTGCAAGGTGGTGATGCCCATTGTTTATCATTGTGGAAAGATTTTATTGATATCTCAATTAAGCACAGTGAAGAAGTCTACAATAAGCTAAATGTCTCCCTTACCCGCAAAGACATTATGGGAGAGAGTGCCTATAACGATGATTTGAAGCCAACCGTTGATGAACTTATTGAAAAAGGTATTGCAGTAGAAGATCAAGGTGCGCTAGTTGTATTCATCCAAGAATTGGCCAATAAAGAGGGAGATCCTGCGGTATATATCATTCAAAAATCTGGTGGGGGCTATTTATATTCAACCACAGATCAGGCCGCAATTCGCTATCGTTGTCAAACGTTGGGTGCTGACAGAACCTTAATATTTACTGATGCTCGCCAGGCGTTGCACTTTAAACAAACTGAAATTGTAGCGCGTAAAGCGGGGTTCATTGGCCCTCAACAAACATATGAGCACTGTCCATTTGGAATGATGTTAGGGCAAGACGGCAAACCCTTTAAAACACGCAGTGGTAGCACCGTGAAGTTAGCTGATTTGTTAGATGAAGCGGTTGAACGGGCTGAAAAATTAATGGCTGCCAGAAAATCTGATTTTAGTGCTCAAGAACAGCAAGAAATTGCTGAAAAAATTGGCATTAGCGCAGTTAAATACGCAGATTTAAGTAAAAATAGAACCACTGATTATATTTTCAACTGGGACTCAATGCTAAGTTTTGAAGGCAATACTGCGCCTTATATTCAATATGCTTACACCCGAGCGAATAAAATATTCAACGATGGGGCCGACGACACAAGCAAGTTTGTTGCTAATATTGATCTGCAAAGTCCTCAGGAACGCAGTTTGGCGGTGAAGCTATTGCAATACGTTGAAGCGTTAAACTTACTTGTTAATGAAGCGACGCCTCATGTTCTGTGTAGTTACTTGTATGATTTAGCCAGCAGCTTTATGACATTTTACGAAGCTTGTCCAATATTCAAAGAAGGCGTAACTGAAGAACAAAAAAACAGTCGAATCGCACTCTCTGCTTTAACGGCTAAGACCATTAAATCAGGGTTAGAATTGCTTGGTATCAGCACCTTAGAAAAAATGTAACAGATAAAAGCAGGGGAATTTGAAATGGTTAAAATAGTGGCGTTTAGCGGCAGTGGTCGTCGTGATTCAGTGAACAAAAAGGTGGTTGCTGTAGCTGCTAAGGGAGCTGAAGAAGAAGGTGCTCAAGTGACCATAGTGAATTTAGAAGATTTTAACCTGCCTTTTTTTACAGAAGATTTGGAAGCTGAAAGAGGCATGGATCCCAATGCTCAAAAATTCAAAGCGCTTTTAATCAATAGTGATGGGTTTTTAATATCTTCACCCGAGTACAACAGTTCTTACAGCGCGCTGTTTAAAAACGCCATAGATTGGGCGTCACGTAAAATTGAAGGGGAAACACCATTGCAAGCTTATCGAGGAAAGGTGGCTGGTATTATGGCGGCATCTCCGGGAGGATTGGGCGGGATGCGTGTGTTGGTTACCTTACGCATGCTAATGGAAAATCTAGGCACTATGGTTTTACCAGGGCAAATAGCCATAAGTGATGCTTTTTCTAAATTTGATGACAATGGCAACATTACGGATGAAGCCACAGAAAAGGCGTTGAAAAATATTGGTAAAACCTTGGTGGAAACCTGCCGCAAACTTAATCACTAATTATAAATATTTGAATTCACATTGACGGTATAATTTATACCGTCTTAATCCTTCTCAACATCTGTCCAAACGCCGCTAAATCCGGTAGAATCCTCGCCCTAATTTAAAATACGCAAATAAGATTTATGTTTGAAATCAATCCTATACAAAATTTGCTAGCAGACGTTAGAGAACGTACTGCTTTGCTTCGGGGGTATCTTTGACTTCGATCTTAAAAAAGAACGATTAGAAGAAGTTAGTCGCGAGTTAGAAAGTCCTGAGGTTTGGAACGAGCCAGCCCGTGCTCAAGCTTTAGGTAAAGAGAAGGTAGCCTTAGAGCAAGTTGTTGAAACTATTGAAAAACTTGATCAGGGTACAGAAGATGTTGAAGGCCTGCTTGAATTAGCCGTTGAAGCTGAAGATGAAGAAACCTTTGATGAAGCCCAAGCTGAACTTGATCAGCTTGTTGAGCAATTAGAGTTGCTTGAGTTTCGTCGCATGTTTTCAGGCCCTAACGATATTAATGATTGTTATCTTGATATCCAATCGGGTTCGGGCGGCACCGAAGCTCAAGATTGGGCGAATATGATTTTGCGCATGTACTTGCGCTGGGGAGAAGCTCATGGCTTCAAACCAGAATTAATTGAAGTCTCTGATGGCGATGTCGCTGGGATCAAAAGTGCCACTATTCGATTTTCCGGTGAATATGCATTTGGTTGGCTGCGCACTGAAACAGGAGTACATCGTCTGGTCAGAAAGTCGCCTTTTGACTCAGGTAACCGTCGTCATACGTCATTTGCTTCAGCCTTTGTGTATCCTGAAATTAATGATGATATCGAAATTGATATTAATCCTGCTGATTTGCGTATCGATACATATCGTGCATCAGGTGCTGGTGGGCAGCACGTCAACCGTACTGATTCAGCGGTGCGGATTACCCATTTACCAACAAATATTGTTGTGCAATGTCAAAACGACCGTTCACAACACAAAAATAAAGATCAGGCTTTTAAACAGTTAAAAGCGAAACTTCACGAATACGAAATGCAAAAGCAGAACGACGAAAAGCAAGCCATGGAAGACAGTAAGTCCGATATAGGTTGGGGCAGTCAAATCCGTTCTTATGTGTTAGACGATTCGCGGATTAAAGATTTACGAACGGGTGTTGAAACCAGAAATACCCAAGCCGTTTTAGATGGCGATTTAGATAAATTCATTCAGGCCAGCTTAAAGTCTGGCCTTTAACAAATAGAGTCTTTTTACAGATTTAAACACTTTCAGGAAAGTCGATGACTGACATTCAGCAAGATGAAAATAAATTAATTGCGGAACGCCGCAGCAAGTTAGAGCAAATTCGTAGCGAGTGTAACTCGAATGGTTTTCCAAATTCATTTAGACGTGAGTTTTATAGCCAAGATCTACAAGACGAATTTTCCGATCACGAAAAAGAAGCCCTTGCTGAACTAGGCAAAGTGGTTAGTATCGCTGGGCGTATACTTGCTAAACGTGGTCCATTTTTATTGCTACAAGACATGACTGGGCGTATTCAATCTTACGCAGCAAAAGATACCCAAAAAGATATTAAAGCGAGATACGGCAGCTTGGATATTGGTGACATTATTGGCGTTAAGGGTGTATTGCATAAATCAGGTAAAGGCGATTTGTATGTCAACATGGATGAATATCAATTACTGACAAAGTCTTTGCGACCGCTACCAGAAAAGTTTCATGGTCTGGCTGATCAAGAAACTAAATATCGTCAGCGTTATGTGGATTTGATCACCAATACACAAACCCGTGATACCTTTATGATCCGCAGTAAAATTGTGACAGGCATTCGTAAATTCTTAACCGACAGAAATTACATGGAAGTTGAGACACCTATGCTTCAAGTTATTCCTGGCGGTGCCACAGCTAAACCTTTTGTGACTCATCATAACGCCTTAGACATTGATATGTATTTGCGTATCGCCCCAGAGCTCTATTTGAAGCGTCTTGTGGTGGGTGGTTTTGAACGTGTATTTGAAATTAACAGAAACTTCCGAAATGAAGGTTTATCCACACGTCACAATCCTGAATTTACGATGCTTGAGTTCTATCAGGCCTATGCTGATTATCATGATTTAATGGATTTGACCGAAGACATGTTGCGTACGTTAGCTCAAGATGTATTGGGTAGCACTATTATTAAAAGCACTGAAAAAGACATTGAAGGCAATGTTATCAGTGAGGTTGAATATGACTTTGGCCAACCTTTCGAACGTTTAACCATGAACGACGCGGTACTAAAATATTGGCCTGAAGCCAACGAAGCGGCAATTAAAGATCCAGAAAATCATTTGGATGAATTAAAAGCCATGGCGAAACAACTGAAAATTAAAGAGCCTGAAGTCGATGGTATTTGGGGAGCGGGTAAATACCTGTGTGAAATCTTTGAAGCAACAGCGGAAGAGAAATTAATCCAGCCTACATTTATCACTGCTTATCCCTGGGAAGTTTCGCCTCTGGCTCGTCGTAACGATGAAAACCATTTTGTTACCGACAGATTTGAGTTTTTTGTTGGAGGACGTGAATTAGCCAATGGTTTCTCGGAATTAAATGATTCAGAAGATCAAGCTGCACGCTTTAAAAAGCAAGTAGAAGAAAAAGATGCTGGAGATGATGAAGCCATGCACTTTGATGAAGACTACATTACTGCACTTGAGTATGGTCTTCCTCCTACCGCTGGTGAAGGCATTGGTATTGATCGCTTAGTGATGTTATTCACTGATAGTCCAACTATTAAAGATGTCATTTTATTCCCACATATGAGACCACAGGGCTCGCAGGAATAATTCGCCACATTTGATTTAAATAGAGATTTATTTTTTACCGGAATAAGTCTCTATTTTTCTTACCTGCTCAAGTAAATGACTATTTATCGGGGTTGGTATTGATAAAATCTTCCCCTGACTCACCACATATCCATTAATATTTTCAATTTCGGTTTTGCGGTTATGCAGCACGTCTTGGTGCATGGACGAATAATTAGCCGCGGTTTTGTCAATGATTGACATGCAATTGCTCAATAATTGTTGTTCAGTAACGGGCATTTCTAAGCGATTCATAAGAGTGCAAATTTCAGCGTTAATTGCCATGATGGTGTTGTGATATTGTGGCTGTGCTAAGGCTCCGTTAGGAATATTATAAATTGCGGTGAGCGGGTTTATCACCGCATTTACCGCTAACTTTCGCCACAATATTAGTGAAATATCGGAATGCCAAGTACAAGGAGGTAACAGCTTCTCAAATATACTTTGGAAGTAGGGGTTATCTATGCTGTTTCGCAGCCATCCCGCTTGCGTTGCCCCGATACCTGTTATATTTAATTTATTTGGCTGGGGTTTAAACCCACCATAACTAGTGGTGGCAACAATAATAGGGTTGCTGGGTAAAAGCTGCAGTATATGTTGCTGATCCACCATTCCATTGTGCAATAAAGCCACTGGAACCTCAGGGCTAAGTTTCGCTTTATATTGTTCAATAGCGGGAATGATTTGATAGGCCTTCAAAGGTAAAATAAACAGGCCATCATCTATTGAGTCAGTTTCTTGATGATAAACGGGGTGCAATGCAGTTGCTGTGCTAAATGACGGCTGGGAATGGTGAGATTGGGTCGTCTGCTCAATAGCACGACAGAGTAGTTCTGTAGGGGCCTGTGAGCGGGCAAGGATGCAATAATCAAGGTGCAATTTGTGACATTGCAATGCCAATAGGTTGCCGATTGCACCATTGCCTAAAATCGTCATCATGCCAATAATTTCCGTAAAACTCGATACACACGAACTACCAATTCAATAAGCAGGCAAGCAACGAAGATACCGATAAAATCAGCATAAAGATCTTCCCAGCTACCACTTCTATAGGAGAGCAAGTTTTGAATACATTCGCTTGCCACCGCAAATATGCTTAGTAAACACCCAATAAGCCACTGATTAAACCGTAAACTTGCAGTGATTGAGCAGGTTAATAGTAAAAAAATACTCGCGTGTTGTATCTTGTCATACCGAGTGTCAAGGGGGATGTATTCTACTGGGATCACAGCAGCGACAGAAAATATGAGAAAAATAATTAAGGCGAAAACTAAGCCCCACGGGTGCCGAATGTAGGTATGTATCATTTAGTCGACTTTTGGATGTGCAATTGTGGCCAATCTAATTCCCAAGGTGAAAGTAAGCTAGCTACTTTTGGATTAGCGGTTGAGAATGTAAAATGTTGACCAGAGTCAGGCAGGCAACTAATCTGAATTTGTTGCCCACAATCTTCAAATGTTAATCCGTATGCGTGCAGGTAGGTGCGGTCAGATGGAGTACCACTATAGCTGCTATCGCCCACAATTGGACTACTAAGACTTTTTAACATCACTCTAATTTGGTGGGTTTTGCCAGTGTGGGGTTTGATAACAAAAAGACGTTGTCCATCGCCTAATCCGGCACTAAAAAATTGTCCTATTGCAGGCTGATGACGTGAGGTTTTGAGTGCCCACTTACCATCCCGTACTTTATGCATATCACCGATGACTGCACCCTGTTTTTTCTTTGGCTTTTTGTCGCTGATAGCAAGATAATATTTTTGAATTTTACGCGCAGCAAAATATTGACTTAATCGACTTGCCGCCTCCGCATTTTTAGCTAGTATCAGCAAACCAGAGGTGACTTTATCTAAACGGTGAACTAACCAAAGCTTATCTAGTTGTAATTGTGTTTGAATTCGCGGCAAGATTCCTGATTGGGACTGTTCATTTTGAACGGCTACACCTTCAGGTTTATTTATAACAACAAAATCGCTATTTTCAAACACAATGGGGATAGGCTTCATCGCAACGCTGCCACCAATAAACTAACTGCTTCTATTGATAACATTAAGGGCTTCAGCATAATCTAAATCGTCAATGGCGTTGAGCAATTCTTGTTTATCTGTTTCGGTTATAGCGCAGTCATCAAGTAACGAATTGAGTTTATCTTGCGTGATGAATTCATTATTTTTCAACATCTCAATTAATAGGTCGCGGCTGCTTTTAGGCGCTGTGACAGAATCAGCTTCAGAGCTTTCGTCGGTCAGGCTATTAATTTTAGCTATGGTTTGATTAAGAGATGTCAGAAAGTTTGCTTCAGGCTCAACAATATCGGCTTGATTGATCACCGAACTTTCTAAATTTTTAGAAGACAGATGCAAAGCATTAAGCCCTAAATTGCCAGATACACCTTTAACTGTGTGGATCACTTCTTTATAAGCTTTGAAGTCCTGTGATTGTTTTAAATCCTTTAGCTCATGTTCTAAGTTTTCATATTGGGCATTAAATTTTGATAGTAACTTAATCAGTAATGATTGATTTCCACTTAGCTGCGAAACCGCAAAATCTAAATCAATAATTTGTTCTTCTGTATTCATTTCGTACTCACCAGACACAATTTCTAACAACATATTACTTTATTTGTGCCATCAAGGTAGACTTAATACACAAAGTTATTTAAAAAATCACGTATAGAATATTAATAAAAGGCAGTATTGTGAAGAGACTCGTTTTGATCTTGGGAAGTGCAGCGTTACTTCTCAGCGGATGTTCCACCGAAAACCACTCTAAACCACAGGTAGTAACCGATAATCTCCCCTCTGGCATTACACTCGTTGAGCAACACTCTGATAAGGCCAATGGTGATGTGTCCATTCCTTACAGCAAGTATCAGTTGGATAACGGTTTGACGGTAGTATTGCATGAAGATCACTCAGATCCATTGGTGCACGTAGATGTTACTTATCATGTTGGATCAGCCAGAGAAGAGGTCGGAAAATCTGGTTTCGCGCACTTTTTCGAACATATGATGTTCCAAGGCTCTAAAAACGTGGAAGATGATGAGCACTTTAAGATCATTACCGAAGCGGGGGGTACTATGAATGGTTCTACTAACAGTGATAGAACCAATTATTATGAAACTGTTCCTGCTAATCAGTTGGAAAAAGTACTTTGGTTAGAATCAGATCGTATGGGGTTCTTACTTGATACTGTGACCCAAGAGAAATTCGAAATTCAGCGCGAAACCGTTAAAAATGAGCGGGGACAAAGTTACGACAATCAACCCTATGGTTTGCGAAGTGAGCGCAACGGTGAATCTCTATATCCAGTTGGGCACCCTTATTCTTGGTCTACTATTGGTTACGTAGAAGATTTAGACCGGGTAACAGTAGATGATTTAAAAGCGTTTTTTAAGCGTTGGTATGGACCTAACAATGCGGTGCTTACCATTGGTGGCGACATAGATAAAAACAAAACCCTAGTCTGGGTTCAAAAGTACTTTGGCAGCATACCCAAAGGGCCTGCCGTTGAAGATCCGAAAAAACGAGCAGTATCATTAGAAAGGGATCGTTATGTCACTATTGAAGATCAGGTCTATTTGCCGCTTATCCAATTAACCTATCCAACCGTGTATGTTAGGCATCCTGACGAAGCGCCTTTGGATGTGCTTTCAGATATACTTGGCGGCGGTAAAACCTCGCTATTTTATAAAAATTTAGTGAAAGACAACCATGCTGTTCAAGCGATGGTTTCTCACCCGTGTCGAGAACTTTCTTGTGAGTTTCAGCTTATCGCCTTAGCAAACCCTGCTAAGTCGACGAAATTATCTGATTTACAACAACGTATCGAAGAATCTTTATTAGAGTTCGAAACCCGTGGCGTGAGCGAAGACGATTTAGCTAGAACGAAAGCGAGCATTGAATCATCAACCATTTTCGGATTACAAAGTGTTTCAGGTAAAGTTTCGACATTAGCGGCAAATGAAACCTTCGACTCTCAACCTGACTTAGTTCAATACGATCTTAATCGCTACAACAATGTAACAGCACAAGATGTCATGCGTGTTTATCGCAAATACATCAAGGGAAAAGCGAAAGTCGTTTTGAGTATAGTGCCTGCCGGACAAACCGAACTGGTTGCTAAGCCGCAGAATTTTGAACTTCCAAAACGGGAAATTACCACTAGCACTGTCGGTCACAAAGTTGAAGCGCCTGTGATTATTGATGATTTTGATCGGTCTATCATGCCAAAAGCCGGACCTAACCCAACAGTAAAAGTGCCAGAGTATCAGCGTACCCAGTTTGATAATGGTATTGAAATGCTCACACATAGCACGGATGAGACGCCCACAGTCACCTTATTGTTGAGTTTAGAAGGTGGCCCTTTGCTTGATCCAATTGAAAAGGCGGGTCTGGCTAGTTTTACAGCCGAAATGATGAACGAATCAACAACATCTATGACAAATGAACAAATGGCCAATGAGCTAGCGTTGTTAGGCAGTCAAATTAGTTTCAGTGCAGGAGGACGGTATACCCAAATTCGTGTGAATTCTTTAGTGCATAATTTGGACAAAACCTTAGAACTGCTGAAAACAAAACTGTTTAAACCAGCATTTTTGTCAGAAGATTTTAATCGTATTAAGCAAAATCTAGCCCAGCAACTACAACAACAATTAAAAAATCCGTCAGTGTTAGCTGCACGCGCCACAGATACTTTGTTGTATGGCCAAAGCAACCGAATAAGCCTACCTGACTCTGGCAATTTAAGTACGTTAGCTAATATTGAACTGGAAGATATTAAAGCGTTTTATCAACAGTATTATTCACCCGCCATGGCCAATTTAGTGATAGTGGGTGATATCGATCAAAAGCAAATTAATAAAGACATTCAGTTTCTAATTGATTGGCAAGGGGCGTCTTATCAAATCCCCCCATACCAGCCATTTCCTGAGCACCATGAGCCTAAAATCTACTTAGTGGATAAACCAGGCGCAGCACAATCTGTGGTACGGGTAGTTGAACTTGCATTACCTTATGATGCAAGCGGACAACAATTTAAAAGTAAGCTGATGAATTATCCGTTAGGGGGGATGTTTAATAGTCGCATTAATCTTAATTTGCGTGAAGATAAAGGTTACACCTATGGGGCATCGAGTCGCTTTGTGGGCGGTAAAACCCTTGGTCGTTTTCAAGCTTCTGCTGATGTTAAACAGGAAAATACCGGCGACAGTATCAAAGAGTTTTTAACCGAAATCCAACGCTTTAGTCAAAATGGGATGACGCAAAGTGAGTTGTTATCCATGCGCAGCGCTTATACTCAAGCAGATGCGTTGAGTTATGAAACGCCGTCAAGCAAAGCTAACTTTTTAAATCATTTACTCACTTATGATTTAGATAGAGAATATCGAGATATCCAAGCGGATGTGATTGAGAATATAACCTTGTCAGAGCTAAATGATATAGCCCGTGAATTACTTGATATTAAGCGTATGCAAGTGATTGTTGTGGGTGATGCAGACAAGATTAAACCGCAATTAACTGAATTAGGCCGTGAAGTAGTAGAAATAAATGTTTCTAAATAAAATTTGTTATTATTAACTTTCACCTTAAGATAGGAGGGGGATAGGTATTCATGGGGTATTTGGTGATTTTCCCTTGAAAACCAGATATTTTTCCCCACCTTTTAAAATTCGATTTTTCATTAGGAATGTATTTTGACGTCTAGTTCAATGTCTTTTACTGATCGGTTAGCGATCCTTCAACGCCCAGAAGTGCGTGCTACTTTGCCTCAAATTAAACACGGTGTAGAGCGCGAAACTCTAAGAATCAATGCCGATGGTGGTCTGGCGACAACTCCGCATAATGAAAAATTAGGGGCGGCGTTGACCCATGACTTTATTACTACAGACTTTTCTGAGTCGCTGTTGGAATTTATTACACCACCAGAGGCAGATCCCAATGTAACCATAGAACAACTTCGAGACGTGCATAAATATGTTATCGAAAACATTGGGGATGAACGTTTGTGGCCAATGAGTATGCCCTGTTTTATTAATGGCGAAGACAATATTCCCATTGCTGATTATGGCAGTTCTAACGTTGCAAAAATGAAGAGCCTCTATCGAGTGGGATTAAAAAATCGTTACGGCAGCATGATGCAAGCCATCGCTGGTGTGCATTTTAACTTTTCCTTATCAACAGAGTTTTGGCAACAATGGTTAGCTAATATTGATGGCGCTAAGGCCGACAAACACAGCATTTCAGATGCTTATTTTGCGATGATAAGAAATTATCGACGCTTTTGTTGGTTAATCCCATACTTATTTGGTGCATCACCGGCTATTTGCGGCTCTTTTATTCGTGGTAAAAAGACTAAGTTACCGTTTCAGCACTTAGGTAAAGGCACAATGTATTTACCCTATGCAACCTCTTTAAGAATGAGTGACTTAGGGTATACCAACTCGGAACAAGCGGGGTTGAATATTTGCTATAACCAGATGGACAGTTATATTTCATCGGTGCGTAAGGCCATCAATACGCCGTCGGAAAAGTACGCTGAGTTTGAAGTTAAAGAAGGTGAAGAATACCGTCAACTCAACAGCAATGTACTGCAAATTGAAAATGAGCTGTATTCGCCCATTCGCCCAAAACAACCCACAGAACCATTAGAAAAGCCCACAGATGCATTGGCGAAAAGGGGGGTTAACTACATTGAAGTTAGAGCTCTTGATGTCAATCCGTTTAGTGATATCGGTATATCGAAGGAGCAGTTTTATTTTCTGGATGTGTTCCTGACCTATTGTTTGATTGCTCCAAGCGACTTTATGACCCAGCAACAATACGCAGAAACGGAATCTAACCTTAAAGCTGTTGTGGTGAATGGTAGAGATCCAGAACTGAAATTAAGTGATGAACTCGAAGCCAAATCTATTCCGCAATGGACCGAGACATTGTTTGCGGAAATGGCACAGGTGGCTGCAGTGTTAGATGAGGCAAATGATAATTCGCTTTATTCTCAGGCCCTTGAGCAACAAAAACAAAAGGTGGCAGATCCGTCATTGACACCTTCTGCACAACTGTTGGAAAAGTTAATCTCTGAAAACAAAGACAATGGCGCTTTAGGGGTTGAACTAGCACAACAATATCGTGATGCTTTACTTAGTGCGGATTATAAAGTGTATTCAAAAACGTCTTTTGAGCAACAAGCTAAGGACTCTATTGAAATACAAAAACAGCGGGAACAGGAAGATACCTTGTCTTTTGAAGAGTTTTTAAAAGACTATTTTGCCGCCCCCCAAAGTAATTATTTAGCCAAATAGCGAGTGAATTTAAGGCAAAAAAATGCCTGACTCAAGGTCAGGCATTAAACTACTACCAGGGAAAACACACAAAAACTTAAACACACATAGGTATAGAGTCAGTAGTAATGAGAAAGTTCATAAAAAATCCTAGTTTTTTCGTAAAAACTTTCTTGGTTTCAGTACTATCCCTATTTTTCGTGGGCTGCAGCACCACTCCTCCCAAAAATATCAGTAATATTTGTAATATCTTCGAAGAAAAAAGTCATTGGTATGACGCGGCTAAAGACATGAATGAAAAGTGGGGAGTGCCAATACATGTCCCCATGTCGATGATGTATCAAGAAAGTTCCTTTCGGCATGATGCCTTACCTCCTAGAGATTATGTGTTTTTTGGACTTATTCCTTGGGGGAGAATCAGCAGTGCCTATGGGTATTCTCAAGCAAAAACGCCCACTTGGTCTGATTATATTAGAGAAACTAAAAATAGCGGAGCGGATCGAGATGATTTCGATGATGCCATTGATTTTATGGGATGGTTTATTTCAAAGACTTATAAAGTGAATGGCATTTCTAAATGGGATGCGTACGCCCAATACCTTAATTACCACGAAGGTTGGGGTGGTTATAAAAGGCGCACCTACAACAAAAAAGCCTGGTTAGTTAAAGTTGCGAAAAAGGTTAACGCCCGTTCACTGCGCTATGCTACTCAACTAAAAAAATGCGAAGCTGAATTAGACAAAAGCTGGTTCTGGAAGTTATTTGACTAATTGTAGCTACTCACATTGCTCAATCTGAATGTAGTTTGGCGGTGACACCCACGTTCTTTAAACCGATATCCAGGGTAGAGAACAACCTAGAGGCGGCATTGGCACTTTTATTGTCGTGAGTTCCTTGTAAAATTCCCTCATTTAATTTTGCCGTCGAATATTGGCTTTTGTGAGCAACATGAAGTGGTAAATAGCATAGGCCAAAATCTTTACCACAACGCTTATTAGACCATTTTTCTAAGATTGGTTTTAGGTGTTTCTCTGTACAGGTAGATTTTAAATCGCTGTGGATAACAATAAGATGGTAGTGACCTTTGATTGCTAAGGTCGCGCCAATTTGTTGGCAAACCGTTTCTATATTTTTGGCCACTGTCGATTCCTGAGCATCTACTTTGCCTATACAAACTAAGGTTACCTCTGTTTGTAAAATAGCATTATGCAAATCACTAGTTGCCACCAAATTGCGTTTACTTCGAGCGGATACTATTGCTTCTTCAAGTTCTGCGTCTTGAATGGGGGAGTGGTTTTGGTTAATTCCATTTACTTTACGAGAGTCCATATCTACGGCAATCACTTTATGCCCATTATTGGCAAAAGAAACGCTGAGTAAACTCCCCATCAAACCCAAACCTATTACACTGATACGCTCGTTTTGAGAACTGACGTCTGATGCACTCAGCGAAGTTGCTGGGTGTCTGTAATTGTAGATAGGTCGTGTTCTTACTTGACTTTGATGTGAGTGATACATGATAAATTACCTATTTAGTTCTTTAAAAATGTCTGTTAAGCATGGGAACTTTAGGTGTCGCATAATTCATTCCATTATTTAAATATTTAATTAAATCAAATGGTTATGATTTTTAAAGGCGGTTTTACACTTTGCTCTGTCACCTTTTGCAGACAGTTTTAAAATCTAGCCTAAAATATGTTCAATTTGTTGATCCAGATCAGTTCTCTTTTATGCCGCGAATTTATACTTACCCCATAAACTAATTCATCAATTTATATCTACATGAGGAAATCGACATGTTTGCATTATTATTAAAAGATCCGGTGGTTTGGGGTTCTCTACTAGGCTTGTCAGTAGTTGTGGGGATTTGCGCGTATTACACTTACTTGTTTTTACACAACACTAGTCACGACTTATAAAATCGGGTAGGTTGAAAACCCTTTGAGCAATCGGGATTTATTGAATCAAAAAAAATCAGTAAATGATTCTGGTTGCTCAATTAAGACCAGTAGAGCGCCTTTACCACCCCATTCTAATGGGGCTTGGTGAAAACCTTCGACATCAGGGTGTTGCACCAACCAATTGGGTACGGCGTTTTTTAACACGAGTGAACCCAGACCATGCACAATGCACACGCAGTGGGCATTCTGTTTCTTAGCCGCAACAATGAGTGCTGCTATTTCTAGCTTAGCATTTTCTTTGGTTAATCCATGTAAATCCAAAATCAGATCTGGGGGGTATTCACCTCGTCGGAGTCGCTTGACTTCATAACTAGGTTTTCCGGGTTTAATATATTTAAGGGGGCCTTGTTCAGAAAAATAGGCTTCAAAACCATCTGAAAAATGGAAGGATGCGGCTGCTTGTTTAGTTTCGAGGTTTTCTTGCTGTTTTTTATGCTGTAAATGCGAAATTTTCTTGCTGGAAGGCCGCGGAGGCGTTATTTTGTCCTGCTTAATTTGCGCAACATCCTTAAATTCACCTCGAAATAGTGAATGGTCGTCTGGCTCTGGGGGGTTAACTGGCGCAATCGATAACCTTTTAAACGGATTGTTAGGCTGCTTTTTCATATTTTGTTATGGTTTATGCGTAATTTGACAGGCAATTTTATCAGAAGCATAGCAAAATACTGACGGGCACTAAACACCTTAAATAAGACCATTTTATATGACATCAATTGACTCCATTGATTTGGAAAGTACCGCCACTGAACTCATTTCCATTTTGGATGTGGTGAGGTGGTCCATGAGCCAATTTAATCAAGCTGATTTATATTTTGGACATGGCACGGATAACGCTTGGAGCGAAGCGTTAACACTTGCTCTGCAAGTACTACATTTACCGCAAAATATGCCTGAAGATGATAGCCGAATGTTGTTACAGTCAAGGTTAACCACAGCCGAGAAAAGCCAAATTTTGGCCTTGGTAAAAAGGCGCATCACTGAAAAAGTGCCTGTAGCTTATTTGACCAATCAAGCTTGGTTTTGCGGATTGCCTTTTTATGTGGATGAGCGTGTGCTAGTACCTCGCTCTCCTTTTGCAGAATTGATTAACCAACATTTTTCGTCTTGGTTAAAAACAGAACCACAGCATATTCTCGATTTATGCACAGGTAGTGCTTGTATTGCTATTGCCTTGGCGTATGAGTTTGCAGAAGCTCAAATAGATGCCGTTGATATCAGTGATGATGCCCTACAAGTAGCTGATATCAATATTCAAGAGCATGCTATGAGTGAGCAGGTATTTCCCATCAAGTCAGATTTAATGAGTGCATTGCAAGGGCATAAATACGATTTAATTGTGTCGAACCCACCATACGTGGATGCTGAAGATATGGCTGACTTACCCGATGAATTTCAGCATGAGCCTGAACTCGGCTTGGCCGCGGGTGAAGATGGACTAGACTTGGTTGATCACATTCTGCGCCAAGCTGTAGAGCACTTAAATCCAGATGGCTGGTTGTTTGTAGAAGTGGGAAATAGTGAAGTGCACATGGATTATAAATATCCAGATTTAGAGATTGAATGGGTCGAATTTGAACACGGCGGAAGTGGTGTGTTTGCAATTAATCAAGCGACGCTTAAAGCATATTGGGCTACACATAGTTAACCTTAGGAACTGAAAAAGATATGGCTGGAAATACATTTGGTAAGCTGTTTACTGTGACTACTTTCGGCGAAAGTCATGGTATTGCCATTGGTGGAGTCGTTGACGGATGTCCACCTAATTTAGACATTAGCGAAGCAGATCTGCAAATTGATTTGAATCGTCGCAAGCCAGGGACATCTCGCTACACCACCGCTAGACGGGAAGGTGACGAAGTGCAAATTTTGTCGGGCGTGTTTGAAGGAAAAACCACAGGTACAAGTATTGGTTTGCTAATTAATAATACTAACCAACGCAGTCAAGATTATTCGAAAATCAAAGATACCTTCCGTCCTGGACATGCTGATTACACCTATCAGCAGAAATATGGTTTACGGGATTACCGCGGCGGTGGTCGTTCTTCTGCCCGTGAAACGGCTATTCGTGTGGCTGCTGGTGGTATTGCCAAGAAGTATTTAAAACAAGTGCACGGCATCGAAATACACGGCTATTTGTCACAACTAGGGCCAATAAAAATTGATAATGTTGACCAAAGTGTGACAAATACAAATGCGTTTTTCTGTCCCGATCCTAGCAAACTTGATGAGCTCGATGAATATATGCGAGATTTAATCAAACAGGGAGATTCAATCGGCGCTAAGGTATCCGTAGTTGCCAAAAATATGCCCGTTGGATTGGGCGAACCCATATTTGATCGTTTAGACGCGGATTTGGCTTCTGCGATGATGGGAATTAATGCGGTAAAAGGCGTTGAGGTAGGTGACGGCTTTGATGTTGTGGAACAAAAGGGCAGTGAACACCGCGATGAGATCACACCCGAGGGATTTAAAACCAATCGGGCTGGCGGTATTTTGGGGGGAATATCCTCGGGACAAGATTTGCTAGTGCACTTAGCTCTTAAACCCACTTCTAGTATTAGTGTTCCTGGTGACTCAGTGGATATTCACGGTGAAGCGGCTGAAATTATTACCCGTGGACGTCATGATCCATGTGTTGGGATCCGCGCCGTCCCCATTGCTGAAGCTATGATGGCGATTGTATTAATGGATCACCTGTTGCGGCATCGAGGTCAAAATGCAGATGTTACTTCAATCACACCTATTATTCCCGGGCAGGCGTAAAATCTTTGCTCGGCGCTAGCTCCGCGTCTGGGCAAGCACAGTCTAAAACGAATTTAATTTTGTTGGCTATCACCTATCTGCTCTACTTTGGGCAGTTAGGGGTGCTAGTGCCTTATTTAGGCGTTTTTTTGGATGGTAGGGGCTTCAGTTCACAACAGATTGGCGAGTTGTTTGCGCTCATCACCATAACTCGTATTCTAGGCCCAAACCTTTGGGCGTCTATGGCGGACAAGTCAGGTAAAGGCCTCGCTATATTAAGGTTAGGCTGCTTGCTGACTGTATCCACCTTTTGCTTGGTATTCTGGCTAGACGGTTTTTGGGGCTTAACCTTAGCCTTTGCTTTAATGATGATGTTTTGGACTGCGGTATTACCGCAACTGGAAGTATTAACTCTCAATTGTGTTGCCAGTGATCCTAGCCGCTACAGCCGCATTCGTTTATGGGGTAGTGTGGGGTTTATCATTCTAACCATCATTACCGGTAAAGCCATTGATATAAGCTCCTCCGACGCACCTATCTATGTCAGTTCTGCAGTATTATTCTGCTTGTTTATTGCCACTTTATTTATTTATGAAGGGCCTGGTAAGGTGATAAGTCAGACTGCAAATGGCAGCATTTGGCGTAAAGCTTGTGCCACTCCTTTTATATTGTTTATGTTCAGTGCCATATTCTTGCAAGTTAGCTTCGCGACTTATTATGGATTTTTTGCATTATATACACGAGATTTAGGCTACAGCGGCCAAACTACTGGCATTTTACTGGCTTTAGCGGTAGCCGCTGAAATAGTGATATTTCTGTTAGCGGGAAAATTGATTAAAGTTTTTGGACTGAAGTGGATTTTATTTATCAGTATTGGTCTTACCGCAATGCGCTGGTATGTGTTAGGTGTGGCTGCAGAATATTTGTGGATCTTGATTTTAAGCCAGATAATACATGCCTTTAGTTTTGGAATGCATCACGCTGCTTCAATCAAGTTTATTCATGATTATTTTGGACAGGCATACCAAAGTCGTGGACAGGCACTTTACATTAGTATCGCATTTGGACTAGGTGGCGCGATAGGCAATTATGTGTCGGGATACTTGTGGCAACAAGGGGCCGGTTCTTATCAAGCCTTCTTATTTTCTGCGCTAACAGCCTTACTCGCAGCTTTGGTTTTGTTGGGAATACCTGCAAAGAAAATGTCTTATTAATGTTGAATTCATTTCAGAGAAACAGCTTTAGGGAAAATACCTAAAACTAACTTGTCTACACAAATCTGCATTTTCCCCCTACTTGGGTATATACTCTGTTAACTAATTTGAAATCATTGATTTTTATAATCAAACCAGAGTGTGAAGTTTAATTATGCTTAGAAGTATCTGTTTAGGGTGTGGGTTTTTAGTTCTCAATGTGTTTGCTCAAGATGATAAAAACTTATCTAGTTTGTCTCGCTTCGACGTCAATCAAAACCTCCACGTTCAGTCTCAAATGGATATTCGCGATGTTAGAATTGGCGACAATGTTCTTGGTCAAACCCTTAATTTAATTAATCAAAATGGTGAAGTACAGTATATTTCTGGCGGCAATCGCAGTGAAAAAGTCGATATTGTTTTTAGACAACCTTATTTAGAATCTGAACTTCTGCAAAGCCTATCTCTACGTTTTGACAAAGATCTGGGGTTTATTCATCAGATTTCACTCACCTATCGTATCGCAAGCCGCTATCTTGATATTTTACCGGTTTATAATAAAACCGTAGAGCAGGCGATTGTTAAATACGGTGAGCCAATGAGCTTTAAGCAAGTTCAAGATATTGCGCAAGAAAACAGGGACGAGGTTAGACTGCGCGCATTTGTGGCTAAATTGACAAACCAAGGTGAAACTGGCGAATTGGTGAAAGCTTACTTTAATTACTTACAAGTTACCCCAAAGACCCATTTCGTGGAAACGGAAAAAGGGCACGCTCTCTTATTAACGGGGTTTAGACAGTGTTATTTTTGGTCCGTTAACGAGTTTACAGAGTTATTGAGTTTATGTTCTTTTCAGCCATCTAGTGGCAATATGAAAGGGCAGGGGATCACGCTAACGCTGCGAAATTTTGCTATTCAAAACCAAATAGAGCACTTTGAGTTACAAAAAGCGCAACCGGAAATAGACATTACCTTTTAGCTTTCTCTAAGAGTCATTTCTGTTCAAAAGAAGCCTGTCATTTTGCTGGTCTATTTTAAAATCGAATTGGCGCAGGATATTCATGCCAAGTAAACCATCTGCGTAGCTAAAATCTGGCATAGGCAATACCACTATGGCCACATTATCTAATCGAAAACCGGCAAAAAATACCTGCTTTAATTGATAGACTGGTGCGTCAAACAGTCCACCTGCGGTATTTATTTTATAAGTTCCTACATATTCCCAACTCGTACGTCTGGAAATTCTATCAAAGGCTTCTGAGGTCAGAACTGTGGTGGTTGCGCCAGTATCAAGCATCAACTCGTGAGTACTTCTGCCAATCATAATAGGGGTTGTGTAATGATCACCTAAAGCGCGCAGTTTTATATTGCGCTCATAATCATTAACAATAGGTTCGTTTTCTTGTAGGGGAGTTGAGGTTTTGATAGGGGATGTTTGTTGCGCCAAAATTTGTCTTATTCGCGCAGCATCAAGATCACCCTGTTGCAGGGATGCCAACACATTTTCCATTAAAAACTCTTGATTTTGATACGCATAGGCTTCGGCTAAAGCGACTATTATGGAGCGTCGAGTCGGATCAAATTGCCACAAAGGCTCAAGAAATGTAGCCAGTACATCCCAGGAACGAATTGCTTTGAGTTTGCTGATATTACTGCTGGTAAGCTCAGTGATCAGGGCTAGTACTTTCGCTTTTTCTTCCGTCTCTAAAGGAAAATCGAGTAGCCCATAGTAGTGTGCTAACACTTCATCAATGGGCGCAGTTTTAGCAATGAGTTGCCCTTCGAGTAGTAGGTAATCAATATTTTGAGGTTGATGACGTAAATAAGCTTGGATTGCCTCCTTTGCGTCTACTAGCTCACCGGCAGCCAGTTGTTGTTTTATCCAGTAAATGGCTTTTTGGTATTGACTGTTTTTATCTGAATTACTGGCGAGATTATGATTTTGCTGCTCCCCGGACTGCTGGTAAACCTCAGGTAAAGCATCAGCGGGCGAATTGATTTTGTTCTTTGAGTTTGGTGACTGAGTTTGTCTAGCAGCATTGACTTCGACTGTGGTATTAATGGATTTTAGTTGCCACCAAAAATATAGGTTTAAAGATAAAGAAATCCCTAAACATAACACCCAGAAAGGAACCCAAAATTTACTCATGATGTTGCGAACCTTAGCAATACTTATTCATTAGAAACACATACCTTGCCATAGGTTTCCCGAAACTCAACTGGCATACGTTTCGGTTTTCCTGACCCTAAGGCAATGCATACAAAGTCCGTTTGCGCTGTCAAAACAGTCATACCATCTGATTCACGAATAAACTGAAACTGACGAGATAACTTTAATCTGCCATCGCAGTGAGTCACCCAGGTTGCGCAAAGTAAATGATCACCTAGCAAGGCGGCAGCATGATATTCAATAACATGTTTGCTAATAGCCATGCCTCTATCTAATTGCTGATAGATACCTATATCCAGTCCTAGGGACATGGAATGTGACCAAGATACTCGTTCCAGCTGTGAAACATAAGCCACATTGTTAACATGGTTATAGTGGTCTATTTGCTCAGGTGCAATTGTCCACTTAATAATATGAGGATTAGGTAATCGCCAAGGAAGGTTTTGGTGATCTGTGGTTATTTCTTTCGCCACTTCTTGTTTCGCTGTTTCGTGGGCATCAATTTGGTTAATTATAGGTTCGTTTGACATGACTAGGCCTCAAATTCGGGGAGAGGATTGGGAACCTGTTGGGCAAAAAGCGCATTTTTTAGTGCCCGCTCTCGTGTGATTATAGGCTGGATAAACTCATCCACATTGCCGAGCTTTTTAAACGCTTTAAACCCCGATTCAAGAAATTGATGCAGACTTTCAACCCCAGCCATTTTAGCCGGCTTGCGCGACAACATTAATAAAGTTGAAATACCTTTAATTTTTACTACATCGGCCAAATCTACCCCCAACCTTTCTAATAAAACAATTTGCTCTTCTCGCTGTGCTTGATTATCAGATTTTACGTAAGCTAAGGCGTAGCTTTCTCGGTTCACAGGGGCGGCGTTTAAGTGCTCTGTTAATGCAATATCTAAGGCCAAAGAAAGACTATTTAAGCGTAGTGCAGCTTCTAACGACTCTAATGCTTGTTTGGGAATGATTTTGGCCATTTTTGGGACGACTCTGGCCAGTTCTTGATCCCGTTGACTGAAGTCCTTTGGGCCATATAACTCGTCAATGAAAAATCCCATTGCAGGCCGAAAACGTTTGTTTTGCCATAAGTCTTGATGGGTAGCCAGAAGGCGCTTAGTTTGCCAATGTTGTAAAGCTCGTAAGGGCTCCGTAAGCTGGGCTTCGAGAGTATGCTCATGCAGTTCGTTCGCATGATGAAGGTGTTGGATAATATTATCCAGAATTAAACTCATATCTTTTTTATTCACCTAAAATTAAAGTATCAAACACGCTGGCATCTATCCAACCTCGATTTTTGTCACCATTCACCGCGGTTACATCTTTAGAGTTGATAAAGTGTTCGCGAGTTTCACTGTTATCATTGTCACAGTAGGCCAACATAAAGCCAATCTTTTTACCTTTGTGCAAACCCACAGGTGAGTTCTTTTCTGCTGGATCAAAGTCATCAGCATAAAGCGAAATTGCCATTTCCCAAATAATTTTATGAGGGGCATTAATGTCTCTTTTCCAGCGGCTTTCAATGTGGTCATTAAATAACGCAAAAGTGCGTTGTGGCGTAATATCAACAACTTGGTTGTCTAGTGCAATATGATACGCGAAAGCGTTATATGAATACTGGTGGTCACCGCCTGAAGCATCTTCGTCTAAAAAGATTTCCAAGGTATCGTCATCCCAATATTTATCTAAGGGATCAGCATTAAAGTCAACTAAGCGATCATCTACAATTTCAGCCTGCAAATAGAGTTTGTTGGCATCCCACAGCAATCGATAACGACCTTGAAAGTCGTATTTGTTTAATGGGCCACCTATTATGACTTGGTCGATTGCTAGCCATTGTGATTTCTGCCATTGGGGTTCATTGTTCACCCCATCTATTATAGGCGCTGTGTCTGTTGCCGGTACTTCAATGGCACTGACATTGAAAAAGAGTGAACAAAATAAAGCCATTGCACTGCATATTCGGCTTAGGGTGAAAATTTTCTTTGCAAGTCCAAGCATATGCTTTTCTCCCAATTGATGAACCCTGTATGATAGCTTGTCTCAAACCAGCATTGATAACAATAACTAAATACATTAGGTGAATACAACCATTGATGGTGGTTGAGTTACTCAGTTGCAATTGGTTACAATAGCACTTCTAAATGACAACCCTGTTTCGGATAATTTGTGCATCACTATCGCGACCTAATTGAGATCTTTAATCACTGTTTCCAAAAAAGCGAAAATACGCGATTGATTAAAGGCGAAAGTGAACCCATTTATTTACCTGCTAATCACCTAACTGACTATCATCAAATTGTATTTGCCAATGGTTTTTTCGCCAGCGGACTCCATGAAATTGCCCATTGGTGTATTGCTGGCAAACAGCGGCGATTATTAGAAGATTATGGCTACTGGTATTGTCCTGATGGGCGCGATCAACAACAACAGCAAGCATTTGAACAAGTGGAAGTTAAACCTCAAGCAATTGAATGGGCATTTAGTCTGGCTGCAGATTTTCCGTTTCAAGTCAGTACCGATAATTTAAGTGGCGTTCAGCCAGACAGAGCAGCATTTGAAAGTAAAGTGCGTAAACAACTAAAACATTACCAACACTATGGTTTTCCGCCCAGAGCGTTAATTATGATTAAGGCTTTATGTTCGTTTTATCAGGTTGCATTGAAATCCGTTGTTTTTAATGAACAAACAGAGAGAAAATCGAAATCAGTGGATAGGTTGACGGCATGAGACAATTCAAATTAGGTTTAATCATTAATCCCTATGCAGGCATCGGTGGCGCCCTGGCATTAAAAGGCAGTGATGGGCCTGAAATTAGAGAAAAAGCATTGTCAATGGGGGCTGAGAAACGTGCCAATGGGAAAACACAGTTGGCCTTGGAAGAATTGTTAGGCCATAAAGATAATCTGACAATCTATACCGCATCAGGAGAAATGGGCGAAGATTTGTGCCGTTCAATGGGCTTTCGTACTCAGGTTATATATACCCCTGAAAACTTTCAAACCGAGCCTGAAGATAGCCAACGCACCGCCCAAGCTTTATTGGAGTCCAAAGTCGATTTAATTCTCTTTGCTGGAGGTGATGGCACAGCCCGTAATATCTATGACATTGTTGCTGATAAAGTCGCAGTGTTAGGCGTACCCGCTGGCTGCAAAATTCATTCTGGTGTTTACGCAATTACCCCTAAATCTGCTGGTCGAGTGGTGAATATGTTAATCCAAGGGGAAATTGTTAGTTTAAGTGAAGCCGAAGTGAAAGACATCGATGAGGAGAAATTTCGGCAAGGTAAAGTAAATGCTCGTTACTACGGTGAAATGCGCGTCCCAACTGAATTGCGTTATATTCAAGCCGTTAAAATGGGCGGAAAGGAATCCGAAGAGTTAGTGTTAATTGACATTGCTGCTCAGATTATTGAATTGATGCAAGATTGTCCGGAAACCGTATTTATTATGGGGTCGGGTTCAACTGTGGGGGCAATTATGCAAGAACTAGGGTTACCAAATACCTTGTTGGGAGTTGATATTGTTGTTGATCAACACTTGGTTCTTCAGGATGCAACTGAAAAAGATATTTTAAGGTTCATAGAGAATAAGCCCTGTAAGCTAGTGATCACGCTCATCGGCGGGCAAGGGCATATTTTCGGGCGTGGTAACCAGCAACTTAGTCCACAAGTTGTCTCAACAATCGGCCGAGATAATATCAATATAGTGGCTACCAAATCTAAATTGCAGTCTCTGCAAGGCCGTCCCCTAATAAGTGATATTGGGGACGTACAAGTGGATGCACATTTGTCCGGATTGATACCCGTCATAACCGGCTACCGTGACCAAGTTTTATATCCCATTGCTGAAATTTAGCAATGATTTTATTCATCATTATCATTAGGAACCTTAAGTCGTGTCTTATCAGCAATTAGAAGAGTTTATTCAACAAGCCGAATCGCAATTAGACGCAGTGGTGGAAACAGGTACAGATGACGAATTGTTTATTGCTGGTTACTTGCATGGGCATTTTTCTTTGGTGGTAAGCCAAGCTTTGAGCAGTGAGCAAGCCAATATCAAGACCTTGAATAAACTATTGACGGAAAATCTAGACAGTGCTTTTGCACAAAAAGAACTTGAACCTGAAGATCAACAAAAAGTGATATTGTTGTGGCAGTCTTTAATAAATAATGCTTAACGTTATTCACCTTAAATGTAACTCTCTCAAGCGCGTTCTATTCCGCTGATTTTGTCAATCCTTGCCGCTAAAGGGTGATTCATTGCCGTTTTGCCTGTTGATAGTTTTAAGGGTAACCCTGTTTCTGCCGATTCTAGAGGTATTCAGGACCTTATCTGAATGTAAACCTAATCCAATTAGCCTTTGCAAAAATGGCTTAATATATGCATTTCTCACCTACAACTAGCAAGACTTACTTAATCATATATTTTCAACGGTATTACTGATTTTGAGTGATGTTGGCAATTAGGCAAACATGTCTAAACAACCGCTAATGGCACAATGGATGGGGTTTGTTAAACATAGAACCCTATTACTAGAATAAGAGAGTAAAAAGTGAAGATGCTAAATAAACAAAAATTGCAAAGCTGTATATGGACAGTATTAGCCTTGTGTTTGAGCGCTTGTTCTTCAATGTCTGAAACTGAAAATCAGCCAAAAATGCAGTATGAAGAATCGTTACCGGCACTTGGGAACATTGAATATCACACTTCGATACTCGCCAATGAGTTGTTTGCTGGTTTGACGGCAAATCGCGATTACCGCTATGCAGTAGTGAATTTTGTTCCTGTTACTAATCTGCAATTTGATAAAACCTATCAACATCCGTTGATGCTGTTAGGCCATCAATTATCTGAAGGAATGGTCACCGAAGCCAGTCGTCGTGGATTTATTACTCAAGACTATAAGATTACAAACGATATATTAGTAACCAAAGAAGCAGAATACGCTTTAAGTCGAGACGTTTCTCGATTAGCGCCTTTGCAAAATGTTGACTTCTATATTGCTGGAACCATAACCGAGCAGCAAGAAGGCGCCATTGTAAATGCGAGAATTATTCATGTTGAAAGTAAAGATGTTGTAGCATCGGCAACGAAATTTTTCCCTGCAGAATTGTTTTGGTTAAGAGAAAAAGTCACCATGCGAGGTGGCATGATTTACCGCACAGGTTCATAAATAAAGGAGTCTTAAGTGACTAAACTAATACCACTAATCACAGCAGCGTTGCTCATGTCAGGCTGTTCAAGTTTTTCTTTATTTGGTGAAGCTGACTCAGAAAAGCCGGATAATCAATCTAAAACTGAAATAACCCCGCAGATGCAGGTGGTTAATATTGTTGCTGATCCAGCAATAAAGCCTGCTGATCATGCTCAGACCTCTACAACTTCTCAATCGGATTTATACGGCAGTGAACCTGCGGATGCCTTATATGGTAATGGCACTGGCACAAATGCTCGAATGGTGACTAAGCATGTTGGTGACTACGTACAAAATATGACCCAAGATTTAATTTCAAACATGGAGTACATAACCGATAAAACTCCGGTAGGGGTGACCAATTTTGCCCTCATCGACAGTGATTTACAAAGAAGTAATTTACTTGGGTTTCAACTTACCGAGTCATTTATGCATGAACTGCACAAGTTTCGTATTCCAGTCATTGACTTTAAAGCAACTGAATATATTCGTGTGACTGAACGAGGTGATTTCTTGCTAAGCAGGGATTTTTTAGAGTTAACTGAGCAATCTCCAATCGAATATATTCTAACGGGCACTATGACTAAGCATCAAGGTGGTTATATTGTTAATGCGCGGATACTTGGTTTAGAAAGTAAAGCTGTGGTGGCTAGCGCACAAATGTTGGTGCCTTTTTACGTCGTCGACGCGCTACTGCCTAGTGAGCACAACTTGGTGGATGGTGTGCAATTGACCCAAGGGGAATAGTGGGATGAAATGGATGCTCATCAGTCGTGTTTTCTTGGCCGGTACAGTTTTGTTCCTCAGTGCTTGTGCTTCGTCTGACAATGCCTTGGTTGGTTGGTTTTCCAGTCCAGAACCTCCTCCAGAAGCACCGGTTGAAAAAGTGGATATTAATCCGAATCCTGAAACTGGTTTAGCCTATCGCGCGGACTCTAGAGCGCGAATGATAGAATCCAATAGCCAAAACAATCAGCAAACTATGGCCATTTATCGGGCTCCTAATTCCCTGTACCAACCGGCATACACCCATAAATCATTATCGGGTTATGCTGAGCAGTTAACCATGGAATTGGTCAAAAATGGCAGACAATTGAATACCCAAAGTAAAGTTGGAGTGGCATCTTTTGTTAATTTCGACAATACACTCAAGCAAACGAGTGTTTTGGGGAATCAATTGGCTGAGATGTTGATTGTAGAAGTGCAGGGGTTTGGTGTGCAAGTGGTGGATTTTAAAACCACTGATTACATAGGTGTGGGAGCTAACGGTGACATGGTATTTAGCCGCGACGCCCGTAAATTGTCCAATCAGTTAAATTTAGATTTTATCTTATCTGGTACATTAATAAGCAATGAAAAGGGCGTTCGGGTTAACGCCAGAGTGATTTCCATGGATTCCAAAATTGTGGTGGCAAGCGCGTCCATCCTGATCCCCAATTTTGTGGTGAAGTCATTGCAGCCGGAATATGTGTTAGTTAGCGACTAAATCCGTTAAATAGCATCCTATGTAACCAGTGAGATACTGATTTAGCTGTCATTCCGCCGGATTAAGTTCTTTATCAAAAAGCGATTAGGATTAAGGGCATCGAGAAGTTGCTTTTCCATGGGCAAGGGTTCATTGCATATTTGCGAAGCCAATAACTCGGAGAGCAATGGTGCAGTGGTGAGTCCTCTGGAGCCTAAGCCTGCAAAAATAAATAATCCTTCTAGATCCTGCGCCTCTGCATAACGATCAATGGGTAATGCTTTGTATAAATCCTTGAATTGCTGCGATTGTACTTTTGGATCAAAAGCCGCCCCTACGGCCGGTAGGTGATCAGGTAAAGAACATCGTACAGCCGCTCGTCCTGCATCTTGCCCATAAATACCGCCAGCCCAGGTGGTGTTCGCTAAAGCTTTTTTGTGCATCTCTAAATTGGTCGTTTGTTCTTTGTGGCGATATTCAAGATTGGTATCTTCCTTGATATAAGTTGAACCTAGGGCATGGCATCCGTTTAATGCTGGTGTTAAGTAGCCTTTGTGGCATAAAACGCTTTGCAATTTATCCAAAGGGGCTTGGGTTGGAATTGCTTCAACTTGCCCTCTGACCATTTGAAAAGGAATCCCATCGCAGTACGCAAAGTTCGATATATCCGATCCTGTGGCAATAACCAAAGCGTCAAATTGCTTAGCATTACTAGAATATTTTTCAGGTAGTTCAACATTCCATTGTCCGTTAGATTCGCTGATAGCAGACACATCTGCACCTAGTAATACTTCGCAATCTCCCAAATCCTTTGCCATTTGCAACATAGCATCAACCAAATCGGCTGGGGTTAACCAACCACCTTGGGGAATAAATAATCCTTCGTAGGGTAAATCTATGCCGGAAATAAGTGTAGAGCGTTGTGGATCACTATAGGTAATCAGTGATTCTGGCCAAATATTGTTTTGCAGTAAGTTCTGCTGACGCTGTAAAACCTTATGATTAAAGCCTAACTGCAAAACACCACACCACTGATGCGCATATTGATAGCCCTGCTTCAGCAATTGATGATATCGACGGCAGGCAAAACCAAAGGAGATTGCCTGTATTCGACTGGCAATATTGGCTTCGGCATTCAGTTGTGGGTAAAACCCGCCTTGAGGGTTTCCTGAAGCCCCTTGAGCCAGTTTCGCGTCCTTACACATCAAAGTCACTTTACATCCTTTGTGGACCAAAGATAGGGCTAAATTTGCTGCAGCTATCCCTCCGCCAATAATGCCTATGGATTGTTTTTGCAAAGGGACAGCCTCAGCTAAACCGTGTCGTTGAAAATAGCGCGCACTGCGCCGGTTTACCTTAAGATGATCGAAATGACCCACCAGCATATCCCGTTTACGTCCAAAGCCTTTGGCTTTTTTCACATCAAAGCCTTGTTCAGCTAATCCGCGTTTGACGATACCTGCAGCTGTAAACGTGGCAAAACTGGCACCTTGTTTACTCAGTCTGGCCATTTGTTGATAAAGGCTAGAATTCCACATCTCAGGGTTTTTGCTTGGGGCAAAACCATCTAAAAACCAAGCATCAACTAAACCTTGGGGTTGATTATGCATACTCGCAAAAACATCGGTGGCTTCTCCTAACCAAAGATCAAGTATTACCCTTCCTTGTGCAAAACTAAGACGATGACAGCCAGCGACTAAATCTGGGTAAAGCTCTGTTAATTGCATTGCGTAGTGTTTCAGTTCAGGCCATTTATTTAATGCGGTGATTAAATCGGCTTTGGGTATGGGAAACTTTTCACAGCTGATAAAGTGCAAACACTCAGGGAAGGGAGCAGTTGAAGATTGACAATATTGCTCAAATAATTGCCAAACAGCCAAAAAATTTAAGCCGGTTCCAAAGCCTGTTTCAGCAATAACAAAACTTCTTTGATTGTGTGTTGTCCAACGCTCAGGCAGTTGATTATTCTTCAAAAAAACGTATCGACTCTCTTCTAGTCCATTGTGATTAGAGAAATACACATCGTCGAAATCTTCTGCTACAGGAGTGCCTTCTGAGTTGTATACGATTGTGGCGGGTTGGATAGTCAACGGGTGTCCTTAATTTATATTTGGATCATGTAGATAACTGAATTCAATTTAATTCTGCTTAAAAATGGTGATTTTTAGGTAACTTAGTAAATCCCATGCTAGCATTACTAAAGGCATTATTTCATTTAGCAGAAGAGCAGACCAGTTAAGTCTGTAAAATCATTATTATAAGCGGAAAATTCTTCGATTAAATCGTAAAAAAGGTGAAAAATGAGAAGAGCAGTCATAACAGGTATCGGTATTGTTTCTAGCATAGGGATTAACCAAGAAGAAGTTCTGGATTCCTTGCAACAAGGTCGTTCAGGTATCACCTTTTCAGATGAGTTTGCGGAAATGGGTTTGCGTTCACAGGTCTGGGGAAAGGTAGATATCGATTTTAAAGAGCATATTGATCGTAAACAGTTACGTTTTATGGGGGACGCAGCGGCTTATGCATACATAGCGATGCAACAAGCAGTTGAGGATTCCGGTTTACCTGAAGATCAAGTGTCTAACATTCGCACCGGTATTATTGCAGGTTCCGGCGGCGCATCATCAAAAAGTCAGGTTGATGCTGCTGATATTTTACGTGCTAAAGGCGTTAAACGAGTTGGCCCATACATGGTTACTAAGTCTATGGCCAGCACGGTGTCTGCATGTTTAGCAACGCCTTTTAAAATCAAAGGCATCAATTACTCTATTGCTTCAGCCTGTGCTACCAGTGCTCATTGTATTGGTAATGCTTTAGAGTTAATTCAATTGAACAAACAAGATGTTGTATTTGCTGGTGGCGGTGAAGAATTGGATTGGACGTTATCGGTACAGTTTGATGCCATGGGAGCTTTGTCTTCGAAATACAATGACAATCCGTCTGTTGCTTCACGTACCTATGATGCTGATCGCGATGGTTTCGTTAGCTCTGGCGGTGGCGGTATGGTCGTCGTTGAAGAGCTCGAACATGCATTGGCCCGCGGAGCTAAAATTTATGCCGAAGTCGTTGGTTACGGTGCAACTTCAGATGGTGTGGATATGGTGGCTCCTTCAGGTGAAGGCGCAGTTCGCTGTATGCAAATGGCGATGCAAGACGTAGATACTCCCATTGATTACCTGAATACCCATGGTACTTCCACGCCAGTAGGTGACGTGAAGGAGTTAGGGGCTATTCAAGAAGTATTTGGTGGCAAGAGTCCTGCTATCAGTTCAACTAAGTCAATGACGGGTCATGCGTTAGGCGCGGCAGGTGTTAATGAAGCAATTTACAGCATATTAATGATGGAAAATGATTTTATTGCACCATCAATTAATATTGATAATTTGGACGAAGCGGCTGAAGGCTTAGACGTAGTGACCTCAACACGTAAAGCTAAACTGAATACAGTTATGTCGAACAGTTTTGGTTTCGGCGGCACTAACGCCACTCTTGTATTGAAGAAATACGAAGCTTAATGACGTTTATAATGAGCAAGGTGCTGCCTTGCTCATTAAATTTCACACAGTCTTTCTAACGCCTGCATATTTATAATCTCAATTGCCCCGTAGTCAACATTGACAATATTTTTCTGATTCAATTCATTCAACAGTTTGTTAACTGTCTGCCGCGAACTATTGATCATATGTGCCAATGATTCTTGGGATATAGCGATCTGTTTATTTTTTTGATTTTGCTTAGTGTTATGTAATCCGTTTGCCAGCAGTAATATCCGTCGTGCCAATTGTCCCAATAAAGATAAACCACCGGTTTCATCAATTAGATTAAATGTCACTCTAATTCGCTGACATAACATACGTATAAAATAGGGATAAAAGTGCGGTTTTTCTTGCAGTAAATGATGAAAAGCGAGTTTTGGGATCATTAGCAAGTGGCATTGATCATCGGCATGGGCATCATGGGTTCGTGGTAAATCGTCAAACATCGATATTTCGCCAAACCATGTCCCACTTTCTAGCCATGTCAGCACCATTTCCTTGCCCTGAGAATTAACATTACTAACGCGAATTTTGCCTTTTAGAATGCAATAAAATCCGTCAGCATTATCCCCCTTAGCATGTAAAATTTGTCCCTTTTTGAGGGTTTTTAATTTACTCACAGAAATTAAAGCCTGAATAACCTGGATAGGTAACTGATCTAGCCAATTGTGGTGTTTGAAAAGCTGTTCTATTTCTGAATGATCCATAGCTATTCCAATAAGATTGTCAAATTGACGACAGTCTAACCCAAACAAAACCCTTACAGTGAACAAATGTTATTAAATTGTAATTTTTGAAGGAATCATTATGGTCGCTGGTGTAAAAGAACGGGTTAGCCAACAAGAGTGGCAAACGCGCGTGGATTTAGCCGCGTGTTATCGGATTGTCGCCCATTACGGTTGGGACGATCTGGTTTTCACTCATATCTCTGCGAGGGTTCCGGGGCCCGAACATCACTTTTTAATTAATCCTTATGGTTTATTATTTGAAGAGATCACAGCGTCAAACTTAGTGAAAGTCGATCTGCAGGGAAATATTGTAATGGATACTGAATTCAATATTAATCCAGCGGGTTTTACCATTCACAGTGCTGTCCATGAAGCTAGAGCCGATGCTTTATGCGTTTTACATTTGCATACCACGGCTGGAGTTGCGGTATCGACCTTAAAGGACGGTTTACAGGCTTACAGTCAACAGTCTCTGTTTGCCTTATCGTCCATGGCTTATCATGACTACGAAGGTGTTGCCCTTAATCCTGAAGAAAAAAGCCGTTTAGTGGCTGATTTAGGCGAGAACAACTTTATGATCTTGCGTAATCATGGATTACTCACTTGTGGCGAGTCCATAGCAGATACCTTTCTTGGCATGTTCCTACTTCAGCGTTCATGCGAAATTCAACTACAAGCTCAAGCTACTGGACAGCCAATGATTAAAATTCCTGATCCAATTTTAAGCGGTATACAAGCCCAAGCGAAGCAGGTAACTCGCGCTGCAGGAGGCGCGTTAGCATGGCCGGGAATACTGCGTAAACTTGATCGCATTAATCCTGGATATGATCAGTAAAAATGGGGGAGTGCATTGCTTTAAATGAAGGTTTTTCAAGGCTGAAAAACCTTAAGTTTAAATGGCTAGCAGTACCAGTTACCGGCAAAAAACACTATTGAATTTCAAGCAGCTCGACTTCAAAGATAAGAAGCGAGCCAGGGCTAATGTTTCCCGTTGCATGGTCGCCATAGGCTAGGTTAGCAGGGATAAAAAATTTAAATTTATCTCCGACCACCATTAATTGAACACCTTCAGTCCAACCGGCAATCACTTGATTCAAAGGGAAGCTAATAGGTTGGCCTCTATTTACAGAACTATCAAATACAGTGCCATCGAGTAATGTGCCGTGATAATGAACTTTAACGGTTGAAGTTGCACTTGGGTGAGTCTAACCATCCCCTTTTTGCATTACTTGATATTGAAGTCCTGTTGCGGTCTCTACAACATCCTCGTTAGCTTTATTTTGGGTTAAAAACGCCTTACCTGTTGCGGTGTTTTCAACGGCTAACTTCTTATTATTTGAATTTCTATTGAAGTAGAATACTGCTAATGCAATAACCACAGCTAAAACAATAAATTTCATAATTTTCCTATTTATTTTTAATTGATTGACTTAGTTACCTTGTACGTCCTATTTGTATGGCTAATTTCCAGCTAACTCCTTGAGAATAATACTCCAGTGATCCAATCCGTCATAAAATGCTTTAATGGGAAGCCTTTCATTCAGGCCATGGGCAAACATTTCATTTTGATTCATAAACCCGCTCGACATAGCCCATGTTGGGATCCCAGCCTTACGAAAGTGCTTCCCATCTGTACCACCTGACTCCATATAAGCGATGATATCCACTTTGGGATACCTTGCATGTACGGCTTTTCCAATGGCAGACATCACATCTTCTCGTAATTCAGATATCGGACTTTCAACGGGATCGCCTAGGGTGACAATTTCTATCTCAGGGTTATCCACGACCTCTTGCAAGGTTTGTTTCACTTTGTCGACTGAAACCCCTGGGAAAATACGACAATTCACCGTTGCTGTGGCAGATTGCGGAAGGGCATTTTCAGCGTGGCCCGCGTTCAACATAGTCGTAACGCATGTGGTACGAGTTGTACCCACATAAGACGATTCTATTTGTAAACGGTCAGATGCGTGTTTATCCGTTGGATCTTTGGCAAAAGCGAGCATCGCTTCTCCCAATTCACCACCGAGTTGAAGGCCTGAAATCCTAAAGTATTCACGCGTCATCTCACTCCACATGACTGGAAAATGATAGTCTTTAATGTTTAATAAAGCCTCTGAAAGCTCGTAAATTGCATTATCAGGGCGTGGTCTAGAACTGTGTCCACCTTTATTGCGCAAGGTTAGCTCAAAGCTCACGTATGTCTTTTCTGCAGCTTGAACCAGATATGCTATGGCATTTCCATTAGCATCCAAACTACCGCCTCCAGCGTCTGAATTTAGTGCAAATTCAGCCGATGCCAATTCAGGACGTTCATTGGCTAACATGCGGGTAGTGACCATGCCGGTCTCTTCATCACCAGAGAACACCAGATAGAGATCTCGATTTGGCACAAACCCTTCTTTTTTCATACGAATAAAAGTTGAAGAAAGCATGGCAATCCCATACTTATTATCGATACTACCTCGACCATAGAAATTTTTGTCGTCTTGGGTCAATTCAAATGGCGGTCGTTGCCAGTCTTTTGCTAACGCTTCTACTACATCCATATGCCCTAACAATAGAATAGGCTTCTTGTTGCTCGAACTATCTCCTTGATATCGAACAATTAACCCAACCGTTTCGCCACTAGGAATAATCTGAATGTCGTCATCGCTAAATCCCACTTGTTTAAATTCACTGGCCAAATACGAAGCCATTTTGGGCACATTACCCCTGCCTGCAACAGTAGGAATACCCACAATAGTTTTATAAATATCCAAGGATTTTTTAGCATGTTCAGAATTTTCTAGCGTATTAGCCAATGCCGATGTGGTCGTAAACAGCAAGAAACTCAGTACTAAAGCATATTTCATGGGTTCGCGCCTTGATTGAAGTGTTCTAGGTTAACTAGATTAACGGGAACGAAGGGCAAATGCATTCACACATTTCACTTTTATTTAGTCAAGGTGAAATTTATATTGCGAACTGATACGTTATTTGAGTGATTCTCTCGACGGTATTAGCATTGACTCCTTTACTCAAATCAGTATCGGCAGGACTCTGATTCACTTCAAAACTAAAGGATATAGGTTCAATCAAAGCCTACAAAAATGATAAATGGTTAACGTTCGGCATCATGCCACAAAATCAAGCAAAGACTCTATTTTGGGCATCTACCCGATCTCCCTAATACGGGATATGTCGATGATTTCACTGGAGCAGGCCAATTACATGATATTGATTTAGTAGAGCTTGCTGGAGGAGAGTTAGGCGGTTTAGTTCTGGTTCGTCGTAGTTTTCGACATGTTTCAATGGATGGAGTGAGTTTGAGGGACGCGCAGTTAAGGCATTCAGATTTTTACAATGTTGATTTGAGCTACACTGATTTACGTGGTGCAGATTTAACCGGTGCTAATCTGCAAGGAGCGATAATTGACGTTTCGCTTCTTGATATTAGTACAACGCTGCCAGATGGCACACCTTATTTATCACCAATTGACTTAACTCGATATACAGATCCTTCGCATCCTAATTTTTTTACTCCTTAGTTAGTAAAATTTTTAAATAATCGTAATACTCTTTTTAAATTGAACAGCAGATATTGTCACCCTTTGGTTGCCTATATTAGTTAACCTATACTTTCATGATGTAATCCAAGCATGTTGTCTGAAGTTAGCTGAGAAAATATGTCAGGCAATCCATACACATTGTTAAATACAGCATTATTGTTCCATTGGACCAAGTTTGACTCAACTAATGGAGCACTCGTGAAACCGTTATCTTCTATGCAATTTACAACGTTAAATTCGAAAGTTTTAAAGGTTCTTTCCCTATGTTCATTAGGTTACTGTCGTAGTAAATTACTTCATGGACAGCCATTACTTAGGTGTTCAATGACCACTTTTGTTTTGATAGGGTGATTTTAGTAACGCAAGAGTATAAACTGCGCCGGTTCAAATTTAGAGGCGATGTGCTAATCAAAAACGCGATAGACCGAAAAGCGCTATTGAAGATGAGAAGTCTACGTATGGAAATACCCACAAGTGCTATGGATAACCCAATTACGGGAGCAGGGCACTAGCGCCTCCGCTTTTACGTTTTCACAGGTTTATCCTAAACCAACGGAATAATGTTAGTCATGAAAATATTTTACGAAGACTCGATGCCCTACGCCGAGCATTTTTTCTCACCCCTTGGTGATATTCAGTCATTCTCAAGTCAAACAATAACGCCTGATGATCTTATGGATGTTGATGTATTGTTAGTTCGTTCAACAACCAAGGTAACTGAACAATTACTTAGTAAAGCGCGAAAACTAAAATATGTTGCCACTGCAACCGCAGGTTCTGATCACATTGATAAACCCATGCTAGAAAAAAGGTCCATTCCTTGGGGCAGCGCAGCGGGTTGTAATGCCATTGCAGTAGCTGAATACGTACTAAGTTGCTTAGTAAATGAATATGCAGATGATCTAACCGCTTTGGCGAATAAAACTGTTGGTATTGTTGGTGCAGGTCATGTTGGTACACAATTGGATAAACGTTTGCAGGTACTGGGCATAAAAACGAAATTGTGCGATCCCCCGTTACAAAAAGCAGGTGACCCGCGAGTTTTCTGCTCACTAGAGGAAATCTGCCAATGTGACATTATTAGTTTACATGTTCCCTTTGTCGCAGAAGGGGAAGATGCAACTCACCACATGTTTGATCGTAAAAGGTTATCCGAGCTACAAGACCAGCAGTTATTGATCAACGCATGTCGTGGCGAAGTAGTCGACAATCAAGCAGCGAAAAACCTGTTACAAGAAGGTAAGAAACTGCGATTAAATATGGATGTGTGGGAAAATGAGCCCGGGATTGATTTTGATTTGGTTCCCTATTGCCCTATAACTACTGCCCATATTGCGGGACATACCATTGAGGGAAAGGCCAGAGGAACCTACATGTTATATGAACAGCTATGTCAGCGTTTCGATTTGCCTCAAAAATTGAATTTTGAAAGCTGTTTACCGCCAGCTGACACTATCGAAATAAAAGACTTGTCCCAGAGCAGCAAATTTGAACAAGTCAGTGCCGCAATTTTGAGCACTTACAATGTTCAACAGGATAGTGAATCATTCAAACAAGATGTAAAATCCGCTGCAGACTTCGTTTATAGCCGAAAACACTATGCTATAAGAAGAGAATTTGCATCTGTGACCTTAAAAACTGGAAATTTACCGATTTCCGAGGCACTCTACGGCCTTGGTTTTAATACCATTGGAGAGTAAGCTGATCGTTTATTCAGCATCCGCTTAATTTGATTATATTTTTTGGAGTAATGCACTAATGTCTCGCGCTTTTGATGTTGCTGTTTTAGGGGCAACTGGTTTAGTTGGTCAACACATGATTGAAATTCTCGAACAACGAGATTTTCCGGTTAATAAATTATATCCATTGGCGAGCAGTCGCTCAGCGGGTGGTAAAGTGACCTTCAAGGGCAAAGAGATTACCGTATTAGATGCAGATACTTTTGATTGGTCAAAGGTTCAACTTGGTTTCTTTTCGGCTGGCGGAAGTGTTTCAGAAATTTTTGCACCTAAAGCGGCAGAAGCAGGTTGTGTGGTTATCGATAACACCTCCCATTACCGCTACGAACCCGATATTCCATTGGTAGTGCCAGAAGTAAATCCCCATGCTTTGGCTGATTTTAGAAATCGCAATATCATTGCTAATCCTAACTGTTCAACTATTCAAATGATGGTGGCGTTGAAGCCAATTCAAGACGCCGTTGGAATTGCTCGTATTAACGTGGCTACCTATCAATCGGTTTCTGGCGCTGGAAAATCAGCAATGGAAGAGTTGGCTAAACAAACTACCGACTTGCTAAGTGGCAGAGAAATTACGCCCAAAGCCTTTAGTCGCCAAATCGCTTTTAATGTGATCCCGCAAATTGATGTGTTCATGGATAATTACTACACCAAAGAAGAAATGAAAATGGTGTGGGAAACACAAAAAATAATGGGTGATGATTCTATTTTAGTGAACGCTACGGCTGTGCGGGTGCCCGTGTTCTTCGGTCATGGTGAAGCCATACACCTAGAAACTCATTCCCCCCTAGACGCAGAAGATGCTAAACGATTATTAGCAGATGCTCCTGGAGTTAAATTGCTTGAGAACCCAGAAGATTTTCCAACGCAAGTGGGAAATGCTAGTGGTCATGATGAAACCTTTGTGGGTCGAGTAAGAAATGATATTTCTCATCCAAATGGTTTAAACATGTGGGTTGTGTCTGACAACGTCAGAAAAGGCGCGGCCTTGAACAGTGTGCAAATAGCAGAAGTGCTGGTGCGCGATTACATGTAATTCGATTTTTATCTACGAAGGTCAGACTGCCGTCTGGCCTTTTTTTTGATTTATTTTTAGTAATTTACCGCTATGCCGATAACCTAAGTTAACCACAATGGGCAAGAACATCGGCAAGTCTTGAGTTGATTAACCGTAGCTATCTGTAGCTTTATGTTCTATCTATGTAGATCATAGTTCTTATGTGGTTTATATTTGTGTTAATCGATGAATATTAACAACAATAGTTTGGAATGAGTTTTGCTTATTCCTTATTTTATGATTCTCTATGCTAACTTAGCACTTCTAGGTGCGAGTTAAAGGTTATTGATTAGAGACGGATTTTTAATACTAATTTTTATGCAATTGGTCACATTTTAGTGAGCAAAAAATAATAATTATTACAGGGCGATGACTTAATTATATGAATGTGCGACAGGTAGCGTTTTTACTATTTGCCAGCGTAGGACTTTGGTCTATTAGCGCCACTGTTGATGCTCAACAACTTCAAATTAGAGGTCCTAAAAGTAATACCGCCGAGTTTTCTGGCACAACCTATGGGCCGGTGGTTCCGGAAGATACCTTATGGCGCATAGCCAGTCGATATCGTCAAAATAAGAATCTGTCTGTGTATCAAGTGATGCAGGCCATTTATCAACTCAACCCTGACGCATTTGAAGATCAGAATTTTAATCATCTTGTTGATGGCAGCATTCTAAAACTTCCCTCAGAACGTTATGTTGCTAGAATCGATCCTAAAGCCGCGCAGATGAAAGCTGAACAAGACGATAGTGCTTGGCGCGCTTTCACTAAAGGCGAAACACAACAAGTTAACGTAAAGACTTCTCAAGAGGCAGCAAGTAAAGATGACTTAACGGAAACGAAACAAGTCATTGAAGAAAAACTAAGTGCACTTGACGCGGAACAAAATCGCCAATTTACGGCAATTCGGCAGCAATTTGCCGAGTCAATTGAAAGTGTTCAAACCTTACTCAATGAAAATCGTAAACTCGTTGACCGATTAGATGCGGTTGATACCGAAATTGGTAGTCTACGAGGGCGGGTAGATGAAGAGTTGCAAGTGCAAATGGATCAGATGTTGGCATTGCAAAATGAACTCTTAGCCATTTCCCGGGAAGCAGAGAATCAACGCAAAGCGGAAATGCAAAGCAGTGGTTTTGCCTGGTTAACCGATCCGCTGTTTCTTATTTTACTGTCTGTACTTTTCACTATTAGCTTGCTAGGCGCGTTTGCAATGTGGCTAATTCGCAGAAAGCGACCGGAAACAGAATCTGGCCCTATACTTGATGAAAATCACGCCGCTATCCTCGAGCAAAGTGATGAAATGGATGATCTAGCGGATGCCTTAACCAATGAATTAAGTGAAGAACTAGAAGACAGTGATGATGATTTGTTCGGAGAAGATGATCTTCTAGATGATGTATTGTCAGAAGAATTAGAAGAGTCATTAGATGAAACTGGTGAAGATAGTTTTGAAGCCTTTGATGATTTAGACGACGACAGTTTAGACCCAGTCATAGAGGAATCTAAAGACGAGATTGCAGAAGGTGATAGTGTTCTAGAAGATGATCTTGACAATCTGTTTGATGAAGAAGACTTACTTGCTGACATTGGTGATGAGTTAACTGAAGGAGAGTCGGATGCCAAAGCTGACTCAACCGCGGAACAAGACAGTGAGCAAGGGGCAGAAGAAGATGAGTTAGATTTGGCCGAATCTAACCAAGACGATACTGCCGATGATGAAATTGATGGCTTGGGCGAGTTACCCGATTTAGATAGTGATACGCCTGAAGATAAAGTTGAACAAAGCGAGTCAACAGTTGAGGACTCTGCAAAGGCGACGGAATCATCTACCCCTGAAATTAAACCCCCTGTTATTGATGATGAACCTGATAAGCCTGAAATTAGTATCGATGAATTACTTGAGCAACCTCAAACAGAACAGGAAGTAGATTCCATTGTTTCTGATAATTCAGATTTAATGAATGAGGAAATGCTACAAAATATTGATAAAGAAATTCATCAGCAAAATGCCCAGTTAGATAATATTACCGATGAATTGCTCAATGAAATCGAGCAATTAGAGCAAATGGGGGGAATGCTGGATGAAGAACCTGAAACCCTAGAAGAACCTACGCCTGCGGAAAGTCAGATGGGGATTCAGGAATTAGATTCCCTAACAGAAAATCTAGATGAAGAAGACCTTGTTGAAGATGTAATTGATGATGACAGTGAAGAACTGGATATTGCTGATGAGCTTTTCGATGCCATCGAAGAAGATGAGGTTGAACAAGACGTCATTGAGCAAGATGTTGACGAGTCGGTTAACCCGTCAGAAGACCCACAAGATTTAGACAATGGCGCTGAAACTCCTTTGGATGACAGTCAGGTAGAGGACGAAACCCTTAGCCAAGATGTTGACGAGCCGGTTAACCCGTCAGAAGACGTACAAGCTCCAGAAAATGGCGCTGATACTCCTTTGGATGAAAGTCAGCTAGAGGACGAAGTCCTTAACCAAGATGTTAAGGCAGCTGTTAACCCGTCAGAAGACGTACAAGCTCCAGAAAATGGCGCTGAAACTCCTTTGGATGAAAGTCAGGTAGAGGACGAAGTCCTTAGCCAAGATGTTGACGAGCCGGTTAACCCGTCAGAAGACGCACAAGCTCCAGAGAATGGTGCTGATACTCCTTTGGATGAAAGTCAGGTAGAGGACGAAGTCCTTAGCCAAGATGTTGACGACATAGATGATTTACTTAACCAAGAAAATGTTGAAGATAACAGCGTAGAGTCGCTTTCGGCGGATGAACTCTTAGCTGAGTTTGAAAATGACAAATCGGAAAAAATAGATGAGTTAACTGAATCTGGTTCTGCATTACCTCCGGAACCTGAAGATGTTCAGTCAGAACTAGCCGATGTGCTAAATGAAGCTGAAGAGCCGCTAGAAATTGAAGAGACTCAAGGGGTTCAAGATCCCACAGAAGAACAAAATCTTGTAGATAGCCCCGAAACGGTAGATGAACAAGAAACAGCAGTCGATTTAACTACCGAGCAAAACTCAGAAAACAAAGTTGAACAAATACAAAGTGATGAAATTGAGGATCTCGATAAAGCACTAGATGAATTTGAACAAGAGGTTGTGTCAGAAGCAACTAGCTTTGATGTTGAAATTGGAGATGATAACTTCACACCAAGTGAAGACTCAGATGACATGCAGCTAGAGCAGATCATTCCCATCGATAAAGAAGATGATATCGAAAAGGTTCTCTCTGATTTTGATGAAGAAATTCCAAGTATCGATGATATAGATAGCTTGTCAGGAGAAGGTTCAGATGGTTTCGATGATGCTGATTTAGATGAAGCTTTAAAAGCATTTGATGAAGATTATTTGGCTGAGCAAGACAACCTAGTTGAAAAGCAAAGCACGGATAAGTCAGAAAATGTTGAATTAGACGATTTACCCGGGTTGGGTGACTGGCTGTCTTCTGAAGAAGCCGAAGAAAGTAACTCTCTGAATGAGCTTGAAAAGACGAGTTTTGATGAGTTACTCGATAGCATAGATACAACTGAAGATAACCCTAAAGATCTACCATCAATTGATGATGAAAATACATTATCAAACGTGGATAGCGGTTTAGATTTTGATGCCTTATTAAATGATGCTGATATGACAGCTTCACCACAACAAACGCCGTCTGACCAGCAATCAGAAGACGACTTTTTGGATGTGGATGACTTGATTAATGAAAGTATCGAAGCAGAGGGTACGCAGGAAATCGATAAAGAATTGAACCTTGCTGCGGCCTTTGAATCCTATGCTGGGTTTGGTGAGGCTGATGAGGTAGATGTTGATGGTGATAATGGCATAGGTGCAAAATTAGATTTAGCGCAAGCTTATTTGGAAACAGACGATATTGACGCGGCTAAAGAGTTACTGGAAGAAGTCATTAGTAAAGGCGATGAATCCCAACGCTTAGAAGCGCAAGAATTGCTTACTAAATTGGCTGAATAAACACGTTTACGTAAAATATTTAAATTGAAAGTGCAATCAACCTATGAAAAGTTCGCCGAAATTCATTACAATGGCGGGCTTTTGGTTGTGCTGATTAAGATATGTAAACCATAGAGGTTAGTTTCAGGTTCATAAAGATTCATTCCCAACCATTTCTCGTAAGCTCTTGATTGTGGCGAAAGATAGATCCTATTCAAGGTGGCTTATTAACCCCTTCCAGTTTTAAAGGAAAATGGTCTCAGTGGAGCAGCAGCAAACAAATAAAATCGCGTTAGGGATTGAGTATGATGGCACAAACTATCACGGTTGGCAGCGGCAATCTCAAGTCACTAGTGTACAATTGCATTTAGAAGAAGCGTTAAGCAAAGTTGCTAATCATCCCGTTGCCGTATTATGTGCAGGTCGAACGGATGCAGGAGTTCATGCCACAGGTCAAGTAGTGCATTTTGAAACACCTGCCTCTAGACCCGAACGCAGTTGGACTTTGGGCGTGAATACCAATCTTCCCAAAGATATCGCCGTCAAATGGGCCAAACAAGTGAGCCCAGACTTCCATGCCCGCTTTTCTGCAGTAGGTCGTCGTTATCGTTATATTATTTATAATAACCCCTTTCGTCCTGCAATACTGGCTGGTGGTTTGACACATATGTATACGCAACTCGATCATCAAAAAATGCATGAAGCGGCACAATGTCTGGTAGGTGAGCATGATTTTAGTGCATTCAGGGCTTCGTTATGCCAAGCTAATTCACCTGTGCGAAGGCTCGAGCATATTCAGGTTACACGGCGTGGCCAGTACATTATGATTGATGTGCAAGCAAATGCTTTCTTACACCATATGGTTCGAAATATTACCGGAAGTCTTGCTGTTATAGGCAGTGGAGAACAACCGGTTGAGTGGATGAAAACGTTACTGGAACAAAAAGATAGAGCAAAAGCAGGGGCAACAGCCAAGCCAAATGGTTTGTATTTAGTGGATGTGCTTTACCCTGAGCGTTTTGGGATCCCAGAGATTCCATTGGGACCGGCGTTTTTCTAGCAGTGAAAAAACCAAATTAGAAACAGCAAAGCCACTTCTTAGACCAGTTTTGTTTTCTTCCCAAGAGTAAACTATGTTTTAATGGCGAGAATAGATATTTTACGTCGATAAGCTGTCGATAAAGCGATATTAATCATGATTTTGGTGAAAATAGCAGCATATAAAGCGCAAATTTTTGCAATTAGGATGAATTGAATGAGTTGGATACAAAAAATATTACCGCGGACCCAGTCTTCTATTAAAAGCAATGTGCCTGAGGGGATTTGGACAAAATGTGGATCTTGTGGAGCGGTGTTATATAAAACCGAATTAGAGAAGCAGCTTGAAGTCTGTCCAAAATGTGATCATCACATGCGTATTACCGCTCGTGCGAGAATTAACGCTTTTCTTGATCAGGCTGACCGCAAAGAAATTGGTGACGACTTAGAGCCTCAAGATGTCTTGAAATTTAAAGATTCTAAGCGTTATAAAGATCGCCTACTTGCCGCCCAAAAAGCAACCAAAGAAAAAGATGCGTTGATTGTGATGCAAGGTAAACTGAAAGGCATGCCTGTTGTGTGTGCAGCATTTGAGTTTTCATTTATGGGTGGTTCCATGGCATCTGTAGTTGGTGCCAGATTTGTGAAAGCGGTAGAAGCTTGTTTAGAACATAATATGCCATTGGTGTGTTATTCCTCAAGTGGTGGAGCTCGGATGCAAGAAGCGCTGTTTTCATTGATGCAAATGGCCAAGACTAGTGCAGCCTTAGCTCGTATGAGTAAAAAGGGGTTACCTTATATTTCGGTTTTAACCGATCCGACTATGGGTGGTGTTTCAGCCAGTTTGGCGATGTTAGGAGACATTAATATTGCTGAGCCTAAAGCTTTGATTGGTTTTGCCGGACCACGCGTGATAGAACAGACGGTGCGAGAAACCTTACCCGAGGGTTTCCAGCGCAGTGAATTCTTGGTGGAAAAAGGTGCAATCGATATGATTGTTGACCGTCGCCAAATGCGCGATACCGTTCATAGCTTACTGAAAAAGCTACATTCACAGCCCCATTAATGACAGATAACATATCGTCAGAAGACCAGCACAAACCTAGTTTGTCCTGGTCACTTTCTACATGGCTGGAATATTTACAAGGGATCCATAGCAAATCAATTGATATGGGTCTTTCCCGCAGCCAACAAATCTATGCCCGATTAAAATTAGATTTTTCGAACAGTACGGTGATAACTGTTGCTGGAACAAATGGTAAGGGCACTACTTGCCGAATGATAGAAATGGGTCTACTGATTCAGCAACAAAGTGTTGCAGTTTATAGTTCTCCTCATATCATTGACTATACCGAGCGCGTGCGTATCAATGGTCAAATGTTGAGTGAACAAGCGCATGTGAATGCGTTTATGCAAGTCGAACGCGCTCGCGGTGATGTATCCTTGACTTATTTCGAATTTGCCACCTTAGCAGGGCTGGTATTAATTGCTAACCATCAACCTAATTTTGTGGTGTTGGAGGTGGGGTTAGGTGGGCGACTCGACGCGGTAAATATTGTTGATCCTAATATCGCAGTCATAACGAGTATTGCCCTAGACCATCAAGACTATTTAGGGGATACCCGCGAACTCATTGCAACGGAAAAGTCGGGTATAATGCGCGATAATATCCCCGTGGTCATTGGCGAACCCGATCCGCCGATAACCCTTTTTACGGCAGTTGAAAAGCGGCAAGCTCAGCCATACTGGCAAGGTAAAGAGTTTGGCTACAAAGATTGTGAAACCAATTGGTGTTGGTACAACGCTGATAACCAGTTCAGTGATTTAACACTACCATTAATTCCTATGCAGAACGCGTCAACTGCACTGCAAGTATTAAGCGTGTTAGGACATTTACCTTCTAATCAAGACAAGCTAAAAGAGTTAATCGACCAATCCACGCTACCTGGCCGTTTTGAGGTAATAAGTCACAATCCTAAAATAGTCTTAGATGTTGCCCATAACCCCCAAGCTACGGAGTTGTTGGCATCCAGAATAGAACGACTGAAATACCAGCAATTGCATTTGGTCGTCGCTATGTTAGAAGATAAAGATATTGCTGGAAGCTTATTGCCACTTGTATCCATGAATGCCAATTGGTATGTTGCTTCTCTCAATGTGCCGCGAGGTGCGAAGAGTAAACAACTAAAAACAGTGCTCACTGACTCACAAAAAGTGGTAGAATTTGAAAGTGTTTCTGATGCGCTTCATGAAGCCAAGAAAAATGCAAAACATGATGATTTAATTATTGTGTTCGGTTCATTTTTTACCGTGAGTGAAGTAATACAAGCATCTTGATACAATTTAAATGAATGACCTTGGCATGGGTTTAATAGAGGAAACGTCTTGTCTTCAGCACTTCAAAACCGATTGGTTGGCACCATTATAGTCGTAGCACTAGCAGTGATTTTTCTGCCCGATTTGCTCGATGGTGAAAAACAAACTAGCCAAGACCAATTTGAGTCGATCCCCGAACAACCTAAAATGAGTAACGTCAGTAACACTGAAGAATTTCCTGTCGAGCAAGTAAAACAAGAAGTTTCTCGAAAAGTTGAAATAGTACCGGACGTGGCCACAGATGATTTTGAAATTGATCAGGTTGAACAAAATGATGATCCGTCATCGACAGTAAAACAACAAGATGTTGTGAGTAACACAACGTCTGAAAATACAGATGCGAATAAGAACACCTCTAGGGAAATTGATCGTCCCGTAGAAGACAAAGTCGAAATAAATAACAACGCCCAATCCAATCCCAGTCAAATTGACAGTCGACTGCTTGCAAAAGCCGGATGGGTTGTTCAACTTGGTGTATTTCGTCACCAAAAAAATGTCAGTGAATTATTAAGTACACTCCGAAAAGCGGGCTATCAAGCATTCAGCCGACCGGTGCAAACGAGTTCCGGTGAACTCACTAAAGTGTTTGTTGGACCTGAGTTAAACAAACAAAAACTGCAAAATGCGCTTCCCCAGCTGAGGGAATTAACTAAGTTGCAAGGGCGAGTCACACCATTCACAGTAAAATGAATACTAGAAATAAATACTATCTCTGATAGAATGCGCGCGATTTTAACGAACCAACAATTAATATGACCGGGTCATTATGAATTGGATAGATTTCACCATCATTGGCGTTATCGCTGTCTCCACCATTATAAGTTTGGTACGGGGATTCATTAAAGAAGCTATCTCTTTAGCTATTTGGTTCGCCGCTTTTTTTATTGCTAGCCAATTTTACGAATACCTTGCTGTTTACATGACTAAGTTTGATGATCAAATGGTCAGGAATGGCGTTTCCATAGCGATTTTGTTTGCCAGTACGCTAATTTTAGGTGGGCTGATAAATTATTTAATTGCGCGCTTAGTACAATTTACCGGATTGACCGGCACGGATAGAGCCCTAGGTTCAGTGTTTGGCATTATTCGTGGCATTCTGATTGTTAGCGCAGCCTTGTTCTTCTTAGATACTTTTACGACTGCTTCCGAATCCTCTTGGTGGATAGAGTCGGTATTAGTGCCTGAATTCACTCCTATTATTGAGTGGTTTTTTAGTTTTATACAAAATAACTCCAGTTTTTTAACGCCGAATAAGTAGGTAAATTGCATGTGTGGTATTGTCGGAATTGTTGGAAAGAGTGCAGTAAATCAAGCACTTTATGACGCGTTAACTGTGCTTCAGCACCGTGGGCAAGATGCCGCAGGGATCATGACTGTTGATGATAAGATGTTCCATCTTCGAAAGGCCAATGGTTTGGTGCGAGATGTGTTTCATAACCGCCATATGCAGCGATTAACGGGGCAGTTTGGCATTGGCCATGTGCGTTACCCTACGGCTGGCTCTTCAAGCTCTGCAGAGGCGCAACCCTTTTACGTTAACTCACCATTTGGAATCGCCTTTGCCCATAATGGGAATTTGACCAATGCCCATGATTTACAAGATGAGGTATTTCGAATTGCTAGACGGCATATTAATACCACCTCTGATTCAGAATTATTACTAAATATCTTTGCCCATGAGTTACAACAAAGTGCAGGATTAACCCTAACCCCAGAAGATGTTTTCACCACTATTGCTAATGTACATAAGAAAATTCGCGGAGCCTATGCTGTAGTTGCCGCTATTATCGGCAATGGTATGGTTGCATTTCGAGACCCATATGGCATACGTCCACTTGCATTAGGGAAGCGTAAGACCGAGCAGGGCGATGAATATATGGTTGCCTCTGAAAGTGTAGCTTTAGATGCAGTTGGTTTCACCTTTATTCGTGATGTTGCGCCTGGTGAAGCAATCTACGTAACCGAAGAAGGGGAATTGTTTACAAAACAATGTGCTCAAAACCCTAAAAATGTTCCCTGTATTTTTGAATTTGTGTATTTTGCTCGCCCTGATTCATTTATCGATGGCATTTCCGTATATGCTTCTAGGGTCAATATGGGGAAAAAACTAGGGCAAAAAATAGCTAAAGAATGGGCTGATTTAGACATTGACGTGGTGATCCCTATTCCTGAAACCTCTTCTGATGTAGCGTTACAGATAGCCATTGAACTCGATTTGCCGTATCGACAAGGGTATGTGAAAAATCGCTATATCGGTCGTACATTTATCATGCCTGGGCAAACCTTGCGACGTAAGTCTGTGCGCCGAAAGTTGAATGCGATCAAATCTGAGTTTAAAGGTAAAAATGTGCTTTTAGTCGATGATTCAATTGTTCGCGGTACTACCTCTGAGCAGATCATCGAAATGGCTCGTGAGTCAGGGGCTAAAAAGGTGTATTTTGCCTCAGCTGCGCCAGAAATCCGCTTTCCAAATGTCTATGGTATTGATATGCCCAGTGCCAATGAGTTAATTGCATATGGACGTGATATCGACGAAATTAGCGAGTTAATTAAAGCTGATGGCCTTATTTTCCAAGATATTCAAGATCTTGTTGAAGCCGTAAGTGCCGAGAACACGGCTATCACTGGCTTCGAAACATCAGTATTTGACGGTGACTACATTACCGGTGATATCGACCAAGTGTATCTAGAAAGAGTCGATGGAGCCCGTTCTGAAGGGGCGAAAAAGTCGATGATTCAAACAGAGTTGAGTAACTTGGAAATGCACAACCTTGATTCCGATTCTGATGAGTAATGCATATTAGCTAGGGCAGGGTATCCCTTCCAGTATTAGATTCGTTAAGGTGAGGCTTCGGCCTCACTTTTGTTTTATCGCCTTAAAAACCTCTACTGCTTGCCAACTAAGTCAAATTTATATGGTTAATATCGCTCACTCAATGGGCCATCCACCCAGGGCTTTCCACTTATTAACCATATAACAAAATAGTTCCGCTGTTTTCTTTGTGTCGTAAAGCGCCGAGTGGGCTTCACGCTGATCAAATTCAATTTTTGCCGCTTCACAAGCTTTTACAAGCACCGTCTGACCTAGGGTTAAACCCGCTAAACTAGTGGTATCGAATGATACAAATGGATGGAAAGGAGTGCGTTTAATATTACACCGTTCAATTGCGGCGTTGACAAAGCCTTGGTCGAACGCAGCATTATGAGCAACAATTACAGAACGTTGGCAATCTGCTGCTTTTTGTTCTTTACGAATTTCTTTACATAAATTTTTAATTGCTTCTGTTTCGTCAATAGCGCCCCGTAAAGCACATTGGGGATCGATACCATTAAAGTCTAAGGCGGCTTGTTCGAGGTTGGCCCCTGCAAACGGATTAATATGATAGTGGAAGGTTTTATCTATCTCTATCTCTCCACTGGCTGTCATTTTCAATGTGACTGCGGCTAACTCTAACAAAGCGTCAGTTTGTGCATTGAATCCAGCTGTTTCGACATCAATGACGACTGGGAAGTACCCTCTAAATCGTTGGTTCAACAGGTGAATTGGCGCAGACATGATAACCTTACTAATTGACAAAATAGCTTGCTATTATGTCAACCTTTACAGCCTTGTACCAGTTCAGTTGTGAATATGTTGGTAAGCATTTGCATTCGTTAGTAGTAGTTGGTTATTATCTATACACATTAGGGGATTAAACTTTTTGATTCAAATGTCGATACCTACTATGAATAAACCCCATTTACTGGATTTGTGTTTGATATGAAAACCTGCGCGATTTTTTTGGGCTTAACCCTAAGCTTTGCTAGTCAGGCTAGCTTGCGACACTATGCTGCACCTATTGAGGATTCTCAGTGGCAGGTCAGTCAAAAAAGTCGCTTACAATGTACTTTAAGTCATCAGCTACCAGGTTACGGCGAGGCGGCTTTTTATAGCTCAGCATCGAAACAGCTAAATATGGAGTTTGAGCTGCAGATGTTACGATTGCCAAACACCTATTCGGTGGCGTCTGTCTATTCTGTGCCTCCCAAATGGATGCCAGGGCAAATGCAACGAAAAATTGCACAAATGCCCATTCGTAAACAATACAACAGTGATCTACCGCAAAAAGCGGCGTGGACAATGTTATCCGAATTAGAAAAAGGCTTTTGGCCAACCCTTTATTATCAAGATTGGTACAGTGATTTTGATCGTATAGCCGTGGGGTTGAATGCCAGTAACTTCGCAAAACCTTACATTGAATTTGCTGAGTGTGTTGCCAATTTATTACCCTTTGCATTTGAAGATATTGCTTACACTGTATTGAGTTACAACAGTAACAGTACAGATCTAACCAAATATTCTAAGAAGCGTTTGCAGATGATAGGGGATTACCTCAAAGAAGATACTGATCTTGAGTTGGTATTGTTAGACGGGTATTCAGATAGTTATGGCGGTCGTTGGAATAACGAACAGCTGTCCATTCGTCGAGGGGAAGAAATAAAAGCGTATTTCACTGAAATGGGTGTTGATCCTGATCGCATAGAGGTCACCGGACACGGTGAGCGTCGTCATGCTGCCACCAACACTAATAAGATGTCTCGCGCTAAGAACAGACGCGTTGTTATTCGAATGGCCAAACCTTAATTTACACAGCTCGCAGGGCCTATTTGGTTTTGCGAGCTATTTCCCGAGAATAATTTAGCCTTTTGGCTTTACCTCATTTACCTGCTTATCGATATAGCTTTTTACCTCATCGGTAAAGTCGGTAAATAATCCATCTACTTTTAACTGTTCAAATAAAATCTCTAGGGTTTGTTGGGATGAATACTCTTTTGGTAGCTCGTCTTTTCTAAATGTATAAGGGTGAACGAGCAAACCTGCCTTGTGAGCATTGGCAACTAAAGTTGTGGGTCTGTTATGTTGAAAATTGAATACTTGTGGTATCCATGGCCCAATGCCTTGGGCGACCTTAGCAATAGCTTTAAGGCCTTCGCTGGTTTTTAAGTAATCATAGTCAGACTCAGATTCCTGCCAACTGTTCTCCGCAATGAGTTGAATGAGTTTTACCTTTGCCTGCAATTCAGTGCTAAGTCGTTGGGTTTCTGCAAAGTCAAAACACTGTACGTAAACATGGCTGTCTTGGTTGTCTAAACCGTGTTTACGTAGGATATTGAGTGTTATTTGGCTAAGGTCGGCACCATTTTTTTGGTGCCAACGGGGAGATTTAATTTCCACATAGAGGCCAACGTTTCGTTTAAATTGACGATTAAGTTGTTGAATTAAATTAATTTGTTGTTCAAATGTGGCGATCTTGAATGGTGACTGTCCATGATAACGTTGGGGGTAAACCTGTTCGCCTTTTTGGGTTGTACGTTCATGTACATTTAAGGTTTGCAATTCTTCTAGGGTGAAGTCAAACGCATAATATCGACCATCAGTCCGATGACGCTTAGGAAAGACTTGTTCGACGTTGGTCACGGTTTCCAAGTGAATATCATGCAATACCACCGGGATTAAGTCTTTACTTAAGACCAAATCTTGTTCTATAAAGTCCGCCCCTTGGGAAAATGCGAGGACGGCGGCTTCTATGGTATGCTCTGGTAAATACCCAGAAGCTCCGCGGTGGGCGATAATCGTTGGCTTAGCATAAAGTTGCGTACCAAACAGGCACAACCACATTAACAACGGAAATTTGTACGACATACCTTCCTACCTCTGTTTCATTTGCACAAATAATTATGTCAACAATAACACTCACATATGAAGGTTCAGTGAATATTGTCACAAATCCCAATAAGGAATATCACCAAAATACGCTGTAAAATAGTCAATAAATACGCGTACTTTTGGCGCTAGTAGTCGTGAACTCGGAAAAACCGCCCATATGTCTGTTTCTGATAATAGCGGGTAATTGGATAAGACAGGAACAAGGGTTTTCTCTTTTAAATGTTGGTAAACGCTCCATGTGGAAGCAACGGTAATGCCTAATCCATTTACACTGGCGTCCCTTGTGGCCTCACCATTATCAGTAGTAAACCTGCTAATCACTTTAATCGTTTGAGTAGAACCGTCAGTTTGGAAATGCCAGTTATCTAAACCGACCAAGGTAATACAACTGTGCGCTTGCAAATCATCGGGAGTCGCTGGCGCACCATACTCGGCAATGTAATCGGGTGATGCACAGACGATCCGTTTATCTGTCGCTAATTTCTTGGCAATCAGGCTAGAGTCTTTTAATGAGGCGTCTCTAATTGCAATATCAAAGCCGCCTTCAACCAGATCGACTATGCTATCGGAAAGTCGAAGATCAATATCTATATCTGGGTAGTGTTTGAGAAAGCCGGCCAGAGCAGGCACTAGATGCATACGTCCAAATGAAGCGGGTGCGGTAATTCGCAACCTTCCCTGGGGAGTCACTTTGCCAATGCCCACGGATGCCATAGCCGATTCCACACTCATCAATACGTTTTCAGCATGGGGTAAAAAGGTTCTACCTTCTTCTGTTAATGATACTTTGCGAGTTGTTCTGTGGATCAGCCGAGTGCCTAAACTTTCTTCAAGTTTACTGATGTAGTTGCTCGATACTGCAGGGGATAGGTGAAGTTCATTACCTGCGGCACTGATATTGTTCAATGCCGCTATGCGTACAAATAATTTCAAATGATCTAAATTCATGTTCATGGCTCTCCTTCATTGTATATTATTATCAACAAAATATAGAAAGTCATTCAATAAATTTCTCTATTATCAATTTAATGTTGTTTGAATATACTTGTTTCATCAATCAATAAGGAGTCGAACATGAAAGCAATGATTATTAAAGCCTATGGTGGCAGCGATGTATTTGAAGCGGCAGAGGTTGCTAAACCTGCTGTAAAATCTGGACATGTACTAGTTAAAATTGCAGCCACCAGTGTTAATACTGTCGACACGATGCTGCGTGAATTAGGGGCTGAATTCCCCATTGCGCCACCACTTCCTGCAATTTTAGGAATGGATTTTGCCGGTACAGTGGAAGCTGTAGGTGAGGGGGTTACCGAATACCAAGTGGGTGACGAGGTTTATGGGTGTGCAGGTGGCTTGGCGGATTTACCCGGTACCTTAGCGGAATACATTGTTGCAGATGCTAATTTAATCGCACCTAAAGCGAAAAACATTTCAATGAGAGAGGCTGCTGCCATTCCATTGTGCGGGATCACCGCTTACGAAGGCCTCAAACGAGCCGGCGTTAAAGCCCAACAGTCTGTATTGGTGCATGGTGGTTCAGGCGGCGTAGGACATATTGCCTTACAATTAGCAAACTATTTTGGCGCTAAGGTATTTTCTACTGGCGGCGGAGAAGCACAATTAAACTTAATCGAAAAACTGGGTGCGACAGCCATAAATTATAAAACAGAAAAAGTGGAAGATTACGTTGCTAAGCACACAAACAATGCAGGTTTTGACGTGGTATTTGACTCTGTTGGCGGGGCGAATTTATCCAACTCGTTTAAAGCGGCAGCGTTAAATGGGCAAGTATCTACTACTGTGTCTATGCTTGAAATCGACTTAACGGAAGCGCATTTCAAAGGGTTGTCCTTGCATGTGGTATTTATGCTCATTCCAATGTTACACAACTATAAGCGCGCTGAGCACAGTCAGATTCTTAAACAATTAACTAAAATTATCGAAGCTGGAAAATTAACTCCTGTATTAGATGAAAATCATTATAGTCTTGAACAAGTGAGTCAAGCTCACGACCGATTAGCCAGTGGTAAAGGCTTAGGTAAAGTCGTCATCGAAATCTAATATACAGCTAATACTGATTCAGGCTAGATGTTCCTAGCCTGAATTCATCTTACGTCTACTATGGCTGCTCTTTTATGACTGTCATGGTTTCTGAGGGCATGGTTTCTTTGCTTTACATGCTTTTTGAAAGCGAGATTCGATTTAGTCAAATTTGCAGGTAGGGTTAAAGCGTCATGCTGCGTTGAATTTCGTTTTTGGCGTTTAACGCGACCGTTAAGAAGGCGTGGGTGGTGGCGCTATTGTCGTTTTGTTTAAATTGGATTTGTAACGGAATTTGCGTGTCGACATTGTCCAATGCAATAAAATGACAGCCCTGACTATACAATTTGCTTACGCAAAAAGGAGCAATTGCCACGCCTAAACCGGCAGCCACTTCAGTGACTAAGGTTTGCATATGCCTCGGTTGACTAATGATGTTCGGTGAGAATCCTGCTTGTTTACAAAGTATGATGGTTTCATCAAAAAGTCCAAGGGCTTCTTCACGATTAAAAATAATAAATTGTTCGCTTTTTAACCTAGCGAGATCAGTGTGTTTTTGGCTTGCAAGTGGATGGCTTTGATTTACCACGGCCACCAATTTATCAATATAAATATCGTGACTAATAAATTCGTCAGCAATAGGGGTCGGCAAGGGTCTTGAAAACGCAATATCGATTTTATCTTGCTTTAGAGCTTCAATTTGTTCCGTTGCGGTCATTTCAAATAGAGCGATGTGGACGTGGGGAAACTGAGATCTATAGGTTCGGATCAGGCTGGCCATAAAAGACAAGCATGCTGAACTTAAATGGGCAATATTCAAGGTTCCCACAGTACCACTGTGGGCACGTTTTACCTTTTGCTTAGCTTGCTCAGTTAAGGCGAGAATCCTTAAAGCATCATCAAGTAATTGTTCACCCGCTGGGGTAATCGCAACATCTCTAGAGTTGCGGTTAAATAATGTGACAGCAAGTTCATCCTCCAACGCGGATATATGACGACTTATCGCTGGTTGAACAGTGTGTAACTCGCGGGCAGCTTCTGAAAAGCTCTTATGTTTAGCGACTGAAACAAAACTCCTTAATATTTTGATATCCATGACGAAGTCCAATGTTAGAATCTATACAAATTTGGTATCGATTCAATTAAATAATATCATTTTTGTTATTAATAGATAAGTCTTATGCTGTGTCTATGTTTTATTTACTTAACGACACATATGACCCATTCAGATTCTACACCCGTGTTAAGCCCTTTAATGTTATTACTTATGACAACTGCCATTGCGGCTAGTGCGGCGAACCTGTATTACAACCAACCTATTTTGCCGTTAATTGCCAACGAGTTTCATTTAAATGATTCGCAATTAGGCAGTATTCCAGCACTCACGCAATTTGGTTATGCCTTTGCACTCTTGTTTATCTCACCCTTGGGTGATTCGGTAGTGCGGCGGCAACTTATAGGTCTCTTATCTTGCTTATTAGTGGCAGCTTGCTCAGTCGCCTTTTTTGCGCCAAATCTGCCAATACTGATGCTGGCCGTCTTTTTAATCGGTGTGAGCGCAAATATTACTCAGCAGCTAATTCCGTTTGCTGCATCAATGGTGTCTATTGAAAACAAAGGTGCCACCCTTGGCACTTTAATGATGGGGTTAACCATTGGTATTTTGCTCTCAAGAACCTTAAGTGGGTTTGTTGCAGAGCAGTTTGGCTGGCGCAGTGTGTTTATTATGTCAGCGTTAATCGCCGCCTTCCTTGGGATCTTGCTATGGATATGTTTACCCACCAATAAACCACAGGCTTCGTTGCGTTACTTGCCCCTGTTAAAGAGCACCTTAGTGTTGTTTGCCCGACATCGATCGCTGCGACTATTTACAGTTTCCGGTGCATTTTGGTTTGCCGCATTTAATGTTTTGTGGGCAACACTGGCAATTTATGTGAGTGACGCGCCTTTTCATTACAACGCCCAACAAGCCGGCCTCTTTGGTCTGATTGCATTAGCGGGCGTCATCGGTGCTAAGGCTTCGGGTAAATGGGTGAATAAACTTGGCGCTAAAACTTTAATAATGGTGGTGTTAGGGCTGGCTGCGCTAGGGTTTGCCATAACAGGGCTATTTGCCGGAAATCTAGTGTCCTTGATAGTGGGAATTATACTAATCGACTTTGCTGTTTTTAGTGCACAAGTGGCTAATCAGGTGCGGGTCTTTAGCATCGATAACAGCGCCCAAAGTCGTATCAACGGTATTTACATGCTCGGTTACTATCTTGGTGGGGCGCTAGGCTCAATAGCAGGTCTTACCGCTTACTCTCTATATCAATGGCCTGGGGTGGTGGTGGTGAGCATTCTCTTCATTATCATCAGTGCATTTTTTAACGCCTTGGCCAAACACTAAATAACATTTCTTTTTTATCAATTTAAGGGACTTTTTCATGAACAAACTTAACAGTGCCGGTGGCTACACCTTACTTTGTATTGCCTGTTTAACGATTATGGTAGGGGCTGTCGTTGCCCCAGGTTTAGTCAGTATCTCGGCTGGCTTGGGCGTGACAGACAATGCTATTTTGTTGGTCACTTTACCCGCATTAGGCGCGGTAGTCTTTGCTCCCCTAGCTGGCAAACTAATTGACAAATATGGCGCATATCAATTGCTTATTATTGGCTTATTCTTATATGGGGTTGTGGGGGCAAGCGTCTATTGGTTGCATGGTCCGTTATGGGTATTGTTTAATCGATTCGTTTTAGGCGGCGTGACTTCAGTGGTGATGGCAGGCTGTACGGTGTTAATTTCCCAATGGTATTTTGGCGAACAGCGGTTAAAAATGATTGCTAAACAGGGCATGGCGATCGAACTGGGCGGGGTGGTATTTCTATTTATTGGAGGCTTACTCGCGGCGCAACACTGGGCATTACCCCTTTCGCTTTATCTCGTTGCTTGGGTATTTCTAGCCATGCTCTTGGTCTTCGTACCCCGCCAAAATCCCGTTGAAAAAGAAGTGGAAACCCAACATGAACATGCGACTTTGCAAAAGGGAATTTCACTCAAAAGTGTGTATCTAATTGCTATGCTTGCAATGGTATTGTTTTTCACCTCTATAGTTTTGCTGCCCAGTTATATGTATGGACAAGATTACGACGAACAGCAAATAGGAGGTTTGTTGGCCTTCATTTCATTAATGGCGGTAGTTGCGGCGCACTTCCTGCCTAAGGTATGTAAACTTTTTGGCGAGCAGAAAGTGTTAGCTCTAGCATTTATTGGTTTCGGGATAGCTTATCTTTTCTTCTTACAAACAGGCACTATTAGTTTAGTGGTAGGGGCGATTTTTATCGGCATTGGGTTTGGCTTTAGTATTCCATTGCTAAACCACATGACCGTAGAGCGAAGCGAAGTAAAAGTGCGTGGTCGCAATTTATCATTTTTTACCATGGCGGTGTTTCTAGGGCAGTTTTTAACCTCGTTTGTAGAATACATACCTGGCGGCATAAGCAATATATTTATCAGCTGTGTGGTTCTATGCATGGGTATAGCCCTCACACTGTTTATTCAATCTATAAAACTCACTAACTATCAAAGAGATCAAAATGACAAACTTAGTAAAACTCATTCCCGGTAGTCCTTTTCCATCTATTAATGCAGCGCTTCTAGATGGCTCCACGGTTAATCTAGGACAAGCTCACTCAGGGGCCGATTGGCAAATGCTGGTAGTGTATCGGGGAAAACATTGTCCTTTATGTGTACGCTACCTCAATTTATTGGAGGAGCACAAAGAGGCGTTAATTGCCATCGGTGTGAGTGTCACAGCCGTATCAGCAGATTCAAAAGAACAACTTAGTCAAAACATGGAAGTGCTAAATGTGACTTATCCCATCGCTTACGGGCTAAGTGTTGAGCAAATGCAGCAATTAGGGTTGTACATATCAGCCCCACGTTCTGAAAAAGAAACCGATCATGATTTTTCAGAGCCTGCGCTTTTTGTCATTAACGAAGTGGGAGTATTACAGGGGGTAAATATTGCCAATACGCCTTTTTTACGCCCAGAGTTAGATGTAGTTGTAAGGGGGTTAACCTTTGTTCGTAATCAAACTGGTTACCCCATCCGCGGTACACAAACCTACTAAATTTGCATGCTTAAACCCTAATCCCAGCTAATTAAAGGATTAGGGCTTTTCAGTCTTCGCGTCAGTTGCTGGCGCTAGCTTATGGTTTTAACTCAACCTCTGAGTCGGCAATTAAATAAATAGTAGCGGCATAAGCAGCAATATTTTGCGCTAGAGCGTCAGGCTCAATTTTATCTAAGGTGTCGTCTGGCGTATGGTGTAAATCAAAGTAGTCTTGTCCGTCTTGATTTAAACGAATTGTGGGTACGCCTTTGGCGGCCATTGGAATAATGTCGGGGCCACCTCCTGGTGCATCTGAACGGCCTCTAACGATACCTAGAGGGGATAAAATTCTGCCTATTTCATCCATTAACACTGTGGCTTTTGGATTAACGTTAGATCCCAATTGCCATACTTTTTGTGCCCCAAAATCTGACTCTGTGGCCAGAACATGATTACTCAAATTTGCTTCATGTTTTTTGGTGTAAGCAAATGCGCCTAACAGGCCTACCTCTTCAGCACCAAACATGACCACTCGGATAGTACGTTTAGGGCGCTTAGGTAATTTTGCAATCAATGCAGCCGCTGCAGTGGTAATCGCAACACCAGCACCGTCGTCTACAGCTCCAGTACCCAGATCCCAGCTATCTAAATGGCCACCGATAAGTACGATCTCTTCAGGTTTCTCGCTACCAATCAAATCTAACACAACATTCCCGCTGCTAACTTCTCCTTTCCAGTCAGACTCAGAATGAAGGGAAATACTTAGGGGTTTATCCAAATTATGTAAACGGCGAAGATGATCCGCATCTGGGTTAGAAATTGCAATAACAGGAATACTTGCCCATTTGTCTCCATCTTTACTCATCATGCCTGTATGGGGAAATCGATGTGAATCTGAACCCACGGAACGCACCACTAACGCATCTGCACCGCCACGTTGCGCATGTTGCCATCCCACTCTGCGACGATGGTTCGCTTGTCCGTAACCTGCGCCCACCTGACTTTTCACCATAATATCGCCATCAACAAAAGCGATTTTACCTTTGAGCTCTCCTTCTTCTACCTCCATTAGAGCGTGAATATCTCTAAAATAAACCACGGGTGCATCAATATCTTGTTTTGATGGTGCCGCCCCACCTAATGCTGTGCCGTATAATGCTTGATTGTAGGGGGAAGTAAGGGATATGTGTAAATTTCCCCGCTCCCAGAACGGCATCGTAAATTCTTCCACGCGAACCTTATCAAACCCTAAGCGTTGTCCCAATTTTTCTCCCCAACCTCTAGCTCGCTTTTCAGCTTCTGAACCCGCAAGGCGAGGGCCAATTTCAGTCGTCAATGACGTGACTATGTCCATGCCAAGATCACTTTTCAGTGCGGTTTGCATCAGTTGTTCGGCAGTTTGCTTCTGTTCAGCGCTAACAATGGCTTCTGCGGCCAGCAATTGAACGCTAAAAAAGCTCAATATTGTGCCAAGGACAAGGCGTTTACGAAGGTGCATGGTTTCTCCATTCATTATTATAAGTGCTTAAGTTAGTTATCGTTTTGGTAATATTTTGGTGAGCGTTTAGGGTTAAACGCAATTGGAAAATAACAATCGTCTGAACATCTTAACTAAAACACTATCTAAATTCGATACGCTAAGTAAAATTTCGTCGGCTAACCTATATTAATGTGCAACTTTATGTTGCCATTAGTCTTATTTTTAAGCTCAAAGAGGCAGGAATAATACTTGCCGCTCTTGCCGTTTTTTCCTGTCATTGCCGATATTGTCTTATCCTCGGCAATAATTTGCCTAATTGCTGGTAATACCCCATTGAAAATCAGCCTAAGGGGTTAGCTCGCAGCCTAATGGCGCAATTCCTGCTAGTTAACCTGTATCAGCCTAAATCAAAAACAGTACCTTTGGCATAGTCATTGCTGCTCAAACTCATCAAGCTAAATAAGCCGATAATTAGTGGTGATTAGCACTAAATTGACTAATGGGAATGTAATGGAAATAAATAACAATAGTCAGCTGAGCTCTATCTATCAAAGCAGTAAAAACCAAGGTGCAGATACCACTCATTCTAACCAGTTATCTAACAATCACAGCTCAGCAGATAAAGTAACACTGAGCCAGGCGGGTCTAATTGCAGAAACAAAATTTCAGGAAGTCGCTGACCAGTATGATCCGACTAATATGTCATATAACGAATTAACGCGTATGTCGTCAGAGTTACAATTAGACGGGTTAATCACCTCACAAGAGGGATTAGCAATGAGAGCGCCTCCAAGCCGAGATTTCGATGCCGATGAAAAATATGACGTATTAGCCTTGGCAAGAAAGTCGGTGGAGTTTGATCAGTCTATTGGCACGGCACAAAATAAAGATGCACAGCTAAGAGCCAATGTACTTGATGTTTTAGAGCGTTTACAAAGTTAAAATTGTCGAGGTTAAAATGGACGTCTCCAATCGTATTTTTAAAACTCACTCACAAAACCTACTGCAACCCAATCAATCGAAAGGAAACAATGGCTTTTCCGAATTATTAGCCGCTTATCAACAAAATCATCAGGTTCAAAAGGTAGAAAAGCCCGCTACGAATGCGGTTTTCAGAATGAATACCTCCCAAGGAGACCAACAAGAAATCAATCTAGATGAGTATCTTACGCCTGGAGCGCAACCTAGTCCGGTGAATTTAAAGGACATACCCTTATTACTGCCAACAGCGCACAACATTGATACCTTATCCAAATACTCGCAAAACGAGTTTAAAGCATTGTTAGCACAATATGGCATACCCTCACCACCTGCAAGTATAGAATTCAACACTCAGGGACAGTTAGTTTTACCGGCTGATTATGCGTATTCGACACAGTTGACGCAGGCGTTTACAGAAAACCCCAAAGTTGAAAATGCACTGCGCACAACAGCCGCTATTGCTAGTCATTATGCTGGTATTATGGAAGGACAGCCTTTTCGCGATGAAATGTCGACAGCAAGAAATCAAGCTGATAGAGATAGAATAGTGGAGAAATACAGCTATTTATTTGACGATAACCGCCCAGCAATACAGATTGTTTTAAGCTTTTTAGGCGATGGCAGTATGTTATTAGGTGAAAAATCATAGGTGATAAAGCTTTGCGGGGCTGTGGCGGGAATGAGGTAATTAAATCTTACCAATACCTAGTCAAACAATTCATTTTATTGGCTCCGTAAGATACTCATAATTCGGTCATATATGATGCCTGTAAGTATCACTCTATCTTCACCGGTCGTGTTGGTAAATTGAATGACAACGGTATCAATATCCCTATGGTATCGGGCTATACTAGAATAGCCGAGCACCCAACCTGTATGGTTATATTCATAAAGTGAAGCATAAATTTTGCGTTCTGCTTCGGTAAACACACTTCCATCGTTTAGGGCTCTTAAAAAGATCCCTACATCTTGTGCACTGGCTACGTAACCTTGGTCGAGGTGTTTTAAGTCTTCGTCATAGCCTACATAATATCCGCTCATGAGCTCATTTGTATCGATCTGGTGAATTGAAAAGAAAGTTCGGTTTAAGCCCAATGGTAAAAGAATTTCATTGTTAATGAAGCGGGAGTAAGGATAACCCAAGGTTTCGGTCATTATTTTTTGTAGCAACAAATAATTTGAATTGGAGTAGTCGTAATCAGTACCGGGTGGGAAGTCCGCAGGTTTGTCTAATACTAAACTCAATACGTCAAGGGAGTTTGATGCCCAATCAAAGCCTTCCTGATCGGTGAAGTTAGGAATACCACTGCGGTGCTCTACCAACATGCGTAGGGTAATTTTATTTGCATATTCGATACGTTTAGCTAATTGAGGCAAATAGTCTGCAAGGCTTTGGTCCAGTTTGAGCTGATTGGACGCGACTAGTTTAGCGATTGCCGCCGCTTCATATAATTTTCCAATACTGGCAATTTTAAATAGAGCATTGCCATATGCCGGTATTTTTTCTTGTCTATTATGCCAACCACTTGCATACAACCGAGCTGGTTTATTGGCCTCATCCACATAGACAATGATTCCGTCTATACCTTGTGACGTTGCTTCATGAACTTGTTGCTCAATGGAGTTAGGTACAGGCTTTAAATAATACAGCCCATATTCCCAAGGCGCGAACAAATAAATACTTGTTGTTGTCAGGAAACAAGCGAGTAAAACCTTAAGTGTGATCTTCTTCCATTTTTCCATGGGCACTCTTAGCCTAAAGCAAAACACGGCAATCAATATATAGCGTTTATGTCATTCACTTCTCGTGTGTTTGTGGTTGTTCACTTAAATGAAAACCTTTAAAAAACAACCACAATGGTAGAAGTAGTTCAAATAAAGCACCAGGAATATACAGCAATCCACCGCCAATATTAATGGCGAAAAAATCAGCGCTGACTTTTAGCAACAATAACAAATACCCGACAAGGCCTAAAGCGGATAATAACCTTGGGACTAAACGGTGTTGATAAAAGGTAACACAAAGCATAAAGCCGCAAAGAGCTAGGGGGATCATGCCAAGTTGAAAACTAACATAACGTTGCTGTTTTAGAACATCAGCCATAACACTTAAATAGTCAACACTGGGGGCGATGGCTGTTACCATTTCTTTGCTAATGGCAATTAAAGAAAATAGCGCTAATGCGCCAATAAGTAGCATAACCGCTTCGATGATCCTAAAGCTAACATAGGTCAAAGCGATTCGCTGACTAAGAGGTTTAATGATGGGAAATATAACGGTGGCTATAGCCACTACAGCGGCAGAGTTAACAAACTCCAATAGGGCGGCTACGGTCAAAAGGTTTCTATTCGGGTACAGATAAAGGATAAAATCAGGTGCACTAAATAGCGTCGAAATGATATGACTCGCCGTCATGTAAGCGCCTGTTGATATAATAAATAACGCGCCCACCAGACGAGCAGCGAACAAGTTTGACATATGAATTTTCCTCTAGGTGATTTTTGATGATAGGGAAAGTTTCAAGGATTTCGAGACTAACGTCGTCCAAATGGGCCCATTCGTTCATTATTCTTTCGCAGTATTATGATTTTTCATGAGCATGCGATAGGCCGACGGGGTTACGCCTTCGGTTTTTTTAAAGGCAGAATTAAACGTCGAGCGAGAGTTAAAGCCCGACTCCAGCGAGATATCAATAATTGATAAGGTTGTTGTAGTTAACAGTCTTTTTGCTTCTTCTACACGATAATTGTTAATGAACGAGAAAAAATTAATCTGTAAATGCTGGGATAGGGTCTCGGAAATATGATTTTGAGATATGCCAATGGCTTCAGATAATCGGTGAAGGCTCAGTTCATTTTCACAAAATAAGCGTTCCCCTTGCATCACTTTGTGGAGTTTTACGGCAATTCTCTTCATTCTATCATCGTCTAATGCGGCGGCTCGAGGTTGCAAATCACTGTCTTTTGATTTGTCTGTTTCTGACAATAAAGGTTGATTAAGTGATAAGTGAGCAAACGCCAAAAGCAATAGTAAATTTAGCATTGGAATAACGACACCCGATCCAATCCAGCTTACGCCAATAAAATTCAATATATATTCAATGGTGTAAAGCACCCAAACACTACCCCATAAAAGTAGAATTGTGCGTAACCAATCCAGTGATTTTTTTTCGATAACCGAAAACTTCTTCATGAGCTGAACTTTGTGGTTGTCTAGAAGCCGGTAGGTTGCGCTAAAATACAATAGCGTGGAGATTAAAAAGGTAAGGGTAGAGAGTAAGCAAGTTAGAAGAGCAAACTTGTAGAGTTCAGCATCTCGGGTGAGTGGATCCGCAAGAGAAAGTTTTTGTTCGGTGGTCAGCCCTAAGGCGAAAGGGAGCAATACTAAAATACCCAGTACGGGACCAATACTAGCTGTAAGCATAGATTTCGTGCTTAACACATTTGAGCGGGTCATCATGGAACGCGCGTAAAAGTAAAATGCGGGACCAATCAATGTCGCTAAGGGGAATTGTAATCCTACTAGATTGGGGAAATACCGATACCCACCTGACACCACAAGTAAATCACCAAATGTATGAATAGAGAGAAATATCAGTACCCCGGTTAGATAGTAAGTGTGTTTTTGCCCGCCCTTAGCACTCAACAAAGACTGGGCAATAGCAAGGCCTGCAATGCCAAGTTGAAATGAAAAGATTATTGTTGGTAACACTTTCACAATCATTTGAGATGCTTTACTCGTTTTTTTAGGTTAGGGTTTCGATTTTGTTAGTCTTCATTATGGGATAAATAGACCACAAAGGCCAAACCAAGATTTTCGCCATAAAGAGCTTATTTGGCTAAGAGGGCTTGAATATGAGATGGCTTGAATGTGCACCTAATTTTGATACTGGAAATAGGATCATTGGCATCTATTAAATGGTCGAGCTGAAGCTGATTTGACGGGTAAAATACTCTTTCAAGAAAGTCAGTAATAACCTCAGTTTTTTGGTATTTGCCGTGCCTGGCGGGAACACACCATAGACATTTATATCGTTGAATACATAATCATCAAGTACTCTTTGTAAGGTGCCTGCTTGTATTTTAGGCCAAGCATCATAAATAGGGATGCGGGCTAAACCGTGGCCAGCTTCAACAAATGCAGTACGCGCCGCTGCATTATTGGTACTGATACTTCCTTGGGTGACAATACGATAAGTGCGGTTGCCTTTTGTTAGGTTCACTACGCCAGAGGTTAATTTGTAAATTACCCATTGATGATTGGCTAAATCAGTATGGTTTTTTGGTTTTCCATATTGGCTAAAGTACTCTGGAGAACCGCACAAACAGGTTTTTAGGGTAGCAAGTTTACTTGCTTGTAATCCTGAGTCAGGCAAGGGGGCTCCGCGGATCGCTAAATCGATTCCTTCTTTCATAATATTCACCACTTCATCCGTGAGCATCACATCCAGCTCAATTTTAGGATGAATTTTTTTGAATTCATTCAGTGCAGGCACAATTGTTTGTAATCCAACATTTACCGGACAGGTTATTTTAAGTAGGCCGATGGGTTCATTTTTGACGTTTTCAATTTGTTGATTGGCGGCATTGGCATGTTCGGCTATAGCATGACAACGCTCATAAAAGGCTTGGCCAGCTTCTGTGAGATTGATCGAACGAGTAGAGCGATTAAGTAATTTCACCTCAAGTTGAGATTCAAGTTTTTTCAGGTGGTAGCTGACTACCGCGCGCGAGAGTCCCAAATGCTTTGCTGCTCCAATTAAGCTGCCTTGTTCCACAACTTGAGCAAAAACAACCATACTTTTGAGACGTTCAAACGAAACATTCATACCGAGACCCATTACTGAAAAACAAACATCAAAACCATTGTATCAATTATTGATACAATGATGTCAATTTTATCTGCATTGTATACTTTTTTTGTGAGCATATACTCCTTCCATAGAAAATAAAAACTCACTTAAACAAGCTTGCTTGTTTTGATAAATGGATGAACAAAAATGAATAAAAAAATATTAATGGTACTGACTTCTCACGATAAACTTGGCGACACTGGCAAGAAAACCGGTTTTTGGGTTGAGGAGTTCGCCGCGCCTTATTATGCTTTTATTGACGCTGGTGTTGAAGTCACCTTAGCTACGCCACAGGGCGGCCAAGCCCCTATTGATCCCACAAGCAAACTCGCAGAATTTCAAACTGCCGCTACTGAACGTTATGACTCAGACAATGCCGCCCAAGCCAAAATTGCGACTACGTTGAAATTGTCTTCTGTTAGTGAAGGTGACTTTGATGCTGTTTTCTACCCCGGAGGTCATGGACCTTTATGGGATCTTACCGACAATCCCGACTCAATCACTTTGCTAGAAAGGTTTTTAACTGCAGGCAAAGCCGTTTCTACCGTCTGTCATGCTAGTGCCGCATTATTAAATGTAAAACATGGGTCTGGTGACTTTGTTGTAAAAGGAAAAGCAGTAACCGGCTTTACTAACAGTGAAGAAGACGCGGTGCAATTAACCGAAGTGGTGCCATTTTTACTTGAAGATGAACTCATTAAACGTGGCGGTGATTATCAAAAAGCCCAAGATTGGGAAGCATTTGTTGTACAAGATGGCCTGCTTATCACTGGTCAAAATCCAGCGAGTTCAGCTTTAGCCGCTGAAAAGTTACTCGCTCACCTTGGTGCATAAAGAGTTTTTATACATTTTTTCTTGGCAAAGTTTTAGGATATATATCAATGTTAAATTTCAGTTTTCAAAATCCAACTCATATTCATTTTGGAGAAGGAAAAATCGCCACCATTTCCCAACAAATACCATCAGATGCAAGGGTTTTACTGGTCTATGGTGGCGGTTCCATAAAAAATAACGGCGTGTATCAACAAGTGGTTGATGCCCTTGAACAACATACCTGGTTTGAGTTTTCAGGTATCGAACCCAATCCAAGTTACAACACATTAATGAAAGCTCAGGAGATTATTAAAGAGCAGCGTATTGATTTTTTACTTGCGGTTGGCGGTGGCTCTGTGGTTGATGGCGCTAAATTTATTGCCGCAGCGACCTTCTTTGAGGGAGATGATCCAAGTGAGGAGAAAGATCCATGGGATATTCTCACAAAGCAACATACCATCACGAAAGCGTTACCCATAGGCGCAGTTTTAACCCTACCAGCCACAGGTTCTGAAAGTAATGGTAATGCAGTTGTTACTCGAGATGGCAATAAACGTGCATTTTCAAGCCCTCTAGTGCGTCCACTATTTGCAGTGTTAGATCCCAAAGTCACATTGTCATTGTCTGATCGTCAAATCAGTAACGGTGTTGTTGATGCGTTTGTTCATACTATCGAGCAATACTTGACCTATAGCGTTAATGGCAAAGTACAAGACCGTTTCAGTGAAGGGTTATTGCAAACCTTAATTGAAGAAGGGCCTAAAGCATTACAGCCACAAACCAAAGGTGACCTTGAAGTGAGAGCCAATATTATGTGGTCGGCAACCATGGCATTAAATGGACTAATTGGTGCCGGTGTACCACAAGATTGGTCAACCCATATGATAGGTCATGAATTAACGGGCGCGTTTGGCATTGATCACGCACGTACGCTATCCATAGTATTACCCGCTGTCATGAAAGTCTGTCGTGACAATAAGCGTGAAAAACTACTGCAATATGCATCGCGGGTTTGGCAGATAAATGAGGGGGATGAGGATGCTCGCATTGATCAAGCTATTTTGTTAACCGAACAATTTTTCAAAACAATGCAAGTACCCACCCGATTATCTGACGTAGATCTTGGTGCAAAAGATATCGATTTACTTATTGATGGGTTAAAACAGCATGGCATGACCGCACTTGGTGAACACAGTGATATCACCCTAGAAAAAAGTCGAGAGATCTTAACGCAAGCATTGTAAATATGGTGAAACCACTGGTGGTGTATAGGAAACGCTATACGCCACTAAATCGTCTTTAATTTTCGAAATATTATGACTCAACCAATTCATATAAATTACCTAAATAGCGGTGGGCGAGTCAAAAGATACTAGTGTTATACAAGGCCTAGTAGAATAAATGACAACCCACTGTAAATGGACATGATGCTATACATCCATGACATCTGCTTGAGTGATTTTGAGCTCAGGTTAAGAAGACGCGAGTAACCTAGACATAGTGTAATTAAAACTCAATAAGCAGTGTTTGCTTGCTTTAGATTATTTTTCTACATGACTTTGACGTTCTATCTCGTCGATAAAAAACCTGGCTATATCATAAGAGACGCTAGCGAAATCTGAAAATACCTCAGTTCTAATATTGGCGTTAACGGACAATGACAACTTGTACTCAGGAATAACCATCAAAAAACTTTGAGCACCTGCTGATACGCCACCATGATGCATAAACGTCACTGATTTATAACCTTCACCTAAGTCGAGATCATTTATACGCCAGCCAAGACCATATTGTTGAGGATTCACTTGGCCATTATTAAGCCTTTGTGGTGTCCAAAATGCAATCCTCGTTTGTTCAGAAATAAACGCCTCATTCATAAAACCTTGTCCTAACATTGCGAGATCTTTAGATGTCGATACCCAACCGCCGCCGGCTAATCGGTGACTTAAATCCAAGTGATACCAAGGCTTTAATCTGCTAGGTTGATGTTTGTCTTGCCAGTAAAACGTCGCCAGATCATCGCTAGTTTGGGTCGGCGTTTCAGTAAAGGTCGCATGCATGGCAAGGGGGGCAAATACCCTCTGCTGCATATAGTCTTGATATTTCATTTCAGCTTTTATTTGCATCAATGCACTAAGCAATACAGTGCCTAAACTCGAATAACTAAATTGCTCACCAGGTGCAAATAACATATCGCTATCGTCAAATAAAGCCATGGCAGCAAGTGGATCAGCAAAATAGCGCTGAGCACCTAACATTGCCAAGGTGCCAAGTGTTTCCGTGTTCTCACCATAATGTGGGATCCCTGCCATATGAGAGGCGAGCTGCCTAGCCGTCACTGTCTTCCAGTGTGGGTTGGGAGGTGTTTCAAAATACTCCGATAATGGTGCATCTAAGTTAAGCCTGCCGCTGTCGACCAATCGAGCTAGCCCAGTGGCAGTTAGCGCTTTTGACGTGCTGCCTATTCGCATTTGGCTATCGGTGGTCATTTGTATTTTCTTGCTAATATCTGACCAGCCGACACTAGCTGCCCAAATGAGTTTTCCGTTTATGGCTACTGCAGCAGTGTAGCCCGGTGCTGCAACGCTTTGTTGTTGGACTACCAGTGATTGTAAGGCTTCATTCGCTGCATGATTGAAATCAGCGTCGAATACCCTGTTTGTTGTTGGCTGTTCACTAGGCCAGGTAACATAGTTCATCCCTATCATTGGAGCCATGCCACGATAGGCTATACCTTGATAGATAGGCCAACCTAAATAAGACAAAACAGAGAGTATAAAAACGAACAAAATGAGCAGTGCTTTTTTCATAATAACTTCTACAAATAATTAGTGGAGGCCATTACATCCATTGTTAGATACTAGGTCTTATCGAATATGAAAAATACTGATCATTTTTAAAATTGAGTACGATATTGTGTAGGCGTTTGACCTATTGTTGCTTTAAAAGCACGATTAAATGGTGCAATAGAACCATAGCCTGCTTCCAATGCTATCGTTAGGATAGGTAAATTCTTTTTCGAGGTATCCTGAAGTTGCTCACACACCCAAGGGATCCTGTAGCTATTTAGATAGTGAGAAAAATTGCTAAAGCCGAGTTGTTGATTAATCAGCTGACGAAGTTGGTGAGGAGGCAAATCGAGTAAATTTGCCAACTTACCAATGGTTAGTTCCTGTTGCAAAAACACACCGTCATTCATCAGTTTATTTAATGCTTCTAGGTGGGGAGAATCAATCGGTTTAGCTTTGTTTTGTGCAGAGGTAGACGTTTCGAAGGTATCAACTTGATTACTGGTAGCACTCGGTAAGTGGTCTTTTGGGGTTATTATTTTTGCTAAAATAATGGTAACTATTGCAAAGATTATAAAAGCATTAGCTAGGCTAAATTGCCAAGTATCTCTAATGTTTTGATAGATAAACTCAAAGGACACAAGTCCTAACATATAAAAACAACAAAACGCGACTATTAACAGCCGAGCGTTGCGGCGGCGATTATCCAAGTCGTCTAAGTATTCCGCTAAACATAAATAAATGACCCACATTAACAGCCCAATTCCAATGATGTGATTGAGGTCGTGTAATGGACTTCTACCGCCTAGTACTAAGAACACATAAGCTAAGATTAGTAGCCAAAACGTCAGCAAAGCCAATATCCATTTGGCTTGTTGTGCCAATTTAAAGTGCTTTTGGAGCTTAGTTAGGGTGAACCACAAAGCCGCAAATGGAGTTAAATCGGTAATTAGCAATAAGATATTGCGTAAACTTCCGAAGTGATGATTTTCAATTGGAACCGTTAATAGAACATAGGCTATTAAGCATGCAATTAATCCAACTTGCGCGAGGGGCAGAACCGAATGTTTCCTGACTAAGAAAATGATTAATAAGCCCAATTGACCTACGGCAGCAAACCTGAGAAATACATCTATAATCTGCACACCTGAAAGTGTAATTTCCACTTCTAACCTTATTGTAAGACGTTAACCGCGCTTTAGTTTGTCAAAGTATAGATACGAGTTAAAGAGCAAAGGGCATATAAATCATCAGCATCACAAGCGCTTCTCAGGTGTAAATTCCTTTGATATTACTACTGCGACTAACTTAAAGCGCTTCCGTAAGCTATCATATCCTTATAAGACCTAAACAAAGGCAACAAGTGGTCATTGTACAATCATTATCCACCAGTTAAGACCGTGCATATGGCCAGCTAGCCATTACAAGCTGGCTCTCATTCGTTGTGGATACCTTTATCAATGCCGGTGAGCCAGAGAAAATAGATAGGCTATGCCTAACACATCAACATAGAACATAGTCAATCAGATAACCGGAGCAAGCACAATAATCTAGCTTCTTGATAGTGTTTAGCTATCAAGAGAAACACTTGTTTAGTAAAAAGGTTTATAGTGATATACACTCAGTAAATAAAACGATATAACATTGCTTAAACAATAACATTCATATAGGAGAAGACTGGATGTTTACCGATGAGATGGTTCATAAAGCCCTAGAAACCTGGTGTGAGAATGTAGTTAAAGTGGGTGAAGTTCACAGTCAAGGAGGAGACGCCAAGGCCTTCTCTGCGCAAGTTTTGTCAGAGAATTACGATTATGATAACGGTAAAGTGTTGTTCAAACCAACACTGACCTATGGAGAACAAACGTTTCGCGATACCAAAGAGGGCGCTTTATCGTACTTTGTTGGTGGTGATGAAAATTACCCCAACGACAATGGCTTTAAATTAAAGCCATGGGTTAAAGTTTGGTACAGCAAAGAAGACTTTATTCTGCACAACGACCTTGCCATTGTACAATGTAACGTTCATTTTATTGGCGCGGATGACAGCCACATTTTTGTTAACAAAAGCTTCGTGTTTAAACTTTGTGAAGACGGCAAGGTGAGAATTGTATTACATCAATCATCTCTGCCTTACCAACCTGCATAACATAACCTCTCCAATGCAAAGGGGCGATGCTTCACGCCCTTTTGCATAGTATTAGCATTGGCCGTAATCGTCAGTCTCAACCAGTGGCGACGAACACTAGTTGTAAAAAACAAAGTAAAACCTGATTATAGGGGCCTGCAAAATCAAACATTTTTGATGCCAGAATTAATTTCTAACTTGGCTTTCTTATATTTCAGTCTCAAATCTTTAAGGAGAACTCCTTGATGTTGTCTATTTTTAAACAACTATCAACAGTGCGTATTTCACTAGTCGCACTGTGCCTATTTAGTGCTTGCGGGCAATGTAAAGCCCCCTTTGAACTGCTTAATATTCAAACCCCAGCAGGTGATAAAAATGCCTATTTAGGCAGTGAGGGCAACATAAAATTACCTGTTACAGTAGTGAATGGCATAGAGTCTGGCCCGGTATTATTGCTTGCCGCAGGCACCCACGGTGATGAATATCCATCAATGTTTGCCTTGCAACGGCTCGCGAAAGAGCTTAACCCTAAGCAACTAAAAGGTACGGTAATAATATTGCACCTGGCCAACTTGGACGGGTTTCACGAACGTTTACTCGCTTTAAACCCCAAAGATAATAAAAATCTCAATCGAGAATTTCCGGGTAGTAAACAAGGCACACATACTGAACAAATAGCCGAACTATTAACACGTGAATTTATTCGCAAAGCAGACTTTTTTATCGACATGCACTCGGGTAGCGCTAACCAAAAATTACTCGATCACGTTTATTCTCCCTACATAGGCGAACCGGAACTCGATGCATTCACTTTCGAATTTGCCAAAGCCATCGGTATGAGCAACATCATCATGTATGGCGACCGCCCTAACGACCCAGATAATTCTATCTCATTCCCCAATACTGCCATGACTCGTGGCAAGCCCGGCTTAACAACGGAAATTGGACACTTAGGACTGCGTGACGAAGAATCGATTAACTATGCCCACACGGTGGCTAAAAACGCCCTGTACTTTTTAAACATGCTGTCAGGCTCACCGGCCCACACACAGCCAGCCACAATTTATCGGCAAGTTTACTACCCTAAAAGCAACTTCACAGGGTTCTTCACTCCACTAGTCACCATCGGCGATAGAGTTTCAGCAACTACCCCGGTAGGCGAAATCACCAATTATTTTGGTGACCTAGTTCAAACTATTACCGCCGGCGCAAACGGAACCGTATTAATGATTAACGAAACGCCGCCAATTAAACAAGGAGAATCCCCGGTTGCCATTGGTCTAGTTAAAAAAGCCAATTGACCTAGGCCAGCTAAGTGACTGAGCCAGGCCTCTTGTTAAATAGCCCTAAGCAACACCCCAACAGAGTAGTGTATAAACAGAAAAGAGGTTGCCGCTAGTGTTGAAGGTCAGTAGTGGACATCCACTTTAAATTCGGCTGGAACAACTTTAAGCCGTTTCTGTTCAACCTGCTCGACATTTTAACTTAAAGCAAGCTTAGTACGGCTGGAAACTCTAGATATGTGGGTGTCTACGGCGATGTCTTCGGCGATGTTTTGATACAACCAAGCCTAGCATTGTGAACTAACCTGCGCTTTATTGTTGGGTGCCTTTTTATCGGTGGCAGACGCATCAGTTATTCACGCCAGCGATGGTGACGGGAATTTGTTAGGGACTAAAAATGTTTTGGTCGATGGGATATTGTATGATGTCGTACCCGTCTTTACTGCTGGTTGTGAATGCGGTGATGTATACCATGTCATAATCCCTTACAGTCTGGCTGGCGAACTCTCACTGTCGTCACTATTAATCAATCCCCCTTCAAGTGCTAATGTTCATTCTACTCTTTTTGGTATATTTGACGACGATGACAAATCCGGCTTAAGCGAATATTCCTAGGCTGTTTGGTCCCCCGCAGTCGAAGTCTCAGCACCTGCGACATTTATGTTATTGTCGTTGGGTTTAGCAGGCTCAATTGTGTCCCGTCGCAGAACACAACTTAAATTCAGCTTTTATATTGTTCCTACCGCTATTCATTGCTGCCAACGTTTCACTTACAATCCTGAGGTTAAAGTCACCTCAAATGAGGTGGCTTTTTTCGTGCTTACATACTCATAAAGCTGCTTGCAAGGCCTTAGGTGTTTATTATTTATCGAGAATTATCCCCACTGCACAGCCGTGGGGAATTGTATAATTAAATTGAACGTATCATATCCAGTACTGCAACGTTTTGCATGGGCGTGCCTGTAATGCGTAAAACCTTCTTCTTTTTCGAAATATCTTCAGGGTGTTGCCCTTTTAAGATGTCGCTTAGCAATAGGACGTTATTCAAATAACCCATTCTATCCGCCGCTTTCATATCGGCTGTAAAATGACGTGTTAGTTCAAAGTCGAAAATAACATTCACGTCATCACGGGCATATACATTGCCTGCAATCTCTCCAGTTTGTGAGGTGGTGCAAAGTGACGCGATCACCGCCCCTGGTTTGATTGAAGTAATGTTGGTTTCGTCGATTAAACAGCGGTTGGTATTCGTAGCCATAATAATAGTGTCATAAGCTTCAAGCTTGAGGTTCTGTTGGTAGTCAGAAGTAACACCTATGCTGCCGCAAGGTTGTTCGAATGATTCCGTGTGCTGAGTTCGCGTGTGATAGTCGATGTTGGATAAGCTTGGTATAAAGTGCTTTAAATATTTAACGATTTCAAGGGATAGTTTCCCTGCGCCCACTATTAAGATTTTTTCTGGTTTATGTTCCAAAACAGAGAGAAAAAGCCAAACCATCGCTGCTGTGCGTTGTTGGATCTGCTGTTTTATATTGCTTTCAAATATTAGTTCACCACGTTCATAAATGCGCTCTATGGTGGCGTATTCATTGCTGATTGCACAATAAGGACCTGAAACTTCATATGCAAGTGGGGGTAAGCCCGCACGTAATTTGAAGCAGGTTTCAAAAACATTGTCTCCAATAAAGGTTTCACCATCAAAAAACTCTTGTAAAGCCCGCTGATATTTTAGTTGGTCACTATTTTGGAATTGGGTTCGAATGTTTGCTACAAGAGAATCTTTATCTAATAAAATTTCGGTCACGTTACAATACCTCTGAGAATAAAGAGTTAATTAAACAGTAAAAGGATGAAGTTGAATTGCGCCAAATTTTTCGGCATAGGCATGTATAGCAGGCGATCCGCCTAGATGCATAAGCAGAATTCTTGCGTCCTTCTCAAAACGACCTTCAGCAGACAAGTTTAATAACCCACGTATTGCGCGACCTTCATAGACAGGATCGGCAATCAACCCTTCGGTACTGGCAAATAGCTGGATAGCATCGGTAATTTCTGTATCAGCGATGCCGTAGGCGTTGGTATTGGCAGGTATAATTTCAATACTGTTCGGTTGCACTCGCACATCTAATCCAAGCTCACTCAAAGCATTATTGGCTAGAAGTTTAACTCGGGATTTTTTAATCTCGGTTTCATTATCGTCCGATATTCCGATTACCTGAGTTTTGATATTAAGTGCTGCAAAGCCTGCTACCAGACCGGCTTGGGTACTGCTTGAGCCAGTACAATGCACAAGGTAATCAAAGGCTTGGCCAGTTTCAGCCATTTGAACAGCTAGTTCAGCAGCGCAGTTTATATAGCCCATACTTCCCAAGGGGTGTTCAGAAGCACCGCCTGGAATTAGGTATGGTTTGTGTCCCTGTTGACGAAGATAGTCCATGAATTCTTCCAGAGGACCTTGATCTTCGATAGGGCGCTCAGTTTCGTCCACATAAAGTTCGGCACCCATTACGTGGCTTAAAAGAATATTACCTACCTGCCGATAAGTAGCGCTTGCATCTTTGGTCCAGGCGCAATGTAAAAGCGCACATTTTAGGCCTGCTTTGGCTGCGGCAGCAGCGGTTTGTCGGGTATGGTTGGATTGAATAGCGCCAACTGTTACCAACATGTCTGCACCTTGTAGCAGCGCATCACCCACTATGAATTCAAGTTTTCGTGTTTTGTTGCCACCACCTTCTAAGCCAGATAAATCATCTCGCTTCATCCATAGCTCAGGACCACCTAGGGACGCGCCAAATCTTTTCAGTGTTTGTATTGGAGTAGGGAGCAGTGCCAGCGAGGTACGTGGTAATTTTTCAAGACGGGAATGTAGATCACACAACGCATATTTATCAATCATATCGCTTTCCTCAGTATTTAATTGGGGTTAGCGACGTTTCAGTTGAATGTTAGAGGCATTTTGATAAGCCGACGTCACGCTAATCACTATAAACTAGGAAAGTTGATAGTACTAATGTTTTGCTTTAAATGACGAATCTATTTTATTCATGCCTTGAGTTGAAAACCACTGCAAGTATTTGGGTTTCGAGATGAGTTCCTTAACTACTTTGAAGACTGAATATTATTCAGTCTTATCTTTAAATTCCGCAGGAACCACTTTAAGCCGTTTCTGTTCAGCATGATCGACATTTTAACTTAAAGCAAGCTTAGTACGGCTGGAAACTTTAGATATGTAGGTGTATACGGCGATGTTTTTGATACAACCAAGCCTAGCATTGTGAACTAGCAGATTAATGCTTATTGGCATTGTAAGAGAGGAATTATCCTCTTTTAGCGGCATAAAAAGCTTGTTGAATGACTCAGGGCGAAAAGCAGTTGTTGATACACCCTAGGTCATAGCCGCAAAACACCCTAGGTCGTGCGCGTGCAGGCGAGTAACTTCGTCAGTACTAAGCAGGGTAGTGAAGTTACTTTGTATTTCCAGACACGCTGTAAATCCATCCTTGTGGGGCTCAGCTCTTCGATACAAATGCACAACCTAACTCAGATTAAACCCATCCATGGTAACTCTCCCAGTCAGTGTATCCTTGCACTGCGGGTCAATCGGCTAGAGTTGGGTTCCAGAGTGCACCGATTTCATCCCTGATTTCCAAGATCAGAAAATCCAATGTAAACGCTCCTACCTCGGTGGCTTCAGTGAAAAAGGTTGTTTTATCAATTTTTCAGTTAGATGCACAGAAGACATCAAGTATTTGCCTGCAAAGCTCCTCTGCTGCCGGGCCGATATTCGACTGGGCGGTTTTAATTAAATAAAGTGGAATTTTACGCTGACTATTTACCGCAAGGTTCAGGGGAACAAGTTGGCCGGATTGCAGCTCCCCTTGAATGCACTCAACGGGAAGGTTTGCAAATCCCAGCCCGGCTTTGGCGGCTTCAATACTGCTGGAAATATGTGAAAAGCTCCAGCGTTGTTCAGCACCAAGCCAGCCTGAGTCGCGCTGGCGTTTGATGCCAGAATCTCTAATTACAATTTGCCGGTACTGCTTCAGCATCTGTTCCTCAACAGGCTGGTCAATTTGAATCAAAGGATGCTCTGGGCTGGCAACATAGCGCATAGTAATAGAACCCAGGGGGATGCCCATAAACCCGGTTAATACATTTGGGGTTAACACAATATCGGCTTTGCCAAATAACAGGCTTTCGTCGGTGCCCGACAGGGTCGTTTCCAACACATTAATCCGCGGCTGCGGATGTTGTGACGAAAATTTGTGAAGTGCACAAAACACGCTTCTCAGAGGTACCAGCGCATCCACTGCCAGGCTGATTTCGGTTTCCCATCCACGGGCAATATAGGTCGCAATACTTTCAATTTGATTGGCCTGTGCTAACAAATTACTGGCGTAGCGATACAACAATTTACCCGCTTCAGTCAACACGGCTTTGCGTCCTTCTGGCCTTAAAGCTGGGGCAGGGAGCTGTTCCTCCATACGCGCCAGTATGTAGCTGATGCTCGACTGGCTTTTATGTAGGCGTTCGGCAGCTTTGGCAAAGGAACCTTCATCCACAACCGCGATAAAGGTCGCCCATTGCTCCAGAGTAATTTTAGGAAGCATAATTCATCAATAATTTTGATTAATAAGGGCAAATATATCGTTTATTTAATCAAATTATAAGGTTTATTATTAGTCTCAAGATTTTCTGACAATTGGAGTTTTACCATGACACAACACATTCTATTCGTACAATCTAGTATATTTGGTGACCAAGGCGTTTCCAGCGGTATTGCCAGGAAGCTGGTAAATAGCTTATCTGTGGCGACGGCATCCGAGGTGATTGAACGTAATGTATCGGCCGATGAGATCCCGCATTTTAATTTAGATACGATTAATGCTATCACAGAGCAAAAAGCTGAATTGGCTGATGAGTTAATAGCGGAAGTTCAGCGTGCCGACACCATAGTGATTGCTGCGCCCATGTATAATTTTGCGATACCAACTCAGCTAAAATCCTGGTTTGATCATATCGCTCGGGCTGGTGTGACATTTAAATATACCGAGACTGGTCCAGTTGGTTTACTGATGAATAAAAAGGTGTATATCGTCAGTGCCCGAGGAGGGCTACATAAACAAAAAGGTACAGATTTAGATGTGCGCTATTTAACTACAATGCTGGCGTTTCTGGGCTTGACTAACGTTGAGTTCATTGACGCAGAAGGGGTTAATTTAGGTGATGAAGCGCGAAGCAAGAGCATCGATGCTGCGGAAAAGCAGGCACTGGCGCTAGTGTGACTTGAGGGACAGATTAACTCATAGTTTAGGACCATGCCAGTTGCTGCTTCGCTACGTTACCTGCAGTGTGAGAAGATCGTGCTTCCTGATTTACGAAGCTATTCAATATTAAGCAACGTTTTGAAAGTCTGCTGGATATTCGGTTTCAGGTTGCACGATGCATTTACTATCACGATGGTACAGAGGGAGGGATTTTCATTGGGGTTTTGAAGCTTACGGACCTATTGACAAAATACCCCTGCTTAGTCTGGAAGCAGCGCGACAATTCAGCTTGAGTCAGTAATGGACACCCACTTTAAATTTAGCTGGAACGACTTTAAGCCGTTTCTGTTCAACCTCATCGACATTTTTACCCATGGCGAGCTAAGAGGGGTTGAAACGAGGAAAATATGGGTATCTAAAAATACTATTTTGTCGTACTTTTCCCACTGGAAGTGATGAAATTCAGGCCTTAAATTGGCTAAAAGAGAAATACATCAAGTTTATTATTACAAATTATACGTGAGATATAATGTGTTTAATTGGATAGGAAGGGTGTTCAGCAACCGGAGCGCCAATTTTGAATAGGTTGTGTAAAGATGTACCTAGTAAAAAGACAGGATCTTGCAAGATATTTAGTGGCACTAAGGATCCCTTTCAGCAAGCTTCACAAGGTAGTGGTAAATAGCGTTGATTTCTGAGTCGGTAAATTTGGCGTAACGGAATCGCGCGACTCCCCCCATTAGCTTCAGATCACGATTACCTAAGGCCTTGCCAGTTCTCATTAAGGTCACAAATTCTTCTTCGGAATATGCTGCTACCATGCGAAGATTGGGTCGCGGGGGGAGTCTGCCATTTCTTCTGTACTACCTTTTAGATCCATACCGTGACATTCTGCACAAGTAGCACGCACAATATACCGAGCAAAAGCAAAATCAGTCCCCATATCGGGTGGGGATTGATTTTTCATTTCTGCCACCATCTCAACCGAGTTTTTAAAAGCGCCACTGTCAATATCTTTAGCTAACTGGGGGCCGATTGTCGGGTCTGGGTGTTTCTCTCCCTTAACTGGAATAGTCTTTAGATAAGCAACGAGGGCATCAACATCACTTTCATGTAAGGAGGAGAAAAGGTAAGAAGGCATATCCATGAGCGCTCTGTCTGGACGTTTCCCTTTTACAATCATATCTGTGAGCTCAGCCTGGGAGTATTCAGTGACACTAACCGTGAGGTTTGCCGTCCAAAGTACACCTAATTCTGGTTCAGTCCAATCTTCCCCAGTTAAATCTAATGTGTGACACCCAATGCAACCTAATACAGCTGAAAGACGCTTACCATGCTCAATTTGATCATTCGAAACTTGCTCAAAGCGATTGTCTTCTAGGTAAGTTTTATCAACAGCGTAAGCCTGAGAAAGTATCAGCTTGTTACTCATAACAATGGTCGCACCTACAAGTGCTAAAAGGGTAATTGCCTTCATGACTATATTTACTCTTCCTGCATTGTGTCTCTCTTTATAATGAGTATAGGACGGATAAATGCTGTCATCTATCCCTTATCGCAGTTGTTTATTTTGTGTGCTCTCTTGTTCGTTCGTCATGCTAGTGGATGAAACTTGAACCCGTATTAGCGTTGGTGTGGCTTAGCCTGCAGACCTTTAGTGATTACTCCTTTCTCAAACACCATGTGTAAGTGAATATTCAATCCAGTGCACTAACAAATCGTTGAATGTACGTCACCATTCCGGTATTAACTTGCCAGAACGACGAATAATGTCAGATGTCCCCAAGAGTCAGTGATGCGCGTCCACTTTAAATTCTTCTGGAACCACTTTTAGTCGTTTCTGTTCAACCTGATCGATGGTTTTGTTCATGGCAAGCTTAGTACGATTAGCGACCCTTAAGGATAAAATGGCTTTTTTAAGATTGTAAATAAGAAAGGTTCTGTAATAAATATTGAACGGGAAGGTTATTGGAAAGAGGCTTATTATGGTGATGACATTGACCCAGGTGAAATGAGCCATGAAACTACGATTGAAATTATAGAGCTTTGTATAAACGCATTCATGATTGATGAACAAAATGATCTTAGGCAACCACCTACCATTATGCAACTTTAATAGAAGATTAATAGCGCAATTTAGTAGGACTTAGCCTAAGCTATCTTTTATCAAAAACGTGAATAAATCTGACAGTAAAGTTTCTAGTCATACTTTGTCCTATATTAATTTTGCTTTGTTATTTTTACCCACTTTATCCTATTAGGGAAATGCTATGTTATCTAAGTTACGAATTTTAACATTGATCATTGGCTGCTTTCTTGTTCCGATCGTTTCAGCGCAAATGGTAGTTATCAAAGCAGAACGCATGTTAGATGTGCGTAGCGGTGAATTAATATCCCCAGCGCTAATAGTGGTTAATAAAGGAAAAATTGAAGAGATAAACCCCAAGACGTTACCAGAAAAAGCAACTGTCATTGACCTGGGTAATCAAACCTTACTGCCTGGCTTAATCGACATGCATACGCATATCACTAGCGACTATTTTACTGGGAATGATTGGACAACCGCTGCAGTGATGCAAACAGCGCCTGATTGGGCATTACAGGGGGTAAAGTTTGCGCGTGACGTGCTTGATGCCGGCTTCACCACCGTTAGAGATTTAGGTGCGCAACCAGGGTTTCCAGATGTGGCGCTGATGCGAGCAATTGAGGCAGGCCATGTAATTGGCCCTGATATTTGGCCTGCAGGTCATGCTATTTCGATCACAGGCGGCCACTGCGATTGGACAGGGTTCGCGCCCGGCGTAATGGAACTTGGCCCTGAAGCAGGCATTGCCGACGGCACAGTTGAAGCAATGAAAGCAGTTCGCTACCAAGCTAAGCATGGTGTTAAAGTGATTAAAGTATGTGCAACTGGTGGTGTCTTTTCGTTTTCACAAAATGCTGAAATAGGCGCACAGCAATATGGCGCTGAAGAACTTGAAATGATTGTACGTGAAGCCCATAAATTGGGGTTAAAAGTTGCTGCACACGCTCATGGAACAGAAGGTATTAATGCTGCGGTGCTTGCAGGTGTAGATTCGATAGAGCATGGTTCTATCTTAACTAAAGAGTCTATTAAACTCATGAAAGAAAAAGGCACTTTTTTGGTGCCACAAGCCTATTTAAGCAATTTTGAACCAGGACCTGATACACCGCCTGCAACCATAGCGAAGGGTAAATATCTCGAACCGTTAATCGATAATAGTTTCGACATGGCCTATCAGGCAGGAATTAAAATGGCATTTGGATCAGACAACGGTGTATTTCCTCACCACGATACTCCTTTAGAGTTTGCAGCATTAACGAGCAAAAACATTTCTGCTATTGATACCTTGCGCATGGCGACCATAAACGCAGCTGAATTATTAGGCGTGAGTGACCGTGGGGAACTAAAAGAGGGACTGCGCGCAGATATTGTTGCAGTACCGAGCAATCCACTCGATGATATTACCACAATGGAAGCAGTTACATTTGTAATGAAGCAAGGAGTAGTTTACAAACAATAGTTGGGAGGTGAGGCGTAGCTCGCAGAGCTCTCATGCTAGGGTCTATAATTGAAAGCCTGTAATGTCGTGTTTCCATGCTTGCAATTTATCTTTGGGATCAGCAGCAGACCTATATGGATAATCATCGTACGCACTGTTATCAGCATGAAATTCGATAGAATGTTCACTTTCAAATTTTGGTATAAAATGACAATGCTAGGCTAGACGAGTACGGAACGCGTTAACAGATACTTCCATTGGTTGGGCCATATAAAAGGTTTAAGCGAAATTAATGACTAGCGGTTTATTGCTCACAACAGACCTGGGCTATTCAGCTTTATCCTTAAACTCACATAAATCTTCAATAATACAAGCGCCACAACGTGGCTTTCGGGCAACACAGATGTATCTGCCATGGAGTATTAACCAGTGATGGACATCCACTTTAAATTCTGCAGGCACCACTTTGAGTAGTTTCTGTTCAACCTGATCAACGTTTTTACCCATGGCAAGCTTAGTACGGTTGGAAACTCTAAAGATGTGGGTGTCCACGGCGATGGTCGGCCAGCCAAAAGCCGTGTTGAGTACTACGTTGGCGGTTTTGCGTCCCACACCGGGCAGGGCTTCTAAGGCTTCACGGCTTTCGGGTACTTGCGAGTGATGTTGGTCGATTAAAATTTTACAGGTTTTGATCACGTTTTCGGCTTTAGCGTTAAACAAACCTATGGTTTTTATGTATTGTTTCAAGCCATCGACACCCAATGCGTATATGGCTTCTGGCGTATTGGCTACCGGATAAAGTTTGTCGGTTGCCTTGTTTACGCCAACGTCAGTGGCTTGGGCAGATAAAATCACTGCAATGAGTAATTCGAAGGGGGTAGAATAATTTAATTCAGTGGTGGGTTCGGGGTTTTCTGCCCGTAAGCGTGTCAGTATCTCCCGACGTTTCTGATTGTTCATAACATCAACTACCTTAACTTTCTGCGGTGACTCGGGCCCGCTGTACCACTTTATCTTGTTCGGGTTTTACAACCCAAGATTCGACTCGTTTATCTAAAGCGTTCTTGAGGGCGATAAGTAATCCCATTCCCAAAAAAGCACCAGGGGGAAGTATGGCTAATAAGAAAGGGCTGTCGGATTCAAAGACAGTTATTTTTAATACGCTTGCCCATTCACCAAACAACAAATTAGCACCAGAGAATAGGGTGCCATAACCTAATAGCTCTCGCATACCGCCTAGAATCAATAGCACTAAAGTGAAGCCAAGACCCATCATCAAACCATCAAAAGCGGCGTGACCTACGGGGTTTTTCGATGCATAAGCTTCTGCGCGGCCAATAATGGCACAGTTGGTCACTATCAAAGGGATAAAGATCCCCAAGGCTTCATAAAGTCGGAAAGTATATGCATTCATGAGTAATTGCACCACTGTGACAAAACCGGCAATGACCATCACAAAAACAGGGATACGTATTTCATTGGGTACTAGGTTACGCACTAAAGACACAGTACAGTTTGAGCCAATTAATACCAAGGTTGTGGCAAGACCTAAGCCTAATCCATTGATGACTGTCATTGTTACTGCTAGCAGTGGACATAGGCCTAGCAGTTGTACTATGGCAGGGTTGTTTTTCCACAAACCTTGCCAACTGAGTTCTTTAAATTGATTCATCTTATTCTACCTCAGCACGCGCTGGCTGGTTATTCTCGGCTTCACATGCATTGGCTGCGTTAAAAAGCGCCGGTTGATGCTGTTGAAAATATAAAACGGTATTTTTAACTGCTTTAACTACTGCCCGAGGAGTGATGGTTGCGCCGGTAAATTGATCAAACTGACCACCGTCTTTTTTTACTTGCCAATCTTTATGGTTTTCAGTCGTTACAGATTTGCCAGTAAATGACGTAATCCAGTCAGTGATACGGATATCAATTTTGTCACCTAATCCCGGAGTTTCTTTATGATCTAAAACACGAACACCTGTCACTTCCGATTGCATGTTAATACCAACTATTAACTCAATTTTACCACTGTAACCATCTGGCGCGGTTGTCTCAATTGCCACTGCAGAAGGGGCATTGTTCATTCTGGCTAAATAGACAGTGTGAGGATCTTTTGAGCCTAACAATTCAGTATTTATCACTTTGGTGCAATCATGGTGAATGTCGTTATCGTATAAAGAATTTGGGATGATTGCGTTCAAGATAGCCAGCCGTTTTTGGATTTGTTGCTCGGTTATCTGATCTTCAGTCACAGCATAGGTGACCGCTATGATTGCCGTTGTCACTAAAGCAAATGCGGTGAGTTTCAGACCATTGCTAACGATACTTTGTTTCATTAACTAGTCCTCATCAATCTGTTTCACTTTAATCACATTTTTGTGTTCTGTACGATGACCGTATGTTCGTGGTCGGGTGTAATAATCAATTAATGGCACACCCATATTCATGATTAACACGGAAAACGCAATGGCATCAGGATAGCCACCCCAGGTTCTAATAATATAAACCCAAGCGCCTATTCCTAAACCAAAAATTATACGACCTCGATTGGTGGTCGTAGCGGAAACCGGATCGGTGGCAATAAAGAAGACTCCCAACATAAAACCACCACTAAATAAATGGAACATGGGGCTGGCGTAAATCCCATCATCTATCAAGTACATAAACAGCGATAAAACGCTAATACCAGCAATCATGCCAACGGGAATATGCCATTTAATCACGTTTACTTTTAATAAAAGCAACCCGCCTAAAAGGTATGCAAAGTTTACCCAAAACCAGCCAACTCCTAAGCCATTATTGAAAACCGAGGTTTGCATACTTTCTTGGACTGTCATTCCTTGGGAGATTGCTGTTTTCACCGCATCAAGAGGGGTGGCCATGGTGTAACCATCCACATGGGTTCGTAGCTGCTCAATACTATAACCGTCAGCGCTGAAGCCGCTAAAAATAATACTAAAGGAATCCATGAAAGATTGGGGGAATTGGCTTAATGCTTGGGGGATCGCCCACGTCGACATTTGTACAGGAAATGAAATGAGCAGCATGACGTATGCCGCCATTGCAGGGTTGAATAAGTTGAATCCTAATCCGCCATACAATTGCTTGACTATGGCGATGGCAAAAATACTGCCAATCACTGTGATCCACCAAGGGGCAAAAGGTGGAATACTCACCGCAATTAAAAATGCGGTCACCAAAGCGCTACAATCTTTAATCGCCACTTCAAAATTCTTTTTACGCATTTCAAGAATGGCAGCTTCAGTGACAATGATTGTAATACTGGCTATCAAAAAGTGGATTAATGCGCCCCAGCCGAAAAACCAAGTTTGTACCGCTAAACCAGGAATTCCTGCATACATTACTAAGCGCATTACCTGACCTGTGGTACGTTTTACTCTTTGGTGGGGCGAGCTGGCAAATTTAAAACTCATGGTTAATTAACTTTCATCCTTGTCTGCTGTTGAGCTAGACGACTTTTTCGCGGCTTTCTCAGCGCGCTTTAATTTCGCAAGACGATTTTGTTCTCGAGCTTTTGCCACTGCCGCTTCTACTTTTTGTTTGCGAATTTGTGCGGCAGTTAATTTTTCACCTTGCTGACTCTTTGTCGATTCTTGGTTAGCAGCATCAGGCGTTTGTGTGGCTGAAGACTGGACTTCAGACGCTTCATTCTCACTAGCTTTGGCTAACTTTTTTGCTTTTGCTTTGGCGATCGCTGCGGCTATGGCTTTTTGTTTTGCCGAAGGAGCGGGCGTCTCTTCACTGGCACTCTCTGTTTGCCGTTGTTGGTGGTTATTGACAATAGGCGTATCCTCTTGAGCGTTTTGATTTTGCTCATTATCTTGCCTATTATCGCCTTGTCCTTCTTCACCTTTGGCCGTGTCAGCGGATTCCGCTTGTTGTGCTTTTTTGATCGCTTCGCGTTTAGCTTTAGCTTTTGCTATGGCAATGGATACTTTTTCTTGTTTGCTGGAACGCGCAGGTGCTGATGACGATTCAGTCGCGGTATTACCTTGGGGTGACTTGTCATCAGCCACTTTGTGTGTTTTTGCAGCTTCAGTCGTTTTAGCTTCGTCAGGTTTAGGCGTCTCCCTGGTTTCACTAGCCGCGGCTTCTTTTGCCGCTGCACGTTTGGCTTTGGCGCGAGCAATTGCTGCAGCGACTTTATCTTGTTTGCTCGTTGTTTCCTGATTGTTGGCACTAGTTGACTGCGGTGTTTGCGTGGTTTCCGCACTCTCATTTGTTGCAGCTGGTCCGTCTTGGGGATCGGATGGCGACGTATTGGCTTGTTTTTTCGCTTTTGCCCGAGCTAAGGCTGCCGCAATTTTGTCTTTAGCGTCATTGCCTTTTTCGCTCATTGCTTTTTTGCGGGCCGCTGCCGCTTTTGCGTGTTTTTCTTCACGCTCTTTTTGCTCTCGTTCTAAGCGTTCTTTACGTGCTTCGAATCTTATCCTAGCCTTATCTGCTTGCGCTTTTTCCTGTGCTTGGGTGCGTATATCGGCTTTGGCAACGCGATAATAGTGAACCAATGGGATCTCACTAGGGCAGACGTAGGCGCAAGCACCGCATTCAATGCAATCAAACAGGTTCTGTTCTTCGGCTTTTTCATATTCTTTAGCTTGGCTATGCCAGAACAATTGTTGTGGCAGTAAAGTCGCAGGGCAAGCATCTGCACATGCACTGCAGCGAATACAAGGTTGTTCTGCATTAGGCTCTTGAATTTCGGCTGCCGATGGAGCCAAAATGCAATTGGTTATTTTAACAACGGGGACTTGATCATTAATGGTTTCAAAGCCCATCATCGGCCCCCCCATAATGAGTTTCCTCGCCCGTTGTTTATGGGCTTTATAATGACCCACTTCCAATAAATGTGAGATCGGCGTTCCTATCGGCGCCCAAATATTCTGCGGGCGCTTAAATGCCTGTCCAGTTAAGGTCACCACGCGTCGTATAAGGGGAGTCCCAGTAAAAATGGCGTCGGCAATGGCGAAACAGGTGCCAACATTTTGCATTATCACACCCACATCTATAGGCAAGCCGTTACCAGGCACTTCACGATTGGTTAAAATTTGGATAAGTTGTTTTTCACCGCCAGCGGGATACTTAGTGGGAATGGAAATTACTCTGTACTTTGCATTTTCCTGACAAGCAACTTGCATGGCCTCAATGGCTTCAGGTTTGTTATCCTCTATGGCGATTATCACCAGTTTCGGTGACAGTAGATGCACCAAAATATCGATACCTTGGCGAATTTGCCATGCATGTTCACGCATCAATCGATCATCAGAAGTGATATAAGGTTCACATTCCACACCATTGATAATCAAAAATTCTACATTTTTCTTTGGTGACGACTTAATGTGTGTTGGGAAACCCGCGCCCCCCATACCACTAATGCCGGCATTGCAAATGGCTTCTACAATTTTGGATTTAGGCTTCTGTTGATAGTCTAAGATGGGTTCCAGAGGAGCCCAAGTCTCGAACTCATCGGTGCTAATTTCTATGGCAAGCTCTGGCAAGCCGGAAGGGTGAGCTGATACATGAGGTCCAATTTGGCTCACATAACCTGATGTAGGCGCATGTACTGGGACAGAAAAGGGGTTGGTACTGTGAGTTAACGCTTGCCCTTTGAGAACTCTGTCTCCCTCTTTGACCAACAAGCCGCCTTCTACACCTATATGTTGTTTAACCATAACATACAGTGTTTTAGGCATTGTTATGGTTTCAATGGCTTTTGTGTTTGAAAGTGATTTGAGTTGGGGCGGATGCACGCCACCGTGGAAGTCCCACAATCGGCCTTGATTTAAGCGTTGTAAAATATGGTCATAGTCAGAATACAATTTACTCTTCCTCAATTGACTTGTTTTACTGGAATAGCATCGAGCTGCCATTGCCATGAAGAAGTATTCTGCGCTATTGGAATCATATCGATACAATCAACAGGGCAGGGATCAACACATAAATCACACCCCGTGCATTCGTCTTGAATCACCGTATGCATTTGCTTTGCCGCGCCAATAATTGCATCGACTGGACATGCTTGAATACACTTAGTGCAACCAATACATTCGTCCTCACGAATAAAGGCGACCTTTTTCACATCTTCTTGACCATGGGCCGCATCAAGAGGTTTAGCTTCCACTCCCATTAAGTCTGCCAACTGTTTGATCGTCGCATCACCACCTGGAGGGCATTTATTAATGTCATCACCATTGGCAATAGACTCAGCGTAAGGGCGACAACCCGGGAAACCACATTGTCCACATTGGGTTTGCGGTAACAAGGCGTCTATTTGTTCAACTAGGGGGTCACTTTCAACTCGAAAGCGAATCGCAGCGTAGCCTAAAATAGCGCCAAAAATTAGCGCCATGATTCCAATTACGGTTAGTGCGATTATTAGGGTCATTAAAACTTCACCAATCCTGTGAAGCCCATAAATGCCATTGACATTAAGCCTGCCGTAATCATGGCAATAGAAGCTCCTTTAAAAGGAGAGGGGACATTGGCAGCAGCTAATCGTTCTCGCATCGCAGAAAAGAGAATCAACACCAAGGAAAAGCCCACAGCTGCGCCAAAACCATAAATAACGGATTCGACAAAATTATGATCTTGATTCACGTTTAACAGTGCAACACCTAATACTGCGCAATTGGTCGTAATCAGCGGTAAGAAAATGCCTAATAAGCGATACAAAGTAGGACTTGTTTTGTGAACCACCATTTCGGTAAATTGGACGACCACTGCAATGACCAGAATAAAACTTAGGGTCCGCAGGTAGCCCATTCCCAAAGGTTGAAGGACATAGTGCTCGACTAAATAACTGGTTAAAGAGGCAAGAGTGAGTACAAAGGTTGTGGCCATAGACATACCAATCGCTGTTTCTAAACGATTAGACACGCCCATAAACGGGCATAAGCCCAAAAATTGGACCAATACGAAGTTATTTACTAGTACTGTACCTACCAATAAAACTAAAAATTCACTCATTTGATATGTGTAACGCCTAACGATGATGCAAACGGCGTCTATTATCTCTGTTTACAGACCGATTAACAACTTGATATTTATAAGGTTATGTTGGCCAATATTTAGCCTACTTATTACTTAAAATGACACTGAGAGATAGAGCTAGGAGATTTGGCTCCCCCTCCCCGACTCGAACGGGGGACCTGCGGATTAACAGTCCGTCGCTCTAACCAACTGAGCTAAGGGGGAATCAAATTGTGTCGTTGAAGTTGGCTCCCCCTCCCCGACTCGAACGGGGGACCTGCGGATTAACAGTCCGTCGCTCTAACCAACTGAGCTAAGGGGGACCTGATTTCAACGGAGGCGAATATTAATGAGCATCAACCGTTCTGTCAACACAATATCTTAGTTTTTTAGGCTTTAATTCAAATTGATTGAATAAGCAGCTATTTTTGATGTAAAAACGTCTAATAATGGAATAATTGACCTGGTTTTTCTTTTTCAAATTTAAATGCAGTAGAACGAATGCGCTCAACAGATATATTTACGTTGCTAAACACTGTTCATAATTTAGTCAGAATCCATGTTAAAGCAACTCATTTTTTCTGCTTTAAATAAGATCGGACTAATCTAAAACATGACGTTTTTGAAGGCACTAAAAAAGGTGTAACAAAATCACAACCAGTGTGTATGTTATTTGAACAGTTTAGGCGGGCTTAATGATCAAGTAACGATCCATAAAGCGGCAATTAAAGTGCTAATAGCGGTTTTTTTATTAGAGACTATAAATACGATCTGTTATTCCTTTTTGTTATAAATATTTGATTGATCACTGTGTTTTATAACAGTGTTTCATAATTCTGAAACATAAAATTAAAGCCCCTCAGGTTAGTGCTGACTTACCTAATTTTTAGTCACATTACTGTAACATAGCGGCTTTATTGGCGTGAGTACAGTTATCCACTAATCCTGTGGATAAGTTTGTGTATAACGATCTGAGATAGCTATTTCTAATTTGTTTAAAGAAGTCAATATAGCATTTGATATTTTTCCCAAAAAAATATTTAATCAGTATAATCAATAGTTTATCTGTTTTTAGTGAAAAGTTGCACCAAGCTGGAGCATAAACTTACCTTAAGCCTATTGTCCTGTGTGTATTTTTGTGAAATAGCTTTAAACTGTTTAGTAAGATGTTGAAAAATTGACATTTTATTAACATCTTTGGTGTGTTTATAAAGGGGGCGATAATTTTTGATTTGGCAAAGGGTTATTAGTAGAAAAACGCGCTAAAGCCTTAAAATAATTCAAATAGTCATATATTCGATGATCTGTCTGTCATATAATTGATCGGCTGTTTTCGCAGCATAAATACATTCCAAACTAAGTAAAAAATAGCGTTGGCATAGTGAGAATTATTGCTATGTCTATAAATATTGCCAATTAGCCTTAATGAGTACAACTAAAGTGAAAGAGCCCCAAGCAACAAGCCGTAATAATGATATGCTAAATGGCCCTATTTTCGAAACTCTGCAAAAAATGACCTTGCCGATGGTTTTGGCAATGATAATGTTAATGACCTTTGGTTTAGCTGATACATTTTTTGTGAGCATGCTCGGCACTGAAGAACTGGCGGCCATTAGTTTCACATTTCCGGTGACCTTTACCATTATTAGTCTAAATATTGGTTTGGGCATTGGTACTTCTGCCATTATTGGGCGCTCGTTGGGTTCCGGTGAAACTCATTTAGCTAAAGAGTTTGCTACTGGCGCACTTATGCTTTCTCTCATTTTGGTGGGGCTTTTAGCCTTTGTTGGATATTTAACAATTGATCCGATATTTCGTTCAATGGGGGCGACCGACGAACTGCTTCCTTTCATTTATGATTACATGGAGTTGTGGTACGCAGCGGCTATATTTTTAGCGGTTCCTATGGTTGGAAATAGCGTTTTAAGAGCCGCTGGTGATACGAAAACTCCCAGTATAGTTATGACTGTTGGCGGGGTAATTAACGTTATCTTAGATCCGATTCTAATTTTTGGTTGGGGACCCGTCCCTGCGTTAGGCATTCAAGGAGCAGCTTTAGCTACGGCTATTTCTTGGGGAGTCGGATTACTCTATATATTGTATTTGCTTGCCTTAAAGCGAAAATTGATGCTTCCACGATTGTTAACTTTTAACGAGCTTAGGCTGACCAGCGGGGGGATTTTACGAATTGGCTTACCTGCTGCTGGGGCCAATATGTTAACGCCGATTGCCGGTGGTGTTATCACTAAAATCATAGCAGCTTACGGACCTGGGGCTGTTGCTGCATGGGGAGTAGGGAGTCGTTTGGAGTCTATTGCGAGTATTTTAGTTTTAGCGTTATCGATGTCTTTACCACCGTTTATTAGTCAAAATTTTGGAGCCAATAAACTCTCACGGGTTGCGAGTAGTTATTCGCTTTCTCTGAAATCGGTGCTGGTTATCCAGTTTATTGTTTACCTCATATTGTGTGGTGTTGCACCTTATATTGCGTCTTTGTTCGCAGAAGAACAACAAGTTGCAGATCTGATCGTATTATTCTTGTATATCGTACCCTTAGGTTATGGGTTACAAGGTGTTGTCATACTTACCAATTCTTCTTTCAATGCGATGCATCAGCCGATCTCGGCATTAATTTTGAGTGTGGTTCGTTTATTTTTGTTTTTTGTACCTTTGGCTTATTTAGGCAGTAGGTTGCTGGATATCCACGGATTGTTTTTCGGCATCATAGTGGCAAACCTTTGTACCGCAATAGTGGCCTATGCTTGGTTTAAAAAAAGCACCAATATTCAAACACAGCCAGTTTAGGAGTTTTATTCGCTTTGGTTAAGTGTACATTTACTTCATTTGAGTAAGGAAAAGAAATTGAGTCGTCCATTTGAATTATCCTCACATTATCAACCTGCTGGTGACCAGCCCCAAGCTATTGAAAAATTGGTGGATGGATTGGAAAGCGGATTAGCAAATCAAACGTTGTTAGGAGTAACCGGCTCGGGTAAAACCTTCACAATGGCAAATATTGTTTCACACGTGCAAAGACCGACCTTGATTCTTGCTCATAATAAAACCCTTGCTGCACAATTATATGGAGAAATGAAAGAATTTTTTCCAAATAACGCAGTTGAATACTTTGTTTCTTATTATGACTACTATCAGCCCGAGGCTTATGTACCAAGCACTGACACTTTTATAGAAAAAGACTCTTCAATAAATGATCACATTGAACAAATGCGATTGTCCGCCACTAAATCTTTGATGGAACGCCGTGACGTTATCATCGTTTCTAGTGTTTCGGCTATTTATGGACTAGGTGATCCTGAGTCGTATATGAAAATGTTGCTGCATTTGCGTCAAGGCGATTTGATGGATCAAAGGGCGATTCTTCGTCGCTTAGCGGAGTTACAGTATAGTCGTAATGACGTCTCTTTCGAGCGCGGCACGTTTCGTGTGCGCGGTGATGTGATCGATATTTTTCCCGCGGACTCCGAGAAGCAGGGGATTAGAGTTGAATTATTTGACGAAGAAATTGATGCCATTAGGTTATTTGATCCCCTAACCGGGAGCGTGGAGCAGACAGTTACACGAGCTACGGTTTTTCCGAAAACACATTATGTGACGCCCAGAGAAAAGATTTTAGAAGCCATTGGTCATATCAAAGATGAGCTTAGAGAGCGCAGAGACCAACTCAAGTCTGTCCATAAGTTGGTGGAAGAACAGCGCATAGTTCAGCGTACTCAGTTTGATATGGAAATGATGCAAGAGTTAGGGTATTGCTCTGGAATTGAAAACTATTCTCGCTATTTATCAGGCAGAGCCCCCGGTGAGCCACCGCCGACATTATTAGACTATTTTCCTGCTGATGGATTGTTATTCGTGGATGAATCTCACGTAACAGTTTCACAAATAGGCGCAATGTATAAAGGCGATCGTTCGCGTAAAGAAACATTAGTTGAGTTTGGTTTTAGACTGCCGTCAGCATTGGATAATCGACCACTAAAATTTGATGAGTTTGAACAGATATCTCCGCAAACCATTTATGTGTCAGCCACACCTGGTAAATATGAAATAGAAAAGTCAGGTGAGGATATTGTTGAGCAAGTTGTTAGGCCAACAGGTTTATTAGATCCTGAAGTTGAAGTGAGACCGGTTGCCACCCAAGTAGACGATGTAATGTCAGAAATAAACTTGCGAGTGGCGAAGAACGAAAGAGTGTTAGTCACTACACTAACAAAACGAATGGCAGAGGATCTCACCGACTATTTAGATGAGCATGGTATTCGAGTGCGTTATCTGCATTCTGACATTGATACTGTTGAGCGTATTGAAATTATCCGCGATTTGCGATTAGGGAAGTTTGATGTTCTGGTAGGAATTAATCTCTTGCGCGAAGGCTTAGATATGCCAGAAGTCTCTTTAGTGGCGATTTTAGATGCAGATAAAGAAGGCTTTTTACGTTCTGATCGATCATTGATCCAGTCTATGGGACGGGCGGCTCGTAACGTGAATGGTAAAGCAATACTTTATGCAGATCGTATTACCGGCTCAATGGAAAGGGCGATGAAAGAAACCCAACGTCGTCGAGAAAAGCAACATCAACATAATTTAGATGAAGGTATTCAACCTACGCAATTAAACAAACCGATCACCGATATTATGGATATTGGTGAAGGGAATTCAGTTGATGTAGGTGGCAAGGTTAAGTTGCGGAAAATTGCTGAAGCCAATAAGACATACAAAGCAATGACGGCGACTGAGTTAATGGCCAAAATTGCTGAGTTAGAGAAGCAAATGTTCACTGCAGCGCGGGAGTTAGAGTTTGAGAAAGCAGCAAGTCTTAGGGATGAAGTAGAACAACTTAGGGAACAAAGCGTAAAATTATCCTAGGGCCTGTTGATCTTTCGTGATTGGTTTTTGAGCGGCATGGTAAAGAGTTATAATTTGTTTCGCCAAAAATAAACTAACAACTCAATACCATGCCGAGACTAATGCTAACTGATCAGCGGTG
>NZ_BAAGTF010000016.1:0-75233 GCF_054782055.1 Aliiglaciecola aliphaticivorans
ATATTCAATAATGTCATCTTAGGTGCCTGTTTTGGTGTTTTTTTATTTTTTGGTAGAAACAAAATAACGCAATTACAGGCACTTATCTTCTTTATTTGTGGGGATCCCTCAGGCTTTAGCCCCGCGGAAATGCCTCATGGCCTGAAGACCATGCTACCGCCCCGCGACAATTCCCGATAAACCCATGGTCTAAAGACCATGTTACATACATATCGGTTTCCTGTAGGCGGGTGCTTTAGCCCCGAGGAAATGCCCCATGGCCTGAAGACCATGCTACCGCTCCGCGACAATTCCCGACAAACCCATGGCCTAAAGACCATGCTACATGGAGTATTTTTGTGGAGGTGGTTGAATAAGGACTTAAAGGTTGGGTTTTGGCATACTAAAGTAATAGCCTTGGGCATACTGAATCCCCAATTCTTTTAATTTTTCCAAGGTTGCCCAATCTTCCACATGTACGGCCACAACACTAATTTCTTTTTGTTTCGCTAAATTAGTAAAATGTTCAACAAATTCGTAGGTTTGCTGATTTTCCATTAACTGAGATATTAACCCACCGGCTATTTTTATACCGTTGACGGGGAGGCTTAAGATACTATTGATATTGCTAGGTGTAGCGCCAAAATGGTCGATATAAATAGCAATATTTAAATCACGACATTGAGCGGCGAAGGTCTCAAAGCTATCCACATTCTCAAGTACTACCGCAGCCGTCAATTCTAATCCAATCCGTTTAGGATTCGGGTAATCATGAAGGGCTTCCGCCAAGGTTTGGATTAAGTCTGGATTTAACATATCTTGTTCATTGATATTGATGTTCCAGGCAGCATTAAGATCTCTAAAATAATTAGCACTACGATTTAAAATTGTTTCCGTTAATTGCGAAATACAGGCTTGTTGTTCGATGATATGCAAGAATTCACTTGGCACAAAGGTTTGCTCGTCAGGCGTCACTAATCTGGCAAGACACTCAAAACGCCAAACCGTTTCATGAGATATATCCATTATGGGTTGAAAAAAAGGAACGATTCTATCCAGACTAAAATTATCCGTGACTTCTTTAATGTGCATAAGTGTCCTCGTTACAGCATTATGTCCTCTGAGCGTCCGTTTATTTTTAAGTCATAATTTATCTTTGCTCAGATTTACAACAATAGCATCACTTTTTCAGTTCAGAAAATGAAACTTCTGGCGATTTGTTAAAAAACTGTATTTTTTATTAACTTAGTTCGTTTTAAAATTTGGCGATATGACGGATTTGCGCTAAAGTCCGCGTCTGAAAGTTTTCACAAGGGGTTACAACGAGTGGTTAAAGCGACAGCCAGTTTGGAACACATGTTCCGGGTATTTACCATGCCAGAGGGTAAAGATTCCAAACTTGCGCAAATAGAAGAGCATTTGTCAGATAATCTGTCGGATTTTCTATCGCAACATGTTGTGACCACAGCTAAATCTCTGGAAGATATTGAGCAAAATTTTCAAGAATACAAAGTACCCGAATCTCCAGAGTTTGTTTCTGCACACGCAGAAATGCTACTAGAAAAAGTCGTTGCCAACTCGGTTAATACCTATGCACCCACCTTCATTGGGCATATGACATCAGCATTACCCTATTTCCATCTACCCCTAGCAAAACTGCTAGTAGGCTTGAATCAAAACTTAGTCAAAATTGAGACTTCAAAAGCCTTTACGCCCCTAGAACGTCAAGTTGTCGGAATGTTACATGAACTGGTTTACAGTGAGTCCAGTGCCTTTTATCAAACTCACTTACACAGTGCGAAACACTCTTTGGGGGCGTTTTGCTCTGGTGGAACCATTGCAAATATTACCGCCCTATGGGTGGCCCGAAATAAAGCTTTGGCTCCGAACGGAAGCTTTCGAGGTGTTGCGAAACAAGGCTTAGCCGCAGGATTAAAACATTACGGCTATGCCAATATGGGCATACTATCTTCTAAACGAGGACATTATTCTCTATCTAAAGCCGTTGATGTTTTAGGTTTAGGACGTGAGCAAATGCTGACAGTGGATAGTTTAAACCAGCGCTTATCTCCCGAAAAAGCCTTAGCAACAGGACAGGAATTTGAACGTCAGGGCAATAAGTTATTAGCCATTGTGGGGATTGCAGGTACCACAGAAACAGGTCATGTTGATCCCCTAGATGAACTGGCTGATGTTGCTAAAGAATTACAATGCCATTTCCATGTTGATGCGGCTTGGGGAGGCGCTACCTTATTTTCTAACCGCAATAAAGTTAAACTCAAGGGTATCCATAGAGCAGATTCGGTGACCCTTGACGCCCACAAGCAAATGTATGTTCCCATGGGCGCAGGTGTAGTGGTATTCAAAAATCCGCAAGACAGCAACGCTGTGCGACATCATGCGCAATACATATTGCGTGCTGGCTCTAAAGATCTCGGGGCGACAACCTTAGAAGGTTCCCGAAATGGTATGGCAATGATGGTGTATTCCGCATTTAACATATTTGGTCGTGAAGGATACGAATTGCTCATCGATCAAAGTATCGAGAAAGCTCAACGTTTTGCTTCCCTATTAGACCAACATGAGTATTTTGAACTCATCACAGCGCCAACCTTGTCACTGCTTACCTATCGTGTAAAGCCCCCTCACACTGACGCACAGGGTGAAATAGAGAGTGAAATGCTAGATAGGTTAAATGTCGCTGTTCAGAAGCAACAGCGTGAAGCCGGTAAATCTTTTGTGTCTAGAACCCGTTTAACCGTTGAAAATTATGGTTCAAGGTTACTTACTGTATTTCGGGTTGTGCTCGCTAATCCATTAACAACGGATCAAGATTTGAAAAATATTTTGCAAGAACAGGTGCAGATTGCCAAAGGCACTAAAGTTTGGAAAGAGCTTGAGGATCAAGCTCTACTGGATTCCAAACGATCAGTTGGTTAGCACTAAGCTATTCTAGGGTTACCTGAATATTATCAATCAAACGGGTTTTGCCTAAGAATGCGGCGCCTAAAATTACTAACTCTGTTTCTTCATGTCCCGGGCTTAACAAGGATTCTACTGAACGAATGTCGATATAATCGACGGTGAAACCTGCTTCGGCTAACTCTTCAGTTGATTGATGAATTAAACGACTGAAATCTCGTCGCCCCAACTGAATGTTTTCACTCAATTTCTGTAAGCAACTATACAAAGCGGGCGCTTTTTGTCGTTCAGACTCAGTTAAATAGTTATTTCGTGACGACATGGCTAAGCCGTCATGCTCTCGCACCGTAGGCACACCAAAGATTTGCAGGTTCATTGATAAATCTGTCACCATGGCTTTGATAACTTGTAATTGCTGAAAGTCCTTTTCACCAAAAAAAGCCATATTCGGCTGCACCATATTAAATAATTTACATACTATGGTGGCTACTCCACGAAAATGCCCAGGGCGACTCGCACCACAAATCATATAGGATACCCCTGGTACTTCTACAAAGGTTTGCTTTTCCAATCCCCGGGAGTATATATCATCCGCTTTTGGGGTGAAAAGAACATCCACACCCAAGGCTTCCAATGCCGCCATATCCTGCTCCATGGTGCGAGGATAAGAGGCTAAATCTTCATCAGGTCCGAATTGCAAAGGATTCACAAAAATTGAGACCACTACAATGTCTGCGTGTTCTTTTGCTTGCTCAACTAGGTGTAAATGTCCTTTATGTAAATTCCCCATGGTAGGTACAAAAGCAATGGTTTTACCATCGTTTTGCCACTTCCTACGTATTTCTCTTAAGGGAGTTATATCACTAATTTGTTGCATAATTTGTCCTGTGTATTCTTAGCGATTAGTTAAAGCTATGCTCGGGGCTAGGGAAGACGCCATTTTGAACTTCTTCAATATAGGATTTTACAGCTTCGCGCATATCCCCTGTGATTTCCAAATAGTTTTTAGAAAATTTAGGCATATAATTGGCACTCACACCAAACATGTCATGCATGACTAAGATTTGTCCGTCGGTATGTACGCCTGCGCCTATACCAATGACAGGAATATTAATTGCCTTGCTAATTTTTTCAGCTAAAGAGGATGGGACACACTCTAAAACTAGCAATTGCACACCAGCATGAGCCAAGGCCTCCGCTTGTTCAAAAAGTTGTTCTGCTTGTAAGTCTTCGCGACCCTGGACTTTGAAGCCACCAAAAACGTGAACAGACTGGGGAGTAAGTCCTAAATGCCCGCACACGGGCACGCCGCGTAAATTGAGGCCTTTAATCGACTCGAGTAGCCAATCACCGCCTTCAACTTTCACCATACTCGCACCCGCTGCCATCAGCTTAGCTGCGTTAGTATATGTTTGCTCTGGTGTGGCGTAGCTCATAAAAGGCATATCGGCGATGACAAAAGCGCGTTCGGTGCCTTTGCGAACAGATGCGGTATGATAGGCGATATCTTCTATTGTAACGGATAAGGTGTCATCGCAACCTTGCAGCACCATTCCTAAAGAATCACCAATTAAAATCACATCAATCCCTTGCTCATCAAATAGCTTGGCGAAGCTAGCGTCATAAGCTGTTAGCGCTGTAATTTTTTGTTTATCTTGTTTCATTTTAAACAAGGTTGACGTAGTTACTTTCTTAGTCATATTAATCACCTTCTGCTAACTGAAAAGTGCAACAAAGTTAGAAGCTTGCTCACTTTTATTTATTTCCAAGTCACATCCTTTCTGATCACTTCAAGGCCATTTTTAGGGACACTTTTTAATACAGAAACTAAAGAATCGCCACATGGTAACACGAGTTCAGGGGCTATCTCACGTAACGGATAAAGTACAAACTCTCGTGTTTTCATTCCGTAATGGGGCACAACCAAATCGTTGCTTTGGATTTGCTCATTGCCGTACAAAATAATATCTAAATCTAAGGTTCTAGGCCCCCAACGTTCGGATTTTCGTTGGCGTCCATGGGTCTGTTCAATTGCCTGTAATTGTGAGAGTAAGTCTTCGGCAGACAGCTTTGTGGCTATTTCGACAACGGCATTCACATAATCTGGCTGATCTTGGGGACCCATAGGTTTGCTTGCATAAAAACTAGAACATTCTGTTACATGAGTGTCTTTCAGTTCGTGAATTGCCCGCAACGCCTCTTGCAATTGCTGGTCAGGCTTGGCCAAATTACTGCCCAAACCTATGTAGCTAGTTACGGGGTGCATTAGGAAGCGCTGGGTTTCTTTCTTTTCGGGCGACGGCGAGAACGACGAGCTGGGCCGCCTTCCGCTTCCCTAAGCTTAGTTAGCATTTGTTTGCGTTGTTCTGGAGAAACCTCTTGAAATTCAGTCCACCAATCCGCTAGCTCAAGCAGTTTTCCACCCTCAATTTGACCACGGATGAGCAGGAAATCATAGGCTGCACGAAAACGAGCATGTTCCAGCATTTGATAAGCTCTGCGCCCAAATCTCTTTGGCAAGCGTAATTGCAATAACCAGATTTCTCGCATCATGCTGGAAAAGCGTTTGGGGATCATAATGCGTTGTATTTGTCTGTGCAGGACGTCGTTAACGGCGATATTAAATGCATCGAAATGATTCAAGCCGGCTTCGTCCATGAGTTTTTGACAGTGCTCTTCAATTGGGTACCACAGAAATGCGGCATACATAAATGCCGGAGTGACTCTTTGACCGGTATTAATACGATTATCCGTGTTCATTAGCATCTTGCTAATAAACTGAATTTCCCGGCTGTCATTGCTTTTCAACAGGGGCGCTAGCTGTGGAAAAAGCGGTTGAATAAGATCATATTCCTGCATTAATTCAAAGGTTCTTAACCCTTGCCCAGAAATAAACAGTTTAATGACTTCCTCGAACAGGCGGGCAGGGGGAATATTGTTTAATAAACTACCCAATTGATGTATTGCTTCGGCAGATTTTGGACTGATTTGCATATTCAGTTTGGCAGCAAAGCGCACCGCCCGTAACATTCTCACCGGGTCTTCACGATAACGGGTTTCAGGATCACCAATTAGCTCTAGACGTTTGTCTTTAATCGCTTGCATCCCGTTGGCAAAGTCTGTCACCGTAAAATCGGTTACCCGGTAATACATGGCATTGACCGTAAAGTCACGGCGCTCGGCATCTTCTTCAATGCTACCAAAAACATTATCTCTAAGAATTTGACCTTCTTGACTTTGTTTACCGAGTACTTCGGCAGCTTTTTTACCTTTTTCATCGGTGCTGTTTTGGTGATGACCTCTAAAGGTGGCCACTTCAATGATTTCTCGACCAAAAACCACATGGGCTAAGCGAAAGCGACGACCGATTAATCGACAATTTCTAAACAGGGCTTTTACTTCATCAGGAGTGGCATTGGTAACAACATCGAAGTCTTTGGGTTGTAATCCCAAAATCAGATCGCGGACACAGCCGCCGACTAAATAAGCATCGAATCCAGCACCATTTAAGCGATACAAAACTTTTAAAGCGTTGTCACTGATGCCTTTTCTAGAAATGCCATGCTCAGCGCGAGTGATAACCTTCGGATTGAGTAAATCCGAATGATATTCTTCCGTGTTTTTTGTCAAAGCGTTTTTGACCTTTTTGATCACTCGAGAAATGATGCGTTGGCTCCTGATAACACAAATTATTTTAATTGGCGCGCAATGATATACTGGATGAAAAGTATTTTCTATCTGTTGCTATAGCAAGTTATGGCTAATTTTGTGTCATCTGCACCAGGCAGTGACAAATTATCCCTGTTTTGCTTTGCAAACAATGCAGAATCCCGCCACATTTTGAAACGTTCTTTTCAGTTTAAGGGCCGTTTCGTTTTAGCGATACAAACATAGTTATGTCATAGCTAGGAAATAACGTCGACTTAGCAATGATGATTATTTTCTAACCCTAGACAATGAATCAGTCCAAGCTTGGGTCGCCCAAGCCAGAATTTCGTCTACCTGTTGATTACTTTGAAGTGACTTCGGTAAGGTTAAATTAAGATAAGCCAAAGCCTCAGTAAGGTTTTTCGCGGGCCTGCCTAAATCTAAACTCGGCGCATGGTTTTGTTTGCTGTATTTACGCCCATCTGAAAACGTCACTAGGGGTAAATGCAAACATCCTGGTACAGGCTTACCTAAGGTCTTAAATAACGCCCATTGACATGCCGTTGCAGTAATTAAATCCTCTCCCCTAACAATTTCAGTAATACCCATCTGAATATCATCCGCCACTGATGCGAGATGGTATGCATACAAACCGTCCTTGCGCTTCACAATAAAATCTTCTTGGGTTGCTTGGTTATTGACTTTGAGTGTCCCTAACCGGCGGTCGTTAATCTGGGAAATTTCAAATTGATTTTTTATACGTAAGGAAAAAGGTGGCTTGACCTGGGCTTTGTCTCTGCAGGTGCCAGTATAGAATTCACCTTTAGCCTTAATTTGCCCACGAGTACATTCACATGGGTAAAGCAAATTTTGGCTATGGAGTTGGCTTAATATAGTGTCGTAATTCAGCTTATTTTGGCTTTGAAAAATAGCGTCGCTATCCCAAAACAAGCCATGGGCAATTAACGTGGCCTGAATATTTTCAATCGCGCCAGCTTGAATTCTAGGCGGATCAATATCGTCAATACGCAGTAGCCACTTGCCATTATTTACTTTGGCTTGTAAAAAACTGCCAATGGCCGTGACGAGTGAACCCATATGCAGAGGCCCAGAAGGACTTGGTGCAAACCTGCCGACATAACTAGTTTGGTTCATAAATAATCAGCAACTTAAAGTTAACGCCCTAGAAACGACAAAAGCCGCAAGTTAGCGGCTTTTGAATTATCTTAAAAAAATTAACCTTGCAGCTGTTTTTCTTTAATTTCAGCTAGGGTCTTACAATCAATACATAAATCAGCGGTGGGGCGAGCTTCTAAACGCCTTACACCAATCTCAATGCCGCATGTATCGCAAAAACCAAAATCGTCTTCTTCGATTCGTTTTAAGGTTTTTTCAATCTTCTTAATTAACTTGCGTTCACGGTCACGAGTACGAAGCTCTAAGCTGAACTCTTCTTCTTGAGCAGCACGATCTACTGGATCTGGGAAATTAGCCGCTTCATCCTGCATATGGTGAACAGTACGATCTACTTCCTCACGAAGTTGAGAGCGCCATGCTGACAATATTTTACGGAAATGCTCGAGTTGAGCATCGTTCATATACTCTTCGCCGTCTTTTTCCTGATAAGGAGTTAGACCAGCTAGTGCTATTAATCCTAAACTTTTTTCTTTTCCAGATGGCATGTGCCAATTCTCCTACACTACGACACAAACGTTGTTTAGCGAATGAGGATATATAGCAGATTGCTATTATCCTAGCAAATTAGGCTCGGTCGAATATATGTAACTGTTACGCTTTAAAAGCGGTAAAATTGGCTTAGTAGATACCAATTTTATTGAATAAAAAACGATGTGCCGTTTTTTACGACTCGCAAACATAGACTCCTTAAATAAAAAATCAACCTTTTTTTTACAGATTGAAACTTAGCTTTTGATTTAATTGCACTTTTTGTTCAGACATTTTACAGCCATAGGCGATAATTTGTACCCCCGCATCAATTGCTGCTTGTAAAGTCGCCGAATATTCTGGATCTATATCCTCAGCAATGCGGATATTTTTAATCCCGGTATGTTGACTGCAAAATAATAAAACCGCATGTTTTCCGGCTTTTGCAATTCCACTTAATTCGCGTAAATGTTTACTACCGCGTTGGGTTTTTGCATCAGGGAAATATCCCTGCCCACCCCTTAGTAAGGTAACGGATTTTACTTCAACATAACAATCGGGCAGATTATCGGAGGTTAACATAAAATCTATTCTGCTATTTTCTTCTCCATATTTTACCTCTGCTTTATAGTCTTGGTACTTTGCTAATTCTTCTATTTTGGAGAGGGCAAGAGCTTCCGCTACCAACTTATTCGCATTTTGGGTATTCACGCCAATCCAATCACCTTGCTGGTTCTTGCTTAGCTCCCAGGTATAGGCAAGTTTTCGCTTAGGATTGTTAGCTGGACTTAGCCACACTTCAAAACCAGGGTCGCCGCAACCTGTCATTGCACCTGTATTTGGACAATGAGCCGTGACGATTGAACCATCTGAAAGTTCTACATCGGCTAAGAACCGTTTGTAGCGTTTTATTAGTTTGCCCTTGATAAGTGGATTAGGGAACAGCATATTACCTCTCATACCATGCGCTTTAGACTGCGCAAACTTCTCTGATACTAAGTGAAATCTGTATCGGATGCCAAAGAAAAAGGAAACCAGTATGTCACATCTTTTAGTCGAACTCAGTTATCAAACAGCACCTGCACAATGGGGGGAGAATGCCCTTGTGAGTTTTGATGCTGGTAAGGCGACAATTCACTTGAGCACTGGCGATGCTATCGATACGCAATTATCCAAAATCGCAGTGGTAGGCCGTAAGTTGGATGGGATGAATTTAGCAGGTATCACCTTTAGTGGAGAGTGGAGCGAAGAACAACAATGGTCGTTAGCTTCTAGTTATCGTCGAGCGCGAAACGCAGGGAAAATTACCTGGCTAGACAGTGCTGATAAGAAAAGTTTAGAGCAACGTTATGCCGCTTTATGCTTCACCCGTGACCTAATTAATGAAACCCCGGAGCAACTGTCACCACAAGAGTTGGCAAAACGCAGTGTTGACTGGTTAACTGAGCTGGCTGGTGATCATGTATCTGTTAAATATTGTGTAGGTGAAGAACTAGCAGATGCTGGCTGGGTAGGAATTTATAACGTTGGCAGGGGCAGTGAACGTCCCCCGGTATTGTTAGAAGTAGACTACAACCCATCTGAAGACGAAAATGCTGAAGTGGCTGCAGCCCTTGTAGGTAAAGGTATCACCTTTGATAGTGGCGGTTACAGCATGAAAAGTAGTGAAGGCATGTTGAGTATGAAGTGCGATATGGGCGGCGCAGCGACCGTTACAGGTGCTCTGGGACTTGCCATCATGCAAGGTTTGAACAAGCGAGTTAAATTATTCTTGTGTTGTGCTGAGAACCTAGTCAGTGGTCATGCATACAAACTCGGTGACATTTTAACTTATAAAAACGGCGTGACAGTTGAAATTGTGAATACCGATGCAGAAGGGCGATTGGTATTGGCCGATGGCTTAATGGCGGCTAGTGAAACCAATGCTCCTTTAATTATTGATGCGGCTACTCTTACTGGCGCAGCTGTTGCAGCTACCGGTGGTGACTACAATGCGGTTTTTTCACTAGATAAACCTGCCCTACAACAATTTATTATTCAATCCGAAAAACAAAATGAGCCAGTTTGGCCGCTTCCCTTAGAACTCTGGCATCAAGATAAATGTCCTTCGCCGTTCGCCGATACAGCAAACAGTCGGGCACAAAAAGGAGGAGGTGCAGGCGGCGCGTCAAATGCAGCAGGTTTCCTATCTCGTTTCGTGGGTAACCAAGGTAAAGGATGGATACATGTTGATTTAGCCGCTGCATATAATGGTAGCGGTACCAGTCACATGCCCGCTGGGGGCAGTGGTATCGGCATCAGGGGTATTGCGCAAGCTCTATTAGAGGCATAAAAGACAATTTCTACTCTTGCTAGCGGTTCACTACTATGCTGAACCGCTTTACCATTCAATTCTGAATCTAGGGTTAGATGTTATTAATCCTGCCATTAAGGTTTTGTTCTCAATTCTGCTGTAAATGGATACTTCAATCCATTGTTTAAATATACAAAAGTAATACAAAGTGGGCGGGATTGCCTTTGGGAGTCTGTTGAAGGGATTGGCTGTTTGCAATTTTCCAGAATTAGAGGCTAACTAGGCAAAGGAGTTACAATAGTTTTATATTCGATTATGGATAAACTCTAAATAGGTTTACAATGCCGCGAATTTGAGATTTTTGGAGGTATAATGGATATTTGGTCTGCTGCGGTAATGTTGTTTCTTATCATGGATCCGTTAGGAAATTTACCTATATTTATGTCCATCCTGAAATCGATAGAACCCAAGCGGCGTCGCAAAGTATTAGCACGAGAATTGATTTTATCATTGCTAATTATGTTCATCTTTTTATTCAGTGGGCAGGCTGTACTCGATTTCTTAAATGTGAAACAACAAGCTGTGAGTATTGCTGGCGGTATCATTTTATTTTTGATTGCAATTCGCATGATTTTTCCGAACAAAGGTTGCCACGACGACGATGTTGGTGAGCAAGAACCTTTTATTGTTCCTTTAGCTATCCCGATGATAGCTGGTCCCTCACTGTTGGCTGCTTTAATATTACTGGCTAATCAGGACCCCTTAAGAATGTTTGATTGGTCGTTAGCGCTTTTTTCAGCTTGGGCTGTGTCGGCAAGTATTTTATTGTTTTCCGGTGTATTTTTTAAGATTCTTGGAGAACGAGGCTTGATTGCCATAGAGCGTTTAATGGGCATGATACTTATTATGTTGTCGATACAAATGTTTCTCGATGGCGTCGGTAATTACTTTTCAATTGGAGTGACGAATTGAGCGCTAAATTAAATACATTTCAAAAAGTTCGAGAGTTAACTGGCTGGCATGCAGTTGCTTACGCAGCAACACTAGCTGAGCGGATGAAGCCAAACTTTCAATTGTTTTGTGAAACGGCAGAGTTCGACGATGAAGGGCAATTCCATAAGTCTATGGAAGCGATATGGCAGTGGCTGTCTCGCACTGGCTCAAAAATCAACTTCACTTTACAGTTAGAAAAAATTGAGAATGTGACCCCTGATGCCGCGGAACACGATAGCTTTGGGGTGTATCCCGCTATTGATGCGGCCATTTCATTGGCGGCTATTATCTCTTTAATCACCAATGATGAACCTCAAGGTGCTGTCATAGTATCGAAGTTATCCCAAGGTAGTGTAGAAGCTTTTGTTGAACTGGTATCTGAACAATCATTGAGCTCTCAAGAAATAAAAGAGCATCCTCTAATGCAGTGGGAAGTGGCATTTCAGAATGAATTATTAGAGCAAATCAGCGACTTGCCTGAAGGGGCGAAGAGCGTGAAACTACTTAGGGAAATGGCAACAAGCGAAGGTGTGTCAAATATTGGTTTAGAAATTAATTCACTTTAAAGAGTTTACTCGACACACTTTGGGTAGATTTTTCTTTGATACACTGCCAATTTTCTGGAACTGAGTATCCTTGGTTTTGAGTTTCACACTCGATGTAAATAATGCTGTCGGTAGTCGCTAAATTATTTATGCTAATGGCATCGATTGCCTTGGGGACTAATCCAGCATTAAAGGGCGGATCGATAAAAATCAGATCGAAATTGTCAGATAAGCGATTACATACCTCAAGACTATTACCCTGAATAACCTGAGTCTGTTGTTCGGATACCTGTAACCTTTCAAGGTTGCTGCTAATCACCTTCGCAGCCATTTTATCTAATTCGATAAAGGTTGCACTAGTTGCATGTCTTGAAAGGGCTTCAAAGCCAAGGCTACCGCTGCCTGCAAACATATCTAAACAACGACTTTCATGCACGTAGGGCATTAACCAGTTGAATAAGGTTTCTTTCATCCGATCCGTTGTAGGACGCAAACCTTGTGCCTCTAAAACAGCTAACTTTCTGCCTCGCCACTTGCCACTTATCACCCTGATTGAGCCAGTGATGGCATTTTGCTTTTTTACGCCTCGCTTCATGAATCCAAGAAATGCTATGATTGTCAAAATTGGACGATAGTGTATACCTTTAAGCACTTTTCTGCATGCACACTTTGTGAAAAGTCAGGTCGCTATCAAGAAACTATATATAAGTCGGTTGTTGTTGCTTAGAAAGACAATTTCGCAGACTCACATTATCAAGAGAATTAACTTAAGCATGTCTAAATTTTTCCGCTGGTTCAATAAAGATAAAGATGAAAAATCAACACCGTCCGTCGAACAAGATGAGGCGCTGCAGGATATCAATGAGAAAGACGTTGAGACGCAAGAATCCTCCGTGTCGGAAACGCCAGAAGAGCTGATTAAAGAAACCGTACCTAATGAGACTTCAAGCACTGCTGCGGAGGGGGAAATTGAGACTCCTAATCGTGTCGACAATGACAACATTAAGTCGTCTAAACCCGTTGACGATTTGCCCCCACCGCTACAAACTGCTGTAGAGCCAGAGCCAGAGCCAGAGCCAGAGCCAGAGCCAGAGCCAGAGCCAGAGCCAGAGCCAGAGCCAGAGCCAGAGCCAGAGCCAGAGCCAGAGGGCTTCTTCAGCAAGCTAAAACGTGGGCTATCACGAACTAAGCAAAATTTAGGCAGTGGTTTTGTTAGTTTGTTTAAAGGCAAAACCATTGATGACGACTTATTCGAAGAGCTTGAAACTCAGCTGTTAGTTGCCGATTTAGGTATGGATACAACCACTAAAATTATTAACGAATTGACGGAAAGTGCCAATCGTTCACAACTCAAAGATGGCGAAGCCTTATATCAACTTTTGAAACAGCAAATGTCGGATATCTTAGGACAAGCCAGTGAGCCACTTGATATTGATGGGACGGACGGACCTTTTGTGATTCTTATGGTGGGTGTTAACGGGGTGGGTAAAACCACAACCATTGGCAAACTAGCAAAGCAATTCCAACAACAAGGTAAAAAAGTGATGTTGGCCGCTGGAGATACCTTCCGAGCCGCAGCCGTTGAGCAACTTCAAGTTTGGGGTGAACGTAATAATATTCCTGTCGTTGCACAACAAACTGGCTCAGACAGTGCTTCGGTCATTTTTGATGCGTTGCAATCAGCTAAAGCCAAAAATATGGATATTTTGATTGCTGATACTGCTGGTCGACTACAGAATAAAGATCATTTGATGGAAGAGCTCAAAAAAGTGGTGCGGGTGATGAAAAAGATCAATCCCCAAGCACCCCATGAAATTATGCTTACTATCGATGCGGGAACCGGACAAAATGCGATTAGCCAAACTAAACTATTCCATGAAGCAGTAGGACTAAGTGGGATTACGTTGACGAAGTTAGATGGCACCGCTAAAGGTGGCGTCATATTCGCACTCGCCGACAAGTTTGACGTACCTATTCGTTATATTGGGGTAGGTGAAGGAATTGATGATCTTCGTCCATTTGAAAGTCAACAGTTTGTAGAAGCGCTATTTCAAGATAACGAAAGTTAAGTGTAGGTAATATCGTGATCAAGTTTGAACAGGTAAGTAAAACCTATCCGGGCGGACAGCAAGCTTTACGTAAAGTTAGCTTTCATGTTGAGCCGGGTGAAATGGCATTCTTGACCGGCCATTCAGGTGCGGGTAAAAGTACTCTGTTGAAACTCATTAGCATCATGGAACGCCCAACTGTGGGACGAGTACTTATCAATGGCCATGATCTAAATACCATACATCGGCGACAAATTGCCTACATTCGTCGAGACATCGGAATGATCTTTCAAAGTCATCAATTACTGCTGGATAAAACGGTCTTTGATAATGTTGCATTGCCCCTTGTCATTGAAGGTTATTCCCACAAAGAAACAACCAAACGAGTGCATGCCGCCCTGGAAATGGTAGGCTTGCGTGACAAAATTAGAAGCTTCCCATTGATGCTCTCAGGGGGAGAACAACAACGTGTTGGGATTGCCAGAGCGGTAGTGAATAAACCACCATTGTTGTTGGCGGATGAGCCTACAGGTAATTTAGATCCTAAGTTATCCATGGAAATCATTCGTTTGTTCGAAGATTTTAATCAAGCTGGGGTGTCCGTTTTTATTGCGACCCATGATTTAGGCTTAATAGCTAGAATGAAATATCGTTCCTTAACTTTGAAACAAGGGCAAATGATCACCGATGGTTTGAGTGAAGAATGGGACAATGAAGAGACTAAGGAGTACGATTTTTAATGAGTATTCTGTTTAAAGGTCGACCTCAGGGGGCTTATTCGTCAAAAATTGGCATGCTGCAACGTATTAACATGTTTTTTGTCAGTCACGTTAGACAAGCATTGGGTAGTTTAGGTGAATTATGGCGAGCGCCTTTAGCATCAATGATGACAGTAGGTGTGCTTGGTTTAAGTATCACATTGCCTAGTACTTTTTATATTTTAGTTAAAAATGCAGAGTCGATTGCTGAAAATTGGCAACAGGCTTCTGAAATAACACTATTTCTGCGTAAAGGAACGCAATCTAAAGATGCCAATCAATTGGTTACACGGCTTGGTCTGTGGTCAGAAATAGATTCTGTGACTTATATTCCAGCAGACCAAGGGTTGATTGAGTTTCAGCAACAAAGTGGCTTGGGTGAAGCATTAAACTATTTGGATGAAAATCCATTGCCTGATGTTATTTTAGTTAATCCTACTTCGCAAAATACATCGCCATTGGCGGCAAAACAGTTACTAGACAAACTGAATCGAGAACGCCATGTAGAGGTGGGTAAGCTCGATATTAAATGGTTGGAGCGCTTACATGGTTTTTTATCTATTGCTAAAGAACTTATCTACGCAGTTGCCCTTCTGCTATTCCTTGCGGTGGTGTTAATTATAGGCAACACCATTCGTCTCAATATTCTAAGTCGACGGGATGAAATCTTGGTCATGAAACTGGTAGGTGCTACCGATGGCTTCATTCACCGTCCATTTATGTACACAGGAATGTGGTATGGCTTATTGGGAGGGTTAATGGCTTGGTTTGCAGTCATTCTCTTGCTTTGGTGGATGGGAGGAAGCATTGATGCATTGACTGCGCAGTATGACAAGAATTTCGACCTGACTGGCTTAGACCTGACTTCTCTGCTCGTTATGCTTGGTGTATCGATCTTTTTAGGTTTAGCTGGTTCAATGATTTCCGTCCAAAAACATGTCAGAAGTATCGAACCAAAATAGGTTTAGCGGTTTTTTCGGCCCTTAGTCACATAGTTAAAGCTATTATGGCTCTATACTATCTAAGCGATTGCTTTGGGATAATGGGGAGAGATGGACTGGCGAATAGTATTGCCCCATAAAACGGCTTGATTGAACATGTGATGTAAGTATTTTTGCTCAATTTCCAGTACTTCAGAGATTTTTCTGACTTTCATCCAAGTTGCACTTTCGAATGCTCTGGCCAATAAAATGTACAGGTAAAAATCGTTTTTTCCGCCGCACAATGCAAATTTCACTTCATCTACAATGGGCATTTTCGTGACGAGTTCCTGCATGTCTTGATCTAACAAAGCGTCTAATAAGGAAAATAATCCAGCCATGAATCCAGTGGGTGGGTTATCTCCAACTTTGCGGTGCTTTGCAATTAAATCACAGAACTTGGCTCGCACCAGAGACATATGCAGTAACTCCATCGGCTTATCATCAGCAAGATTTGCTAATGCCAGCAAAGCGATGAATTTTTTAATCTCAACTTCACCCATGTAGTTTAAAGCATGTTTCAAAGACGTGATTTTAAAACGTTTATTAATCATTGGGTTGTTGATGAATCGCAACAACATGTATGACAACCCCACATCTCTTTCAATAATTTCATTTATGCGATCAATACCAAAACTTTCATTGGCCGTTTCGCCGATTAATTCGACCAGTGACAATTTGTTTACAGGCAAAGGGGCTTGGTTAATATTAAGCGGCTTCGAAAAGAAATAACCTTGAAAATAATCAAATCCTAAATCATTGAATGATATAAAGTTTTGAAGTGTATCTACATTATCTGCAACCATTTTCACGTTGGCATGGGAAAACCGCGGCATTTGTTTCGCGATATTAGGAAAGGAGTGTTGGAAAGTGTCAATTTTAACAATATCAACTAAGCTCAATAACTCGCTACTAGTGGTTAATTTTGGTTCATTTAGGGCTATTTGAAAGCCCATGTTGCGGATATTTTGACAGGCTTCAATGATTGAATCTTCGCCATCGCTCGCTTCTGATACTTCCACCACCACGGTGTTGGGATCCAGGCTATTTGGTAGACCTTTTAAAATAGTTTCATTGGTAAAATTGATAAAAGACGTTTTCTGACAGGAAATATCGTCTAAGGCTAATTTTAAATTTGATTGATTTTGTGGTTGAGGTTGAGAGGGATCAACAAGTTTGTCAGGAAAACAGTTATTTTTGCCGTCCCTGAAGAACAATTCATAGGCAAATACTTCTTTATCCCTGTCTAAAATTGGTTGCCGAGCCACAAAAGCGAACATCTAAAGCCCCTATTATTCCATTGATACAAAATCTAATTTGTTATTTCTGATCATCTGATCATTGACGAATTGAGCTCGCTAAAGCGGATGCCCATTTTATCGACTCATTGTAAAAACTATGCAACATGTCTTGATCAAGTTCAAGTTTAGTTGAATGATGACTGACACCTTTCCAATCACCATATTCAAATGCGCGAGCAACCACTAAATAATCTCTAAGTTGTCCATTTACCCCATTTAGCGCATCGTTTAAGTCGTCGCTTAGTGGTAATTTTCTAAGTAATTTTGACATATCCTGATCTAACAGCGCATCTAACAGCGAAAATAGACCGACCAGATAACCTTTGGGCGGATTGTCAGCATTTTGTTTAGCCAAAGAAATAAGTTCACATAACTTAGCACGCACCAAAGATAACTGAATTAATTCGGTTGGCTTTTCATCACTCAAATTTGCGATAGCGACCAAAGCGATAAACTTCTTGATTTCTACTTCACCCATGTAATTCAATGCATGACTTAAGGAGTTAATTTTATTCCGTTTATTCATAATTGGGTTGTTTATGAAGCGCAATAGCATGAAGGAAAGGGCAACGTCTTTTTCAACTATCTGACGTATTTTATCGAAGTCGAATTCTTGGTTAGCGCTTTCACGCATTAAATCGAGTAAATTAAGCTTAGCACTCGGTATGTTTTTTTGTCTGTGGGTTTCAGGTTTAGCGAAAAAGTACCCTTGATAAAAATCGAACCCCAGTTCCGAACAGCGTGTAAACAACGTCTGACTTTCAACTTCGGTTGCGACTAGCTTGATTTTTCCTTGATCAAAACGTGATTTATTATTTTCAACTAATGTTAAATCAGTGTTGGATACATCTATTTTAATGAAGTTAATTATGGCCAGTAAGGGGTCCCATTTGGCGTCAAAATCATATTCGCTAATGGCGAACCTATAGCCTAAACCCTTAATGTGTCTACAGGCTTCTATTAATGTTTTTGATACCTCTGTATTACTCGCTAACTCAACGATTACAGTGTGTGGCTCTAGCATGGTGGGGAATCGGTAGAGTAAGGTATCCGTTTGAAAATTGATAAAGGCCCCTTTACCATCAGTGATTTCTTCGATCCCTAGGGAGAAATGACTATTTGCAATTATTTTTGCCGTTTTTTCATTAGATTCAATATCAGGGATCGCGTTATCTTCACCATCACGGAAAAGTAACTCATAAGCAAATACATGCAACTGTTTGTCAAAAATAGCTTGTCGTGCAATGTATGAAAACATTTATCCTTGCCTAATACTTGTTCATCTTGATCGAATTTTAGACGAGTATATTGATCTATTTTAATTTAAAATTAAACCTTTAAATATGATTCTTCGTCCCCATATAACTTGGATGTCTGTGATATAGACAAATTTTTTCAGTTTAAGTGAATTATTTTTGACCTTTTACGGTCTATATACGTAATAGATAATTGGCTTTGCCCGTATGTGTTGATAGAATACTGGGCTGTAACGAATAACGAGGTGAACATGAGCACAAATATGCAAGCTATGGCATTAAGCGTTCCTCACAGTGGTAGCATTGAATCTTATATTCAAGCTGTTAGCAGCATTGAGATGCTCACTGTGGAAGAAGAGCGACAGCTAGCAGAACGGTTGCAACGAGATGAAGACATTGAAGCGGCGCGTAAGCTGGTGATGTCTCATTTACGTTTTGTTGTACACATTGCTAAATCTTACTCTGGCTATGGATTACCCCAAGCTGACCTTATTCAAGAAGGTAACATTGGTCTGATGAAGGCAGTAAAACGTTTCGACCCAACTGTGGGTGTGAGACTAGTTTCCTTTGCTGTACATTGGATAAAAGCAGAAATTCACGAATTCGTACTGAAAAATTGGCGTATTGTTAAAGTTGCAACGACTAAAGCACAGCGTAAATTGTTTTTTAACCTGCGTAAAAACAAAAAACGTTTGGGTTGGTTTACCCATGCTGAAGTGCAGAAAGTAGCTGAAGAGCTAGGTGTAAGTACTAAAGAAGTACTGCAAATGGAAGCTCGCATGAGTAGCCAAGACCAAGCCTTCGATTTGTCTGCTGATGATGATGAGAGTGGCAGTTTTGCTCCTGTTCAATTTTTAGAAGACAAAACCACCGATGTAGAAAATGAAGTGATTAATTCCGATTGGGATACTAATGCTTCTAAACGTCTGCATTCGGCAATTAAAACCTTAGACGAACGTAGTCAACATATCATTCAAACCCGTTGGTTGTCAGATGACAAACTAACACTTCAAGATTTGGCTGATAAATACGAAGTCTCTGCTGAACGTGTGCGTCAGATTGAAAAGAATGCAATGAAAAAGTTGCAGTCTGCAATGGCAGCATAATTAACGAGTTCAATTTTGGTTGAATGCAGTTTTTAAAAGCGCGAATTATTCGCGCTTTTTTGTGTCTGCTTATTTGCTCAGTCTTTTTGTTCTAATTCAGTGTTTTTACTCGGCAATATCCAGAAGACCCCTTTAAATTCAGCTACCGGTGATTCACCATCTAATATATCTACCTGTAGTTTCACGGCGGCTTTTTTCTTTCTTTCTAGCAAATCGAGTTTACCTTCTAGGGACTCAATATTGCATAAAGCTCTAGGTTGCATGGTAATGGGTTTGTGGTAATGAATATCGCCGTCTCCCAACACTATTTCTCCATCTAGTGCTTTTTCTTTGAGTTTTAAGTGGATCATGCCCCAGCCCGTTAATGTGGCTAACGAGAAAATACTGCCGGCGAACATAGTGCCATGCAAATTAATGTTTTTATTTAACGAAGCACGAACCTCTAGGGTTTTGCCGCTATATTGATAAAGCTGTATTCCCATTTGCTCACTAATTGGAATAGTTTCATGCCAGGTGTTTTGAAGCTCTTGGCACCATTTGGGGTGCAACATGACCTGGTTTACATCGGACAGCTTTTTGATCATTTGAGAACGTTTTAGTTTTCCCATTTCAGTTGGCGCTTCTTTTTCAACCACAAATCCACACGCTTCGAAGAACTCAATGGAAATACGGCGGCTGTTGGTTACTAAGCGCTTTGCACCTTGCTGACGCGCCACTTCCTCTAAAGCAGAATAGATCAGCTTGCCTAATCCTTTGCCTTGGCATTCTTTTGCAACGGCAATGTGTCTGATTTGGGCCTCTTCAGACATGTTCAAATGAACTCGGCCTACGGCAACGACTTTACCGTTTCCATCAACCACCATTCGATGCTCACCTACTTGTTCGTATTCATCTTTCTCCGAACCTAATGGATGATTCCACGGCTCTCTCAACATTTCCCAGCGGAAATGGAAATACTCTTCAAGTTGTTGCTCCGTTTTAGGTGTTTCTATTCTATACATACAATAAGTCGTCTCTTTTATTACAGGTCAGTTCAAGCAAGATATTTTAACCAATGACGCAGTCAACTCTTCACTTGATACAGATATTAGCCCGCGAAAAATGTTCATCATTAAAACGCAATCGCAGACGACGCACAATAGATAGGTTAATTTATTTGAAGATGAAATGTAACGGGGCCATCGTTTGTAAGCGATACTTTCATGTCGGCACCGAACTGGCCTGTCTGGCATTCAACACCTTGTTGTTGGCAATATTCAACAAATTGTTGATACAAATGTTTCCCCTGTTCTGGAGGAGCCGCATCGGAAAAACCAGGCCTATTGCCTTTGCTAGTATCAGCCACTAAGGTAAATTGTGAAACGACTAGCATGGCTCCGCCAAATTGCTGAATATTAAGGTTCATTTTACCCTCAGCATCACTAAATATTCTTAATTTCATCAGCTTATTGGCAAGCTTTTTAACTGTTTCTTCGCTGTCTGACTTTTCGACTCCTAACAACAACATCATGCCCTTGTCTATTTGGCCAACAATATTATTGTCAATTTCTACATGGGCTTGGGTTACCCGTTGAATTAGTGCTATCAAGATTGTTTCTCTTTCAAAAATTTAGCCATTCTATCGGTTGCGTGACAAATTGCATCGCTTATTCTTGGGTCAGATGCACTGTGTCCGGCTTCAGGTACAACTAGCAACTGGCCTTCACGCCAAGTTTTACTCAAAGTATATGCGTTCTCCATCTTACATACGATATCAAAACGCCCATGGATTATGGTACCTGGAATGGCATCGATTTTATGAATATTCTGTAAAATTTGGTTTTCCGATATGAAGCAGTTATTTTTAATATAATGACATTCCAGCAGCGCTAAACTGGCAGCGCGACTCAAGTTTTGATGAAAGTCGTGTTCCTTTATGGAGCTATTCAACACTGATATACGTTCTTCCCACATACACCAAGATTTTGCAGCATGCACGCGGCTGAGTTCATCTCCATGCAAGAAAATCTGGTAGAAGCGGTCGGTTATCGACATGTTTTTGGGGCCGTTCTTCACCAACTCTACGAATTCGGTGTAATAATCGGGGAAGAGTTGGGCGGCACCGCCATTTGCTTCAATGAACCATTCGAAATCTTGTTTTCGCCCTAAAAAAACGCCTCGTAAAATAATTGCAGTCACTGTCTCTGGTTTAGCGATAGCACTAAGTAAAGCTAAAGTAGTGCCCCAAGAGCCACCGCAAAGCATCCACTTTTTGATAGCTAAATGTTGACGAATAAGTTCAATGTCTTCGAGCAGGTGCTTTGTGGTATTGTTTTCGAGTTTTGCAAAGGGCAGTGACTGACCACAACCTCGCTGGTCAAAGCCAATGATTCGGTAAATTTCGGGATTAAAAAAACTTCGATACATTGCTGATAGACCTGCACCTGGTCCACCATGAAGGTACAAAACCGGCAAGCCCTCAGGGTTACCAGATTGTTCAAGGTAAATTTGATGCCCATCTCCTACGTCTAACATTTCGCTATGATAGGTTTTTATAGGTGGATATATATGGCTCATAAATTCCGCTTTTGTTTGTTTATTGAATCCATTTGCTTTAATTTAGCACTTAATTGATAAAATATAAGTTTTCTATTTAACAATAACGCGATTTTGGAGGCAAAAATGGCGGGACAAGGATCTGGCGGTAATGTGATTGCTGCAATTTGTAATATCTTTTTTCCTGGATTAGGACAACTGGTGCAGGGCAGAATTTTGGCGGCGCTTATTTTCGCCATAGTGTTTTTTGGTGGCGCGGCCTTGTGGTTCTTAGTCGTTCCAGGAGTCATAGCGGGGATAGCTTATATTTGGGCTATCATTGATGCTGCTAAATACAAAGGCCCATAATATGAACAAACTAATCATCATATTTTTTAGTCTAGTGCTCTTTGGTTGCCAAAGTGCATATTATGCAGCTTGGGAAAAACTTGGTGTTGAGAAACGCGATATCTTAGTTGATCGTGTCGAAGACGCAAAAGATTCTCAAGAAGATGCACAAGAGCAATTTGCATCCGCCTTGGATGAATTCAGTCAATTAATTAATTATGACGGTGGTGAATTACAAGACGTTTATGAAGACCTCAGCAGTCAATATGAAGCAAGCAAAGATGCTGCGGATAACGTGACCAACCGTATTGACAAGGTTGAGAGCGTTGCTGAAGCGTTATTTGACGAGTGGGCTGAAGAACTTGAAAAGTATTCCAATGCTAAGTTAAAACGCGACAGTGAAAGACAATTAAGAGAAACACAGCGACGTTATAAAACCTTGATTACTGCGATGCGCAAAGCTGAATCAAAAATGCCACCTGTGCTTTCAGCGTTGCAAGATAACGTTCTTTATTTGAAACATAACCTTAATGCCAACGCTGTTGGGGCTTTACAAGGTGAGTTTAATCTTATCAAAAAAGATATTGATGTATTGATTCAAGAAATGAATTCCGCTATTTCCCAAAGCAATACCTTTATCAGCAGCATTCAATCATAATAGAAGGGGCTGTTGCCCCTTTTTAATTATGCTGACTAAACACTGTTGTTTATCCCTGAATTTTACTTTCTCACTTAGATAGTCTATTCAGAATTTTCGTCAGTCGGCATTAAATTACGTTCTTCGCCTGTATCTTCTTCTGGCATCACTCGCTCAAGTGCGCGGGTGAATTCAGCGCCCACTAGCACCAATATCCAACTTAAATATACCCAAACGAATAGTATGGGAATAACTGCAATCGCACCATAGATCACTTGGTATGAAGGAAAGTTTTCGACGTACATGGAAAACATTTTTTTAGATAACTCAAACAAGCCGGCGGCCAATACTGCTCCGGACAACGCATGTTTGTAACTGATTTGTTTGTTGGGCACCACCATATACAGGATAAAAAAGGCCACTACCGAGGTGATAAAAGGAACGACTTTTAACAACAGCGTACTAAAACCAGGGGTATATTCATCGGCGTAATTTGCCAAACCAACCAAATACGAACTGACCAGAACACTGACACCTATTAACAAAGGAGCCAAAGTCAGTACCATCCAGTATATGGCAAAGGTGTAAATGGCTGGGCGCTCACTTTTAGCTTGCCAAATTCTATTGAGGGTTTTATCGACATTAGAAATGAGGGTTAACGCTACCACCACCAGAAACGCGATGCTCAACGCCCCCATTTTAGAGGCGTTATCGACGAACTCCGTCATATGTTTCTGTAAAACGTCACCTGATGTAGGAATGAAGTTATTAAAAACAAACTCTTCTAAGTGAGCTCGCACTTCTGAAAATGCAGGAAAAGCAGATAGAATACTAAAAAATACGACAATAAAGGGCACCAACGAAAGTAAAGACACATAAGCCAGGTGGCCTGCGGATACACCGATATTGTCTTTTTGGCAGTGGTAGAGCACATTGCGCACTATTATGTAAACGTGCCCTAAGAATGCTTTTAATTGTGCAAACCCGTTTTGCTCCGTCATGCCACTCTCGTCGTTAACTTATCACCGCACTAGTTTATCCGTTTTGTGCTCGAACACCTAATAAATGACAAATGGCGTAGCTTAACTCACTTCTATTGAGAGTGTAGAAGTGGAAATCACGAATTCCTTCCTTGGCCAATACTTTAACCGTATCCATTGCGATACTTGCGCCTAGCAGGTTTCGCGTTGTTTGATCGTCTTGCTCCAACCCATCATACATTTTATGTAACCAGCTAGGCACGTGTACATTAGTAAACCCAGCGAATCGCTTCAGTGTTTGATAATTTGTCACCGGTAAGATGCCTGGCACAATGTCTAGGTCGATTCCCGCTGCGGCAGCACGGTCTCTAAAGCGCAGAAATACCTCAGCATCGAAGAAGAATTGACTAATCGCTTGGGTCGCGCCAGCTTCCGCTTTACGCTTTAAATTGAGCAAATCAAACTGCGCATTAGGGGCTTCTGGGTGTTTTTCCGGGTATGCCGCAACAGAGATATCAAAATCGGCGACATCTTTTAATAAGCTGACTAAATCTGCAGCGTACATCTCAGTTTTTTCAGTACCTGCCGGCAAATCGCCCCTTAGCGCTACGATTCGTCTTATGCCTGACTGCCAGTAATCTTTCGCAATTTGGATTAATTCCTCTTTACCCGCATCTACGCAGGTTAAATGTGGAACCGCTGCAATACCTGTTTCATTTTGAATTCGTTTAACCACGTCATGGGTGCGATCTCTCTCGCCACTGTTGGCCCCATAGGTCACAGACATGTAGGCTGGTTTTAAAGGCGCAAGGCGCTCTACCGATTTCCAAAGTGTTTGTTCCATTTGTTCCGTTTTAGGCGGAAAAAATTCAAAAGAAACATTGATATCACGTAATTCAGACAGCGACTGATTGAGTGACTCAATACCTTGTGCGTAAGAGACCATGCTGTACTCCAATAGGTAAAAAAATAATAATATCGATTCAATTAGTCAGTACTTTTCAGTGAAAACTAATATTAGCCGTTTAGACGTCTAAACTAAACTGAGAATGATAAGCCGTCAAGATGTTTAGACATCTAATAGACTTGAGGTTAGACTTTCCTCTTATAAGAAAGATAAAAGAGCAACAGTATGGCAAAATGGAACGGAAAATACATACATCCCTACGCTGAACACGGTAAAAAAAGTGAACTCGTAAAAAAAGTGACAGTGTCAATTCCGTTGAAGGTATTAAAAGTCCTTACGGATGAGCGAACACGTCGACAGGTTAATAACTTAAGACACGCAACCAATTCGGAATTGTTGTGTGAGGCGTTTTTGCACGCTTTTACAGGGCAACCGCTTCCAGATGACGACGATTTGCGCAAAGATAACCCTAATCGTATTCCAAAAGAAGCCAGAGAGTTAATGGAAGCCATGGGGTTAGAAGTCAAAGAAGTGGATGACTAAAGCAAGGAATAATTGGTTCAGTTAGTAAACTATGTTTTATTTGCGTCAATACTCAATTGTAAAATCCCAATATTGGTGCAAAAATAGTCAAGATTCGAGTGAATTTCATGATTTATTCATCTTTGTGTATTAATCTTGCCTTGGCAAGTAGATTGCATCAAGGCATTTAGATACAGGACATGAGTTGTTTTATTTATAAATCAACGAAATGAATAGATAGTCATATAAATATCGCCAATTGAGGACAAGCCAACATGGTAAAAACACCACGTATCCCGCGCAACACAATGAATGATCATAGTCTCGAGTGGGCCCAAAAACGTCGTGAATACCTTACTGAGCAAACTGGCACGGAACTGCCACATACAGGGCATTTTTCTATCGACCCTGAAGCGCTCCCAGGTAATATCGAAAATTTCATCGGTGTAGTACAGATGCCTGTAGGCATTGCCGGACCCGTTCAAGTAAATGGTGAGTATGCGAATGGATTATTTCATGTACCCCTAGCTACCACTGAAGGGACGCTAGTTGCTAGTTACAGCCGAGGTATGCGGGTGATTAACGAGTGTGGTGGGGTTAACACCACAGTAGTAGAACAATTCATGCAACGCGCCCCTGCGTTTATCTTCGCAAACGCCAGAGAAGCTCGAGAGTTTGGCAAGTGGGTTGATGAACATTTTCTAGCAATTAAAGCTGCCGCAGAAACAACCACTAGTATTGGTAAGCTTGAACACATTATGCAGTGGTCTGTTTCGAAAACACGTTATCTACGTTTCAACTACACCACCGGAGATGCTGCGGGTCAAAATATGGTGGGTAAGGCCACTCTGGCTGCCTGCGAGTGGATTGTCGCGAACTATCCTGAAAAATGTGAATATCTGTTGTCAGGCAATATGGATACGGATAAAAAGCACTCTCATCTGAATATGCTGCATTCTCGTGGTAAACGAGTTATTGCCGAGATCGTGTTGAAAAAAGACGTACTCAAAAAAATCATGAAGGTAGACACTAAAATGTTGGCTCGCGCTACTGTGCTGGCTAATACTGGTGCGTTGATGGCGGGTGCTGCCTATAATGGTCCACATTCAGCGAATGGGATCGCGTCGTTATTTATTGCTACAGGTCAAGATGAAGCTAATGTGGTGGAGTCCCACGCAGGTTTACTTTCTCATGAGTTGCTAGAAAATGGTGACTTCTACCTGTCAGTGACTTTACCTTCGTTAATTGTCGCAACTTACGGCGGCGGTACGGGGTTGCCTACGCAAAAAGAGTGTTTGGAATTAATGGGCTGTTACGGCACAGGTAAAGCCAATAAACTTGCTGAGATAGTTGCTGCAACAGTGTTAGCTGGGGATATTTCCCTTGCCTGTGCAGTGATTGGCGGTCATTGGGTGAGTAGCCACGATAAGTTTGGTCGCAATAGAGACTAATTAAACCTTAAAATCAGGCACCTCATATTCCCTTGGGGTGCACTGATATTCTAAGCCCATTCAAGTGTTATGTTTTAGCATTCGCAATAGTTGCTTTTGCACATTGGCGCATAAGCAACTAATCGCACTTATATGAGCTAAAAAAGAAGGCGCATTGCGCCTTTCCTTTGTGGCTAACATCAAGCCAAATAGTTTTCCGGAATCTCTGTAATTGCTGCAACTCCTGAATCGATTGCGGCTTGTGCAACCGCTGTTGCCACTCGTTTACACAGGCGAGGATCCATAGGTTTAGGAATGATGTATTGACGACCAAACTCTAAACTGTCTATGTCACTGGCATCGAGCACTTGTTGTGGAACGGGCTCTTTGGCAATACTGCGAATGGCATTAACGGCAGCAATCTTCATTTCATCATTTATGCTAGAGGCTCTAACATCTAATGCGCCACGGAAGATAAATGGAAAACACAGAACGTTATTAACCTGATTGGGATAATCAGAACGACCCGTTGCTATAATGATATCATCACGAGTTTGGTGGGCTAATTCGGGCTTTATTTCCGGATCAGGGTTTGAACAAGCAAAAATGACCGGATTGTCCGCCATTAATTTAAGGGCTTCAGCTGGCAAAACATCAGGTCCTGATACACCCACAAATACATCTGCTCCTTCCATGACATCTTCTAAAGTACGTTTATCAGTATTGTTAGCGAACATTAATTTATGGGGAGTTAAGTCGTCACGGCGGGTATGAATAACGCCTTTAGTGTCGAGCATATATATGCGTTCACGTTGCGCACCACATTTAATCAATAATTCCATACAGGCAACAGCTGCAGCGCCCGCTCCCATGCACACAATATTGACGTCACCGATATTTTTTCCCTGGATCTCTAAGGCATTTAGCATTCCAGCGGCCGTGACTATGGCTGTACCATGTTGGTCATCATGAAACACGGGTACTGAGCAACGTTTTATTAATTCTTGTTCAATTTCAAAACACTCAGGGGCTTTAATATCTTCTAAATTAATGCCGCCGAAGGTATCTGCGATATTTGCCACTGTATTGATGAACTCTTCGGTTGTACGGTGAGTGACTTCAATATCGATTGAATCTAAACCGGCGAAGCGCTTAAACAATAATGCTTTGCCTTCCATTACAGGTTTGGATGCAAGCGGCCCTAAGTTACCTAAGCCTAAAATGGCTGTGCCGTTGGTGATAACTGCCACAGTATTACCTTTGCCGGTATATAAATACGCTGCGCTTGGATCTGCGGCAATCTCTCTAACCGGCTCAGCCACACCTGGGCTATAAGCCAATGCTAAATCTGTTACACTTTCCGCTGGTTTAGTTAGTTCTACGCTAATTTTTCCCGGAATAGGTTTGGAATGATAATCCAATGCTTTTTGTCGAAAATCAGACATAACTGTCTAGGTCCTTACTTTGTAGGGTACATCCACTTATTGTTATATTAGTCATTAGTGGTATGTTTGGTTACGGGTAAATAATTGGTATCAGCTTATTATTTTAATTTTAACGCTGTTGTATATCTTTAAAGATATGGCAAAGCGGCTTTCACCTGTTAATGGAATGTAGCATAGCTCAAACCAAAGCACATATCAGATGAGACTATGAATACTATTCATGAATGTGATATGAGTTTGCAACTAAGCACATTCAGACTCATATTCTATCCTTTTATGCTATAAAAGTTTGAGTTGTTTATATATCGTTTCATTAGGTCATACTTCAAATCTTTCACTTGTGTTAGAACCCATATCCCTTTATAACGTGATTACCATACGCAACATAATACTAATCTAATTTTCCTTAGCCTATGACTGATAACCGACCGTTAATCAAACACATAAAAAACCATGATGCGTTATTCACCGATTTAGCGCTGATTAGAAATGCCCATGCTGCTGAACTTGGTTTTGCTGAATATGATTATCATAAAACGCCTAAATTTATGAGTTCAGATGGGCAGAGGCAATGTATCGAGCCTGAACGTAGCATCGTTTTGCCTAATTTGGCCATTCTAAAGGGGGTTAAATCGGTTCTGACCAAGGTATTACCTGGTCTCTCTTTAGTGGCAAAAAGCGATTTAGGCTTTCGTTATCCCACCGCTGCTCTTGCGGGCTTAGATGCCCCTTTTATTAAACGTTTCCGTTCAGAATATTTTCACCGTGTGGGCGAAGACCGTAATATTTGTCGACCAACAAATTTATCCTATGGGATCAAAAGTCGTGGTAAAGGAGATAATCGTCAGGAATATGAGATATGGGTACCAGACGATCAGCTTCAGCAAGATCCACTTCCTTTATATATTGAAAAGTATGGCGAAGATTTACCTGATGATGTGCGTGATTTTGCTACCCAAACACCTATGGTACATGGCTGGATGGGGGTAAAGCGGGCAGCATTTGAAGCCTTATATCATGACCCTAAGGTCACTGGTGATTTAGTGATCTGTTTAGGTTTTTCTGTTGATGTGTACAACATTGGTGCCCGACCAGATTTGTCTTTTTCTCAAGAGTTGCAAAGCTCAATAGCCATCAGCAATGTTGAATTGGAATGGGAAATAATGGGCTACTATGCACCCCATAATCATCCCTTTGAGCATGATTCAGTCTGGCAGGTTATTAATAATACACTTTCAGCAATTGGCGATCCCCTTGCTCAGGTTTACACCAAACAGATAATTCCAATACAAGAAAGTAAGACAGAACGTATTTTATCTGCCATTCATGCTCAGGGAATTACTTCTGAGCAGATAGCTAGCATGAATTTAAAACCTTGGGAGTTTTTACAAACAGCAAGCTCACATCGCCGCAAGCCGAAAGATCCGACTCGCTCTATTAATTTGTTAGGACGATTAAATCGTTTATTCTATCAATCAGAGAGAAAGTTGCCATCACTCAAACATATTCATGATGTAATTGCCCAATAACCTTGCCTTTGGACTAAACCTAATAGGCACAAAAAAAGGCGCTTGAAGCGCCTTTTCGAATTCGTAGCAGTTAGGCTTATTTTTTGCCCAATGCACCGAAACGTTTCTTGAACTTATCAACACGGCCACCAGTGTCAACGTTACGTTGCTTACCAGTGTAGAATGGGTGACATGCTGAACATACGTCTAGGTTCATGTCTCTCCCAAGGGTTGAACGAACAACAATTTTGTTGCCACAAGAGCAAGTTGCAGTCATTTCAGTGTATTCTGGATGAATATCTTGTTTCATATGGATTACCTCATTTCTGGGCCGTATCGCTATACAACCCGAAGTTGCACACCATACGCAAATTAAATTAAATAGCGGCTTGCCGCAAAGAGGCGCGCATATTAATGTAAAGGACTGTATTGATCAAGTTGTTTTTTGACTGTTTGTTAACCATATAGTGTCTTTGATGGCACTAAACCGTCTAGGATAATCGAATTTCGCCCATGCCCATTTATCAAGTTGCCCTGCCATTGCCCAAGCGACAATTATTCGATTATTTGTGTGAACAGAGTGGTTTACTGCCCGGGTGTCGTGTTCGAGTGCCATTTGGTCCAAGAGAACTCATTGGTATTGTTATTTCTACAACAGATGACTCGCCATTTTTAGACAAATTGAAGCCCATTAGCCAGGTTCTTGACCAGCAACCGGTTATCGACAAAAGCCTATTATCCTTATCTAATTGGTTAGCTAGTTATTATCATCACCCCATTGGTGAAGTTATGCACACCGTTTTGCCTGTGGCACTACGCAAAGGCGAGTCTGACAAGCCAAAGCCTATCCAAGTTCTAAGTTTAATTGTTGCTAATCAGGATGAAATTCCAGAACAGCTTAATCGCGCTAAAAAACAACGAGAGTTATACACTGAACTACTTGAGCATCCGATCGCGGTAAGTTCTATTCGACAGACATACACCGATGGCGTGATCAAAGGGTTGGTTGAAAAGAATATCGCCAAATTAGACTCTGTAGATCCTCAAAGCGAGACTGCAGAATTCATTCTCCCAGCAACTATTTCAAAACCTCAGCCTAATGTTGAGCAAGCCTTAGCTATAACTGCTATCAGTCAATCGTTATCTCGTTACACATGCTTTTTATTGGAGGGGATTACCGGCAGTGGTAAAACGGAAGTGTACTTACAAAGTATTGAAGAAGTCCTTAAGAAACAGCGGCAAGTCTTAATACTGGTTCCTGAAATTGGTTTAACACCGCAAACCGTAAAGCGTTTTGAAAAGCGTTTTGAGATTGAAGTGGGCATTCTACATTCCAATCTTACTGACAACGAACGTTTAGTGGTTTGGCAAAAAAGCCGCTCAGGCAAGTTAGGCATCATCATAGGCACGCGTTCGTCTATTTTCACACCTATGGCCCGTCCTGGTATGCTAATTGTTGATGAAGAACATGATGCGTCCTATAAACAACAGGATGGCCTGAAATACAGTGCTCGTGATTTAGCTGTAATTCGTGCCAAAGAGCATCAGATCCCACTTATACTCGGTTCTGCAACGCCTAGCCTCGAGTCTCTAAACAATGCATTATCTGGACGTTACCAGTTATTACAGCTCCATCAAAGAGCGGGAAATGCACTTCCGGCAAAACAGAATGTATTAGACATTACTAACCAACCCCTTACTGCTGGTCTTGCTGCAGGTATGTTGACACGTATTGAACAGCACCTAAAAGCCGGTAATCAGGTGATGTTGTTTGTAAATCGCAGAGGATTTGCACCGGCGTTATTGTGTCACCAATGCGGTCATGTAGAGGAATGTCGTCGATGTAATAAACCCTACACAGTGCATAAAGCATTATACAAGATGCAATGCCACCATTGTGGCGCGGCTAAATCGTTACCCAAGCAATGTAAAGAATGTGGCCATCAAGAATTAATCACCCAGGGAGTGGGGACAGAACAACTAACCATGTATTTGCAGCAACAATTTCCCCAATACAGTTCGGTTCGCATTGACAGCGACAGTGTGAGAGGGAAAGCCAAGTTAGATAATTTACTAACCGAAATTAATCGCGGTGCGCACCAGATTTTGATTGGTACCCAAATTTTATCTAAAGGCCACCATTTTCCGAATGTAACTTTAGTGGTGATACTAGACGCAGACGGTGCTCTTTTTAGCGCAGATTTTCGAGCCTCAGAGCATCTTGCTCAGCTGATCACGCAATTGTCGGGTAGAGCAGGCAGAGCAGAAAAACCTGGAGAAATGTGGTTGCAAACTCATCAACCTGGACACCCACTTTTACAAGATTTAATTCATAACGGCTATGGGCATTTTGCTCGATTTGCACTCAGCGAAAGAAAGTTAGCAAATCTACCGCCGTTTAGTTTTCATGGGTTGTTTAGAACTGAGTCTTTAAAAGCCCAGGATGGGTTTGAGTTTCTATCGCAAGTATCGCAGATGATGCAACATCCGCAGGTTCGTCTGGTTGGGCCTATTCCAGCTATTATGGAAAAACGTCAAGGTAAGTATCGAATGCAACTGTTAATGCAGAGTCAAAGTCGCGCTGTACTCAACCAGATTATTGGTCATTTTGCAGCTGAAATTGAAGCATTGCCGGCGGCTCGAAAAGTTCGCTGGTCAATTGATATAGATCCACAGGATTTCATATAAATCTTGGTTTTATTGTTGGTTTTATCACGCGGTTCACGATACTATTTGCCTTCACTCAGAAGTAAAATGCATCTACTGGGTATTCCAATTCAACTATTTCAATTGCATTTTCATTAGTTCAATACCTTAGAAATCAGACTCTCATTAATAAAAATAATTAAAAATATGGCACACAAAGATTTTGTAAAACGAGGTCAAGCACCTAAAAAGAAACCCACCAAAAAAGTAGAAAAGCCAAAACGTCCTTGGTTTCCGCTTTTCATTACCGTCATTCTTGTGGGTGGTTTCGCTTATTTTTTATGGGCTATAAGTCATCCAACTAATTCAGAAGATGATCCTGAAACTGAAATTCAGCAAGCATCTTCAAAAGCGTCTCAAAACAAAGCTCAGACGCAAAAGCTAGAAGAAAAAACCGAAGAGCAGGATGACTTGCCTGAAATGCCAGAAGAGGAATATATCTATCCAGAAGAACTGGAACACGGTAGCGTAGAGATAGATCGCAAAGAACAAGAGAAGTCAGCACGCCCATATTTGATGCAATGTGGTTCATTTAGACAGAAGCAACAAGCCGAGAAAATGCGTGCCCAGCTTGCTTTGCAAGGGTTAGAATCTTTGGTGAAAGCCAGTGAAGGAAAAAGTGGTCTATGGTATCGCGTCATTCTGGGTCCTTATGATTATAAACGAGATGCTGAGACCGACCGACATGTTATCCAACGCATCGGCATTGGATCTTGCCAAATTTGGTATTGGGATCTTTAAACTCATCAACATATTTGTAGCATGGTCTTTAGGCCATGGGATGTTGGGCCATGGATTTCAGGCCATGGATTTTTCACGGCAATGATTGCCGCGGGGCTAAAGCACCCGCCTACAGGATTCCCCCGTGGATTTATAACCCCCCTGTAGCATGGTCTTTAGGCCATGGATTTTTTCGCGGGGCTAAAGCACCTGCCTACAAGATTCCCCAGTGGATTGATAACCCCCTGTAGCATGGTCTTTAGGCCATGGATTTCAGGCCATGGGATTTTTCACGGCAATGATTGCCGCGGGGCTAAAGCCACCGCCTACAGGTTTAACATTCCATGGATTTTTTCGCGGGGCTAAAGCACCCGCCTACAAGATTTCCCCGTGGATTTATAACCCCCCTGTAGCATGGTCTTTAGGCCATGGGATTTTTCACGGTAATGATTGCCGCGGGGCTAAAGTCGCCGCCTACCTATTTGTAGCATGGTCGTTAGGCCTAAAAAGAGAAATTCGAGTCTAATCCACCTATATCGCCTTCATTTTTTAAGATACTTAGACCTTAGCGCTTGAAAATTCCTTACCGCTCCCCACATATACTGCATGAATCGTGACTCGCATATGAAGTGAGTCGAAAGTTGAGCCAAACAAGGAGCAGACGTGACTACCATAGTATCCGTACGCCGTAATAATCAAGTCGTCATCGCCGGTGACGGTCAGGTTTCGTTAGGAAACACTGTAATGAAAGGGAATGCACGAAAAGTGCGCAGACTCTACAACGATAAAGTCATCGCGGGTTTTGCAGGAGGCACTGCAGACGCTTTTACCCTTTTCGAACGTTTTGAAAGCAAATTGGAGATGCATCAGGGGCATTTAACTAAAGCTGCCGTAGAGTTGGCGAAGGATTGGCGCACAGATAGGATGCTGCGTAAGTTAGAAGCGCTGCTGGCGGTGGCCGACCATACGGCTTCTTTTATTATCACAGGTAATGGTGATGTTGTTCAGCCAGAGCAGGATCTTATCGCTATTGGATCCGGGGGGCCTTATGCTCAATCTGCCGCGACTGCACTATTAGCAAATACAGATCTAAGTGCCAAAGAAATTGCTGAAAAAAGCCTGACGATCGCCGGTGATATCTGTGTCTTTACCAACCACAGCCAAACTATAGAAACGTTAGATTACTAATTTTAATAGCACTGATTAAATTGCTTCAGTGCGACACATTTTAAAGGTTTTTTATGTCTGAGATGACTCCAAGAGAAATTGTCCACGAGTTGGACAGTCACATTATTGGTCAACAAGATGCCAAAAGAGCAGTGTCAATTGCCTTGCGTAATCGCTGGCGTCGTATGCAATTAGACGCTGAATTACGTCAAGAAGTCACACCAAAGAATATCTTAATGATCGGTCCCACTGGTGTGGGGAAAACGGAAATAGCCCGTCGATTAGCGAAGCTGGCAAATGCGCCTTTTATTAAAGTTGAAGCAACGAAATTTACTGAAGTGGGATATGTTGGTAAAGAAGTAGAGAGTATTATTCGCGACCTGGCGGATATCTCTATTAAAATGACCAAAGAACAAGAAACTGAAAAAGTGAAATATCGAGCTGAAGAAGCCGCTGAAGACCGTATTCTTGATGCACTTTTACCGCCGCCAGAAAATGCCTGGGGTGAAAAAGAAAAAGTTGAAGATAAAGGCACTCGTCAAACTTTCCGTAAAAAATTACGTGAAGGTCAGCTGGATGATAAAGAAATCGAAATTGACGTTGCCCTGCCTCAAGTGGGGGTGGAAATCATGGCTCCTCCAGGCATGGAAGAGATGACCAATCAACTTCAAGGGATGTTTCAGAATTTATCCGGTTCGCAAAAAAAGAAAAAGAAACTGAAAATTAAAGAAGCATTCAAACTACTTGTAGAAGAGGAAGCCGCTCGATTAGTGAATCAAGAAGAACTGAAAGAAAAAGCACTCTTTAATGCTGAGCAGAATGGCATCGTCTTTATTGATGAAATAGACAAAATTTGTAAACGTGAAGGCACTGGTAGTGCTGATGTTTCCCGTGAAGGAGTTCAGCGCGATTTACTGCCTTTAGTTGAAGGTTCTACGGTCTCGACTAAACATGGAATGATTAAGACTGACCATATCTTGTTTGTCGCATCAGGCGCTTTTCAGATGAGCAAACCGTCAGATCTCATTCCTGAATTACAAGGTCGTTTACCCATCCGAGTTGAGCTCTCTGCCCTGAGTGTGGAAGATTTTGTGCGTATATTGACTGAACCCAATGCGTCATTAACTGAGCAATATAGCGCGCTTATGGCAACAGAAGGTGTGAACGTCAGTTTCACTGAAGATGGCATCCGACGCATTGCTGAAGCAGCTTGGCAGGTTAATGAACGAACCGAAAATATCGGGGCGCGACGCCTGCATACTGTGATGGAGCGTCTGATGGAAGATATTTCTTTTGATGCTTCTGAAATGCAAGATGAGTCGGTATCTGTGGATGCACAGTATGTGAATGAGCATCTTGATAAGTTTGTCGATAATGAAGATTTAAGCCGCTTTATTCTATAAATTCAGCGCTTATTTTGAGATTAAAAAACGCATTCCTAGGAATGCGTTTTTTATGTTTACTGTTCGCAACAAGATATGCTTTGTGCTTAGAGGTTGCTGGCTGTCGCAACATTCAGATTATCAAGGGGTGATAAAATACCTTGAATACTAGAGTAAACAACTTACTAAATGCTATCCGGGAATTGTTCTCTAACTTGATTAAACTCACTAATATTACTGAGTAGTAAATCGACCAATTTAGGTTCGAATGCTTCACCTCGTTGCCCCTGAATAAAATCGATAATTTGCTGATGCCCCCAAGGATCTTTATAACAACGCTTACTGCCTAGTGCATCAAATACATCCATCAGTGCGGAAATGCGACCGGCTATATGGATTTCTTCCCCTTTAAGACCTTGAGGGTAACCCGTACCATCCCATTTTTCGTGGTGCTGTCTGGCTATGGTTGCACCTAACTGCAGAATGGGGTTATCCGTTCTGGTAAGCATTTCATAACCGATTTGCGCATGGGTTTGCATGACTTTCCATTCATCTTGACTGAGTTTGTCAGGTTTATTTAACACGTAATCGGGAATACCTACTTTGCCTACATCATGAAGAGGGGATGCCAGTTTAATCATTTCGGACTCGAAATCATTTAATCCGTAGAGTTTGGCGAGCATAAAACTGGTTTGTGCGACTCGTTTAACGTGACTACCTGTTTCTTTACTTCGCATTTCAACGGCTTCACCAATAATATAAGACAATTCCTTTTGAGACTCTTTGATAACATCACGCAGCTTCAAATTCTCATGAATGACGGCGATATTGTTGGCAAAAAATTCCAACAAGCTATGTTGCATGGACTCTAGTTGTTTACTCTGAGCCACGTAAAGTACATTTTCGGTATGCTGTTTGGTGGTAAAATATCCAATGAAATAGTCTTCTTCATAAATGGATTGCTTGAGGGCCAGGGCGCGTTTGATACGTCCCTCAATCTCTTTATTTAAGGGCGAGGAAGTATCAGATTGAGCTTGGTTCATGGCGAGTATATGTACGTCGCTAAAATGGTTACTGGCGTCTTTTGATACTGCGCAACAAATCACAGTTTCTTCATCAATACCCAACACTAGGGCGACTTGTTTTAAGATAGCAGAGCCAAATTGGGGAAGGGTTTCACATTCTATAAACTCGGAAGAGGCTGCGATGATTTTCTCAAGGCCAATCCTATGTTTTTCAATGATTAATATATCTCTATAACTGCGCAATGCAGAGTACACTGACGTTTTTAATCTAAGGGCGGTTAACTCTGTCTTGTTTTTATAATCATTAATGTCGTAATCACGGATCACACTTTCTTCGGGGGCTTCTCCAGGCTGCCCTGTGCGCAAAAACAGCCGAATTTTATGGTCGTTCTGTACTTCTCTGACCCATTTAACGAAATCTAAACCCGCATGAACCGTTTCCATAACCACATCAACAATGGCAACGGCAAAGTCTTCTGAACTAGTTAAGATCAGCTCTTTTGCTTCGGCAGCAGAATAAGCACTGTATAAGCGTAATGTGCCATTATCAAAGGTCAAATCATTGAGAACTATGCGGGTAATATTATGAACTTCAGGCTCATCATCAATAACTAAAATATTCCATTTGTTATCTAGGGTATCTTTTTCTTCAGGTAGATCTTCTGCAAATAAAAACCGTTCATTCATAAAAGTTCAGCCAAATTAATCAATTACAAAGGGAATGTTTAGGACATTACAAGTAAGTATAGATTAGTCTGAAATCATTAATTATGAAATGTTTTAGGGTAAATTTTTATACGATTTTAATCGTGCAGAGTGTTCTTCGCTAATGCTGAGCTAAAAATTTGACTGTCACCCTGATTTGACGAGGTTAAAACGAATCCAGCCCAATATTTAGGGTGTCTATATTTACCTGATGAGTGAAACCTATATTGGGTTAACTGCAAGGCCTTTGGTGCATCGCCACTCAATTCCAGCAAATTTGCATAAAATTGTTTAACGAACTCTGAGGTAGGTCTATCTTGAATTGCCCAGATAGTTCCTACTACAGTTTTTGCGCCTTGGGCTAAAAAGCCTCTGGTAATACTGCGCATTCCTGAGCCTTTATAATTCTTCCCTACCATAGTTTCGCAGCCACTCACAAACACTAAATCAGAAGATACGGGTTTGCTTAAAAGTTGGCTCAAACTCAAAAATCCGGGGGTAATATTACCTGCAATTGTTTCCCCTGCAGTTAATACGCCCACAATATCCGGCGACTTCTTGTCAAAATATCCATGGGTTCCAATGTGTAATATTTTTGAGTTTCGTACTTTATTTGACATCAAAAATTGGCTAGTTGCATTTTCTGCAAAACCTTTATTAATTTGCTGTTCAGAGAATAAATTCGCCACAAACTCTGCTTCCTTAAGCGTGCCGGGTAACGATGCTAAAGAAAGTCGTTCAGGTAAGGTGCCCATGGCTTCACTTTCTGAGCCGCTGAAATCAGGGTTGGCAAATATCGATATTTCGAAGGTTTCAGAGTCAGAAGCATGTAATTGTTCAAAATATGAGGTGGCAGATGTAATAAAAACAGATTGTGATGTTTCTACTAGCGGCTTATAGCGACCTCCTTTGCTATTGGTATTCCACATTGAAAAGGGCATCTTATGTAAACTTTCATCGGGAATAATTAGAATTTTATCGATGTGTTGTTGTTCAATGATATCTAGGGGTAACAAAGCAATATCTTGATACTCGGCATTTAACCAGGGCCTACTTGATGCTGAAGTACCCTTGACGTAATTCTCTACCATGTTTGCAAGTAAGGTCATTTCCGCCACTTTTTGGACCGATATACTAGTGCGGGTGACATAAAGCGAATACATGGATTGCCCATCAGAAAAATATCTAACCAGCATTTGCTCTGGTGGCAATAGTTGTTGAAAACTATCTAATGATATATGCGAAACTTCAACGTTATTATTTTGTTGGTTTAGCACTTGGGCAAAATAGTCATCTCTTGCTTCATAAAAACGCAACTTTTCATCTGCTGAGTCGGTTAACAGCATTCGTTTTTCTTCTGCTAGCCATACATTATAAAAAAGTTGAATTTGCTCGGCGTTATCTTTGGCTGCCTCGTCGATGGAAAATAGGTTTTTTTCTTGTTTAGGATCAACAGAATAAAACTTTTCTAAAACTTCGAATAATTTCGAATAGTGAGTATTTGATTCGTATTTAAATCGTTTAGAGTCGAGTAACGAACTAATATAGGTATTGATAAAGCTAAACCTCGCAGCATTCCAAGCCTGAGGATTGGCCACATTCGAGCGGCTTTTCTCTATTAATGACATGGCTTTGTCTGCAAATATATCTATCCATTTAAAGGATTTTTCTTGCTGACTTATTTGTACCAATAGGGTAAATACTTCAATTTGCTTTATCGGAAGTGTGGCGTCGTTAATGTTACTAACATTTTCATCGTAAAAACTATCGTAGCCCAGCAAAGCGGCTAATTCATCTAGTTCTTCGCGGTTACTTGGTTTGGCTAAATGGACATTATCTACTTTCAATTGTAGGATTTTGGCGTCTATCTTAGTGGTGTCAAGGGTCCGTGGATCATTGAATACCTTATCTAAGTGCGCGCTTGCCTTATTGAACTCTTTCTGTTTAATGGCTGTTTTGGCAAGCTCTACCTGCAATACAATTTGATAATAATCGTGCTGATCTTTTAATAAATGCTCAGCACACTGCAACCATTGGTTGGCCCCTTTAAAGTTACCCTGTTCTCGACTAGTCGCTCCTATCATTACCGCTGCTCGTGCAATCATTAAGTTCTGAGGGCCTAGTTTTAAACAGCTCGCGAGCTCCCATTTTTGACTAGACGAGGTCTTTTGAACTTGCTTTATGGTATCGAAAAAGTAACTTTCGCCAGTGTCAAACTCACCGGTTTGAAAGAGCAAAAAACCTTTGCTATATAACAATGGAGCGATATTGGACTGACTCGATGGAGTGCCTATATTTAGCCCTTTATTTAAGTAATTATGGGCTTGAGCGAATGCGCCTTGCCGATAAGAAGACAAAAACGCGTTACTATACAGCTCTGTCATCAAAAACTGGTATTGGGGGGCTTTTTCTGCTTTAGCAATCGCACTTTTAACGGTTTCTAAGGCTAAACTGTGCTTATCTTCGAAATTATAATAAAACCATAGGTGATGAAGAATATCTGCAGTTAACCAATTCGGTGTTTTCGATAGCGTTTCAAGTACCCTTTGATATAAATTTTTAGCGTAGATATCAAGGTCTATATCTGCTTGTTGATTGGGGGGCATATCTGAGAAAATGCGTCCGCAGCCGGACATAAATTTTGCTGAATTAAATAGGCTGCTGTGGTCATCAACTAGATTACCGTGGTGTTTAGAGTAAACATAAAGCGTAGCGGCTAGTTGCGCTGCAAACTTTACATCGACAGCGGTTTCTAATTGCTTTATTGGATCACTGTACCTAGTCCATGCATTACATTGTTCAAGAATGTCTTCGGCTCTAAACTTATTTAAATTAAAATTAATTAAAAAGCTAAGGTGGCCTTTTTGAGCTTTGTTCGCGTCTACCAAAAGGTGTCGAAGAGCCCAATCAGAAAAGTCTGTTTGTAAATTTGGGGTAGTGAATCGAGAGATGATTTCATAAGGCTGTTGATCATGGCTAGGCGATGAATCGGTTAACACTGCTAAGGCATTTTTGTGAGCGCCATAGTCCTCTTTATCTAACGGTATTACCTCTATTTTAGGCGTTTCTTTACTGTAATTTACAATGACTCTGATAGAGCTCTGTGCAATATTGGTTTGAGGTAATCGAATTAAAGAAAAGTACTGGTGGTCGCGATTATCGAGATGTTTTTTCTCAATGGATTGATTATTTACGAAAATTTCGACATCTAATAGCTGTTCTGCATCGCTAAGCTTGAATAGCGCAAACTGGCTCACTTGAGTGAAGGTGGAAGTTGTAGATTCCATTGCACTGCAAACAAAGCTGGTACAGAACAACACAATACAGTACGGCAGAATACGAAACATACTTAGCAAAACACGTCTTGATATAACAATGGTTGCGCCATTGTAACCTATAAATTCTGTTTGCCATAAGAAACTTGAGGTAAGTGTCACCATTAAACAGTGACACTTTTAATCATAACCTAGACTTAATCGAGGAGGTAAACGATCCAACTGTGTTTAGACTTAGCCATATTTCCATGTTTATCTTGCCAAATCACATGAGCCACAATTTCACTTTCGGGGTTATCATCTGCAGGTAGATAGTTGGTCCATTCTGTAATATGCCAACCCTCTAAATCGTCGAAAATAATGGTTGAGATACCATCGTTAATATTGACGAGCTGTGTTTTATCTTCATTCAGCACAAATACTGTATTATCCGACGCTAGCCGGAAAAGTTCCGGCCATTCATTAGCACTTGAACCATCTTGATTGACAGCGGTTTCCTGTACATAAAGCAAATCACCTATTTTTTGCTTACTGATCTCTATAAAGTATCTTCGATCTGGAACAAAAAACCATGGACTAATTTGTGAAACTATTTCTTCTAATGATTTAGTTGCCGCGGATTGGTCAAGGGCTTCAATACCTAACGCTTTGATCTCTCTTATAATTTGTTCAGACATGCAGTTTCCTTAGTTCACAGTGAAAAGCTTTTGCAAGTCTACATTGTTGTGCTCATCGAGCAACTTATCTTTCACTTCACTCAGTACATTCAATGCGTGGCGTTTATCATAGGTGCCATTTTTAAAGATGGTTAATGCTTTAGTATTTATGGCGTCATGCAAAACATCGGCAATAAGAATACTCCCTAGTTTACCTAGTCGCTCGCCATTATGAGTAGTTGCTGCCTCATGGAGTATGTATGTCCATAGTGGCAAATTTTGCATATTAAGTTCTTCTATACCCTCGAATTCCTTTGGAAGTTGAGTGAGGGGCATGAGTTGGAAAATGTCCCTAAGGGCGTCATCAGAATTGATTTTTTTGACGATGTTATATCCTGAAGGGAGCTGCTTATTCAGTCCAGCCAGCATATTTTTATAGATAATTCGAATCATTTCTGAATTATCCGAAGGAAATCGAATTCTCGACATGGCATCGGATAAAGATAAATCAATTTTATTGGCTTTTTGATTGTCACCAAAAAAGCGATGCCACTGGATGACATGCCTATCTTTTATTTTTTGCGAAGAGGTAAAGAGTGAGGTTAACGGTACTTCAGGTTGAAAACGCCTAAGTGCATAGCTATTTCTTACCATACTGTGACCAAAACGAAATGCGCTATTATGAAAATAGTCTAAACGCTGCTCTGGCTTGAATGGCAATTCAGGTTTTACCTGTTGATTAAAATACACGTCAAAAATGTGCGGATCCAACAGGTTCTTTAGAAAATACTCGATAGTCACAAACTGAAAACTGAGAATGGTATGACATTTCGCATTTTCGAAATCAAAATGATAAGGCGCTTCAATGAGTTGATTATGAAAATTTTGCCAGAAGCAATGAAGTTGACAAATAATATCGTTTATATCATTGCGATGCTCTGGAATTAGTGCTTGCCCCTGTTCATCTCTTACGACGTCGAAGCCTTTCACTCCTTGCCACTCAATTGAGCGCATTTCAAATCGATCGTTAACTATATTTTGATTACCACCATATAAGCTGTCGAGTAAAAGTTCGTTACTGATATTTCTGACTGCATGCTCAGGAAGTGTGGTGTGAGGAGCAATATCATGGGCGATCATTTGACCAAAATAAGTCATTCCCGCATCTAGGTTACTTGATGGTACCGTGTTGTTATTTTCCATTAGCTTTTCTGCAATTTGCAGTAAAACAGGGTCGCTTAAATAATCATTCTTCCACATTTTTTTTATTTTATGGGTGAAACTAAAGTCCAACATAACTAATCTCTTACTACTACTACCAGTACTTTTTTCTTTTTAGTGTTTGACTCATCAAGAGAGTATTCAATCTTCATCAAACCAGGCTGCAACATTTCTTTATACAGAGAAATAATTACTTCTCTATCGGTATTGGGTATGTATGTTCCTGTGTACGAAGGCTTTTTTTCGGTATTAGCGTAAATATCAACTTGATATTTATCGTTGGCATTGAATTCGTCTTGAAGGACTAAAGAAACTGATGAGGATATTTCATTAAGAGAGAAGCTTGCATCAACACTTGTGGTATTCCCTCTAACCGAAGAAACGTAAACCATTGAAGGCGAACTTAGCGTCTTCTCGAAAAAGCTAAAATGGTTATAGTTAAGCATTAAAGTGAACACTAAAATACAACTGCCCAAGGTCGTTAAACTTGCTCGAGTTGGCGTTTTAAATAAGGATTGCCAAAAACTGTTTTTAGGTTTCGAAGTTGTATTAATTAATGGCAATGTATTAATCAACATTGAGTCCAACTCCAATTGATCAACAATTTCAGAGTTCTCCATTAAATAGACTTCAAATTCTTCACTTTCTTCTGCACAAAGTTTGCCTTGCATATATCGATTGGCAATATCGTTATTTTGAATATATTCCTGATCCATTGGTCTCATGAGCACCTCTCATTTTCTCTGGTCAATAAACTACATATACATAGTTATTAACTGGCTGAACTAATCTTCCTTGTTGGTCTTAATGACTAAGTGCTGTGGGCCTTGAATTTCTCTCACCTTAGTGAGAAATAATTTTTCAATTGAAGGGGGGGGAGCAGATAAAGGATCATCTACAGGTATATCTAGTGCAAGGTTGTGCTCAGACGCTGAGAATTGTAGTGCCAAGGCAAACGCAAAAATTGAGGTTAAATTGGTTTTATCGAAATCAATATCTAGCTTATGTTGAACTAGTTGTTTTAATCTATTGCGTGCTCTATACAAAACTCTGTCAAAATGCTCAGGACTCAAATCAAATTCGTTGCAAATGACTTTTTTAGTTTGGCCATATACAAAATAGCGATACAACATATCGCGATCTCGTTGAGCGGGTAACTCATTAATTATTTGTTGTACTATTTCCAGTAGTTTTTCGGAATGAAGGGAATTGATTAGAGATTGTGATGGATCCGGGTATTCTAAGTCGATGGAATCAGAAAACTCGGTTTTACGGCGAGATTCTTTGCGAAAGTGAGCAATCAGCAAATTAATGCCAGTTTGACGAATATATGCGCCCAAAGCAGAGGAATTTTCTATCTTACCATTACGGATACTATCGATGACGATGAGGAAGGTATCTTGAGCAATATCATTGGCCAATTCGTCATCATCAGACTGCTTTTTTAAAATGAAAAAAAGGCTCTTCCAATATTTATTAACTAATTGTTGTTCAGCTCGAGTTTCGCCAGAGGCAATTCTGTCTACCAGATACTCAGACGTAATCATCCCAACCGTGTCTCCTACTGCTGACAGAACAATCAAATTATTGATCTACATATCGATTGATTGAAAGAGCAGACCAGAGTTTTAAAACTTAGTGGAATTTTGAACATGTTGCAACCGCTTCACGAGTGTAATTCAAAGTTTTTTCATTGATTTCATTGTGTTTTACCAAGATAGCTTAATTAATAACCTTCATATTTTGGGTAATTCAATTTCCCGCTGACCTTGGGTTAATATTTCATCATTTCAGCTCTTCAACTCAAACAGGATAAAACGTCATTTCCCCCGGCCTCTGTGTATCTGAAAAATCGATAAAACCCCCAAGCTTTCATGCAAACTTTTGGAGAAAGTTTCTATTTGAAGCTTTGTAATAATATGATCAATATCACAGGAATTTAGTGTGTTTTTTGATATTATGTCGAGGTTCGAAATTTCAAAATAAAATCATTACATTGAGTTGCTAAATTCTTAGCTCAGTCCAATGGTAATGAAAGATACCAAGAAGTTTATTTTTGAATGTGCGTGGGGCATACAATTCATCTGTCAGAACTACAATAAGAAGCAGAGAAACCGTCGTAATCTATTTTTAAAAGGTCAAGTAGTTGGTTGGGAAACATTATATTCAACAAGGTACCTTGCAAGAGGCACTGGTTTTAATTGTCGATGATGAACCCATCAATGCGATGGTGGTCGCTGATTTGCTATCGAGTTTGTATCAAACCAAAGTGGTTCATTCTGGGGAAGAAGCCTTAGCATTTTGTCGGCAGCAGACGCCAGATTTGATTTTGTTGGATGTAATGATGCCAGGGATTTCAGGTTTAGAGACATGTCGCGCCATTAAAAATAACCAAAGTCTGCAACATATACCGGTTATTTTTATTACTTCTGTAAAAAGTCAAAACGATGAAAATAAATGCTGGGAAGCTGGTGGAGTGGATTTTGTAAATAAACCGGTTAATGGGATTACCCTATTAAACCGTGTTAAAGCCCATCTTACCTTAAAAATGCAGTCTGATTTTCTAAGGAGAATGTCATTCACTGATGGTTTAACCGGGCTTTATAACCGGCATTTGCTTGAAGAAGTGTTGACTAAGTCTATTCTGCAGTCAAAACGGACTCAATCGCCTTTGTCATTGTTTATGCTCGATATTGACTGGTTCAAATTATTTAATGATAGTTATGGGCACCTAAGCGGCGATCAATGCTTAATCGCGGTCAGCAAAGTACTAAAAGAGGTGTTACATCGACCCGTCGACATGTCATTTCGTTATGGTGGTGAGGAGTTTCTGTGTCTATTGCCTAATACAGACAGCCTTGGAGCCCAACATATCGCTAAAACAATCTTACAAAAAGTAGCAGATTTAAACATACCCCATGAATCTTCTCCTTATGGAATTGTTAGTTTAAGCATTGGTATATATAGCTCTACTGTCCACAATGAATGTTTTAAGGCCAATGAAGTTATTCGTAGCGCTGACAAAGCACTTTATTTAGCAAAGCAAAAAGGACGTAATCAATTCGTTTGTTGATTTGCTTAGTTTTTACTGAGCAACTAAAGTTTGCAGAGGCGAATTGAAATCCTACGATTTTAATTTCGTTTTCTTTTAATTTTCCAACAGTTTTATATGTTGAACAGTAGCTTTTCATTGGAGTGATTAATGTCAGTTGAACCTCGGCCCTCCAAATTAAAGTCTTGGTACAACAGAAAAAACTTATTCGTACCTACTTTTTTTCTGTTTGTAGCAATAATGGCGATCGCTGTTGTTATTTTTGAAACTCAGCTCAAAAACAATATTCTTCTTTCGGTGGAAGAAACTCAGCGTCTAACAAACAACCGAATAGACACACAAATACAGCAATCTTTGTCTAAGTATCGAAACGACTTACGTTTTTTATTTGGTACACCACCCATTGAAGGGGTGGCAAATACTATTGGACAGAATAATCAATTCGATGGTTCAACCTATGAGCAGTGGAAAAAAAGGTTGGAAACAATTTTTGTGGCCTTTGTCGAAAATAATTCAGAGTATGAACAAATGCGTTTTATCGGCACCGAAAACGATGGTAAAGAATTGGTACGAGTTGAGCGCACGGGCGGGGGGATAAAGGTTGTAAATAGTGCCTATTTACAGAAAAAAGGTGACCGAGACTATTACGCACAAAGTACACAATTATCGGCAGGACAAATTTATTTGTCCGGAATTTCACTGAATCGCGAGTTCGGCAGAATCGAATTTCCCTATCGCCCAATGCTCAGATTGTCGATACCACTTTTTAATCATCAAATGGAACGTTTGGGTTTTTTAATTCTTAATATCAATGCAAGTGAGTTTCTCAACTCCATTCAAGCCCTTGTCGACAAGCCCAATCAGCTTGCATTGACCGACAGTAATGGCTTTTTTTTAGTTCATCCGAAACCAGAATTAATGTTTAGCAAAGATTTAAACCCCGACGCAAATTGGGATAATTACCATAATGCAAAGTTAGAGCTAGACAGTGAAAGTGACTTTTCCTCTTTGCAATACTTCTCAAATGGAAATTTTTATTCTTCTGCTAAAAAGTTAATTGTCAGCGGGGACTTTGAAGACGGCTTTCTGGTGTCCCATATTATGACCCCTGAGTCGGTTATCAAAGCTTTAGCAATGGAAAGACGGACTTATGTTTACACTGTCCTATTCATTATACTCGCAGTTTTAGCCGTTGTTTTAGCTGCTTTTCAGCGAGGCTTACGGAAGAGTCAAGAGCTTGCCGAAGCTAGGGCTGAATCGGATGCAATTGTTAACGGCTCCCAAGATGCTATTTTTGGCCTAACTAAGGATGGTCGTATATCGAGTTGGAATCGCGCGGCTAAAAGTTTGTTTGGATTAGATTTCGCCAGAGTTAAAGGTAAACCTGTTGATCAGCTATCTTTATTTCCAGATTTTAATTTTGTTGAACTCTTAAATAAATTAACTGCAGGTAAGGTTCAGCAACCTTTTGAAACTAGCTTACGACAAAATGAAAATATTAAATTGCTAGTATCATTGTCTGAAATTCTAAAAGACGGCGTTGAGTATAGTGGTGTGGCCGTCATTATTCGCGATATTACTAGCTTGCGAAAAGCCGATGAAAAAATCCGTAAAGCCAATGCTGAATTAGAAATTAAAGTGGCGCAGCGGACTGAACAATTGGAAAAAGCCAGCAACGTTAAAAGCGCATTTATTTCCAATATAAGCCATGAAATGCGAACGCCCCTCAACGGTATTATCGGTACATTAAATCTGATCAAAAAAGAGCCACTTAGTGAGCAGCAGATGCAGTATCTGGAAATGACGGAAGTCAGTGTGAATTCTCTTGCGGTGCTGATCAACGATATTTTAGATCTGTCGAAAATCGAAGCAGGGAAATTAGATCTTGAACATAAAGCGTTTAATCCGAGTAAGTTAATTGAAAGTTTATGTGGAAGTATGGCGGTCAAAGCCCAGGAAAAAGGGCTTGAATTTATACTGGATAGTATTGATATTGAGTGTGAATCCATTGTAAGTGACCCCCATCGCTATGCACAAATAGTCACTAATATTTTAAACAATGCCATTAAGTTTACTGAACAAGGGCATATCCTAGTTACAGCTAAATCAAAACAAGTGAATGGTCGTTTTTGTCTTCTTGAATGTTCAGTATCTGATACCGGAATTGGCATTGCTAAAGAAAATCAGCAACGCTTATTCAATGCATTTTCTCAAGAAGATAGTGGCACTGCTTCGAAATACGGTGGGACAGGTCTTGGTCTGTCCATATGTAAACAGTTAAGTCACTTACTTAATGGCCAAGTGACCTTCGAATCTGAAAAGGGTAAAGGCAGTACCTTTTGTTTTGAAGTAAAGATTCCAAACGCCAATGTGACCTTTAAAAATGCCGAGAAATACCTTAATGGTCAATTTGTTTCAATTTTAGTAGAAAATTCGAAACTCCATCAAAGCCTTAGTAATTTAGTCAATAAATTAGGGGCGACTGTGCTACCTGATTCTGATCTTAGTGAATATTTAGAATCAAAAGCTGAGATACCCAAACAGTTGCCGGATATCGTCATCGTTGACCAAGTTGATCCGCGTGCACAATTGCTAGAACATCGTTGGGAAGAACTTAATGAGGGAACGAAGAATACTGAAAAGGTCGTCATGCTTTTCAATGCTGTTGACGCGAAAACAATGTTTAAACGTTTGAAGCCTATTTACCTTTCCAAACCCGTTTCAGTTTCCGAGTTTTTATTAAAGTACGTAGATAAAAAACACCAAACACCAGGCAATGTTACTGAACAACAAAGAAATAAGATGTTAAACCTTGACGTCTATTCTGGTAGTAAATTGACTGGCGCTCGTGTGTTGGTCGTTGACGATAATGAAATAAATGTAGAAGTAGCCGTTGGTATTTTAAAACCGACAACAGTCGAAACTGTGCGAGCCGCCAATGGCCAAGAGGCGATACAAAAACTCCAGGCATCGGTGATTAACGGGAAAGCTATTCACTGTGTACTAATGGATTGTCAAATGCCAGTGTTGAATGGATATGAAGCAACAACACAAATTCGAAACGGTGAAGCCGGTGAAGAGTATCGTCATATTCCGATTATCGCTATGACTGCAAATGCCATGCTAGGGGAAAGGCAAAAGTGTCTGGATGCAGGAATGAATGACTATGTGACTAAACCTATTTCTGCTGAAAAGTTGATAAGTAAACTCACTAGTTGGGTATTGTCGGTGTTTAAACCAGACGTGAAGGTCATAGATGAAGGTGAAGAGAATCGATTATCTACAGAGCACCCTGCCTCAACTTGCGAAGTGTGGGATAAAGATGGGGCGCTTACCCGATTGATGCATAATCAAACTCTGTTAAACAAAATTTGCAGAATATTTTTAGAAAGTTCGGCTGGAAAAATACAAACACTTAGAGAAAGCGTTGCTAATCGCGATGCAGAACAAACCAGTCAATTAAGCCATTCACTTAAAGGGGTTAGCGGTGATCTTGGGGGGATGAGATTGCATGGAATATTCGGCAATATAGAGCTTGAAGCCTTGAAAACAAATTTTGCAGCGATTGATAGTTTATTAGTTAAAATGGAACAGGAATATGACATTTTCGTTGGTCTTATTAATAAGCATTTAAACGAAAGTGAATAATTTCAGTGATTTTTAACTAAAGCGAAAAAATGATGGCAACTCTAATTTTTAGCTAGAAAATACGCTAAAGTTAGAGTTAAACGCCATCATTCAAAATTAAGTTGGCTTGTTTACATAGTCACGTATTCTTCGCCCGAAGTCGGATGAATGGCAACGCAGGCATCAAAATCAGCTTTAGTTGCTCCCATTTTCATGGCTACACCAAATCCTTGCAGTATTTCATCCATTCCAGCCCCTATACCATGCAGGCCAACGACTTTTTCTTCTTTCCCTGCACAGACTAATTTCATCCGCGTCATTTGACGGTGTTTTGTCACTGCCGTGTACATTGCCGCGAATCCAGAAGTATAAACTTTGATATTGTCTTCGCCGTATTGTGCTTTTGCTTCGTCTTCACTCAAACCTATAGTGCCAATAGGCGGATGACTAAATACTACAGTTGGAATTAAAGAATAATCCATTTGTGCATTTGTTTGACCATTGAATAAGCGCTCAGACAACAAACGTCCTGATTTCACTGCAACAGGAGTAAGTTCAACATAGCCAATATTATCACCTACCGCATAAATACCATCTACATTGGTGTTTTGGAATTTGTCGACTTTGATGTATCCACGGTCGGTGAGTTCTACACCGGTATTTTCCAAGCCAATTTTATCATTAGCAGGTTCACGTCCAATGGCCCAAACCACACAATCGGTCTCAATTTTTGTTCCGTTTTCAAACTCAATGGTTAATGAGTTATCCGCATTTTTGACCACTTGTGTTGGTGTAGCATGGGTGTGCAGAGTGGGGCCATCTTGGGCCATTAATTCCACTAAGGTTTCAGATAACATGGTATCAAAGTTACGTAATGGAGCATGTTTACGCACGGCTAAATCCGTTTTCGTGCCTAAGGCATGCATTACCCCAGCTAGTTCAACAGCAATATATCCTGCGCCAATTACCACTGCGCGTTTGGGTTGTTCGTTTAATTCAAAAAAGCCGTTAGAGTCAATGCCTAATTCTGCACCCGGTATATTGGGAATGGTGGGACGGCCACCAGTGGCTATTAGAATATGATCCGCGGTGTAGTGTTTACCATTTACTTCAACGGTGTTCTTATCAACAAAAGTGGCAAAACCAGATATTAAGGTCACACCATTTTTTTCAAAGCCGCTGCTATAACTACCATGGATCCGCTTAATGTAGGCTTCTCTGCTTGCTACTAAGGTTTTCCAGTCGAATTTATTGATGATGACATCGAAACCATAGTCTGGCGCATATAAGTTAATTGCTTCAGCGACATGGGCACCAAACCACATTACTTTTTTAGGGACGCAACCCACATTAACACAAGTACCACCAACGGCAGTTGCTTCTATGATTGCTACTTTCTTGCCATATCTAGCCGCGCGATTGGCTGAAGCAATACCACCACTGCCTCCGCCGATACATATATAATCAAAATCTGCCATGTTTTATCCTGAAGTTAGTTATTTTCATTAGGTTATTGTAGATGAACAAAAAGTACAAAGCCTGCAGATTCAAATTTCAAACAAAAAGTTCATGAAGGGAATAAAAATCTTTGTTTATCTCTTGTAATTACCTTAATAAGGCCTCACCTACTAAGTTCCAACCCTTAAAATATTATTGGATACAGTTATGAATCAAATTGCCTCTCAACATTCTCAATCAGATATCAAGTCTTTGCCACAATTTAGCCAAATTAACATTGCTGAAATTAAAGACTCAATAGAAGAGGCCATTAGCAACTGTAAAAACACCATTAATCGGGTATTAGAGCAAGAGACCGTGAGTTGGCAAAATGTTATTCAACCAATTGACGAAATAGATGATCTTTTAGGGAAACTTTGGTCACCAGTGTCACATATGAACTCTGTAGTGAGTAATGATGAATTACGTGAAGCCCATGATGCTTGTTTACCTTTATTGTCTTCTTATGGAACTTGGGTTGGCCAGCATAAAGGTCTTTATGACGCTTATATGCAGATTAAAAATTCAGCGGAATTTGCTAGCTTAACGGTTGCCCAGCAAAAAGTGATCGACAATGGTATCCGTGATTTCACACTGTCTGGGGTTGCCCTGGAAGACAGTAAAAAACAACGATACGGTGAGATTAAAAGCCGACTTTCAGATTTATCTTCGACCTTTAGTAATAATGTCATGGATGCGACTTTGGCATGGCAAAAACATATTACTGATAAAGCAGAGTTGGCTGGATTACCCGACTCAGCGTTAGAAGCCGCGAAACAATTGGCTGAAAGCAAAGAGCTAGAAGGCTGGTTATTTACCCTAGATATTCCAAGCTATTTACCTGTAATGACCTATGCAGATAGCCGTGCGTTGCGTGAAGAAATGTATCGCGCATACACTACCCGAGCCTCAGAACTAGGCCCTAATGGGGGCGAATTCGACAATACGAAAATAATTGAAGAAACCTTAGCGTTGCGTCATGAATTGGCGCAACTTATGGGCTTTGAGAACTATGCAGAACGATCATTAGCAACGAAAATGGCGGAATCTACCCAGCAGGTAACAGGATTTTTAGAAGATTTAGCCAAACGCTCGAAACCTCAAGCCCAAAAAGATTTGCAAGATGTCACTGAATTCGCAAAAAAACACTTCCAAGTTACAGACCTGCAAGCATGGGATCTTGCCTATTACAGTGAAAAACTAAAGCAGCAGCAATATTCTATTTCCGATGAACAATTGCGTCCTTACTTTCCTGAAAAACAAGTGGTTTCTGGCCTCTTTGAAGTCGTCAAACGTTTATACAAAGTGGACATTGTGCAGCGTGAAAACGTCGATGTATGGCATAAAGACGTAAAATTCTACGATATTGTTGATAGCGACGGTGAATTGCGCGGAAGCTTTTATTTAGATCTTTATGCCAGACCTCGCAAGCGTGGCGGCGCATGGATGGATGAGTGCCAGGTTCGTAGAACCCGAGTGGATGGTCAATTACAATATCCGGTGGCCTATCTTACCTGTAATTTTAACGGGCCAGTGGGAAACAAACCCGCACTATTTACCCATGATGAAGTGATAACCTTGTTCCATGAATTTGGCCATGGTATTCACCACATGTTAACTAAGGTTGATGTGGCGGGTGTTTCCGGGATCAATGGAGTACCTTGGGATGCCGTGGAATTACCTAGTCAATTTTTAGAAAATTGGTGCTGGCAACCTGAGGCGCTAGCGTTTATCTCAGGGCATTTCGAAACGGGTGAAGCACTACCAAAAGATTTGCTAGATAAAATGTTAGCAGCCCGTAATTTCCAATCTGCGATGCAAATGATGCGTCAGTTGGAATTCAGCTTGTTTGATTTCAGCTTACATGAGCAATACCAACAGCAAAACCCAGTTAATGTGCAAAGCTTTATTGAAAAAGTACGGGAAAAAGTGTCGGTCCTCAAAGCGCCTGAATTTAATCGTTTTCAAAATAGTTTCGGGCATATTTTCGCTGGTGGCTACGCGGCAGGTTATTACAGTTATAAGTGGGCTGAAGTATTGAGTTCAGATGCTTTTAGTCGCTTTGAAGAAGAAGGTATTTTTAATCCCCAAGTGGGCTCAGACTTTTTGCATAACGTATTGGAAATGGGCGGAAGTAAAGAGCCTATGGCGTTATTTGTCGCGTTTCGCGGACGAGAGCCTGAAGTTGACGCATTATTACGCCATTCGGGCATTGCGGCTTAAACATCTACAAATAGGGTCAATATCTTTTGCCGACTTTAGAAACCTTTGACCACCTTTACCAACGCGCCTGTGAGCGTAAAGGTGGTCCTAAAAACTTAGGCTTATTGTTGTCAAAGCCTCTACCGCCTAAAAAAATCCAACAGATTGGTGATGATCGTTTCTTAGCCGAATTCAGTAAAAAGGTTTTTCAGTCGGGATTTGTGTGGCGAGTAGTGCGCAATAAATGGCCTAATTTTGAACAAGCATTTTTCAATTTTGAGATCGATAAAGTGATTTTAATGCCAGATGAAATGCTTGAAAAAAAAGCACAGGATCCGAGCATTATTCGCAATTACAACAAAGTAAAAACGATCCGCGAAAATGCATTAATGATCCAAGCCGTGCAGCAGGACAAAGGTAGCTTTGCTAACTTTGTTGCTCAATGGCCCAGTCACGATATCATTGGCTTGTGGGCTTACCTCAAAAAGCATGGTGCGCGTTTAGGTGGAAATACGGGGCCCTACGCTTTGCGCGCTGTTGGCAAGGACACTTTTATTTTGAGCCAGGATGTCGTGGCTTATTTCAGTCAACGCAACCTTATCAACGGTTCCGCTTCATCTAAACGCAGTTTGACGGCGATTCAACAAGCATTTAATGATTTTCATCAGCAAAGTAATCTTTCACTGCAGGAAATTAGCCAAATAATTTCTTACAGTGTGGGTGATAATCATGTTCAAGTTGAATACTAACTCTAGTATCAGCTTTAATAGTCATGTTTGAAGATTTTCGGTAAACTGACGAGATTAGTTTAAAAGGAAATACCATGAGCAACAGTCAAGTCCCCCAGTCTGAACATAAAACCAAGGACGCGGATTATTCAAACATACCTCCTATACCGCAGGAACCAACTGGCACGGGAGAAGACGACTCTCAAACTCATTTCGGTTTTAAACAAGTTGATAAGACCGAAAAAGCCTCCATGGTGGCAGATGTATTTCATTCTGTAGCAGCCAAATATGACATTATGAATGACATGATGTCCATGGGTATTCATCGCTTATGGAAACGCTTCACCATAGATTGCAGTGGCGTAAGGGCTGGGCATAAAGTCTTAGACCTAGCGGGTGGAACCGGTGATTTAGCAGCAAAGTTTTCTAAAATTGTGGGTGAAAAAGGTCAAGTCGTATTAGCCGATATCAATAACGCGATGTTAAAAGTTGGGCGCGATAAACTGCGCAATAAAGGCGTGGTTGGCAATTTGGAGTATGTTCAAGCTAACGCTGAAATGTTGCCCTTTCCCGACAACTATTTTGACGTCATTACCATTGCTTTTGGACTGCGTAATGTAACCGATAAAGACAAAGCTTTAGCTTCAATGTATCGTGTATTAAAGCCCGGTGGCCGCCTATTGGTGCTAGAGTTTTCAAAACCGCAAAGTGAGATGTTAAGCAAAGCCTACGATTTATATTCTTTCCATTTACTGCCCAAAATGGGGAAATTAGTGGCTAATGATAGTGAAAGTTATCAGTACTTGGCTGAGTCCATCAGGATGCACCCAGATCAAGAAACCTTAAAAGCCATGATGGAATCTGTGGGCTTTGAACAAACCACCTTTCATAATCTCACTGGTGGAATAGTGGCACTGCATAGAGGGTTTAAATTTTAATGCCAGCCGCTCAATTAGTGTCATCTGGCATTGAACGTATTATTAATCAACTACTGAAACTGGATGCTAGTTCAGTTTTGCCGTTGCAAAAATTGAGCAATAAACAACTTAGCGTTGATATTCATGAATTACCTTGGATTTTAAAGTTTAGTTTCTCTGATCAAGTGGATGTGTTGACTGTGATGCCTGATGAAGAGCCCCTAAGCGATTGTCATTTGGCGTTATCTCTTTCCACGTTACAAAAACTAAAAGACACCAGCCAAATTACTCGTTTAATTCAAAATGGTGAGTTAGTGCTGGAAGGTGATGTGGCCATTGCCCAACAATTCAGCCAATTAATCACTGAATTAGATATTGATTGGGAAGAGCAGCTATCAAAATATACCGGGGATCTACTTGCTCACAACACATTTAGGCTCGGCAAAAAGCTTATACACAGCGCCAAAACTCAGGCCAATCGATTAGCTGCTACCTTAGGGGATGCAGCCATCGAAGAAAAGCGCATTGCCGCTCCCGCAATTTTAGTCGTTGATTTTTGTGACCAAGTAAATGAGTTGCGCAGCGCTACCGATCGACTTTCAGCAAAGATAAGTCGGTTGGAGAGTCAATCCACCCTCTCACCTAATAAGCAGAGCAATTAAATCAATGCGTACCCTTCGCCTATACAAAATTAACAAAGTGATGTTGCAACATGGTTTGGACGAGTTAATTCCCGATCATTGGCTGCCGTGGTACGCAAAGTTGGGGAGGGCGTGTCAATTTTGGTTGCGTAATCAACATCCTGATAAATCCCTAGGGGTGCGAATTCGCTTAGCACTGCAAACCCTTGGGCCGGTGTTTATCAAATTTGGGCAGATGCTGTCTACCCGTCGAGATTTATTGCCTGCAGAGATCGCAGATGAACTAGCCATTTTGCAAGATAAAGTCGAACCTTTCGATAGTGATGTGGCAGTAGATATAATTAAGCGCGCACTGAATATATCTGAATTGAATGAGCTGTTTTCCCAGTTTGAAATTTCGCCATTGGCCTCAGCGTCCATTGCACAAGTTCACAGTGCAGTATTAAAAAGTAACCAAAAAGAAGTTATCGTAAAAGTCATCCGTCCGGATATTGCGGGAACGATTCATGCTGATATTGAATTGATGCATTCCTTGGCATTTGCGGTACAGAAGTTATTGCCTGACGGCAAACGCCTAAGACCAGTGGAAGTGGTTGATGAGTATCGAAAAACCATTGTCGAAGAGTTAGATTTAGCCAGAGAAGCGGCGAATGGGATCCAATTAAAGCGTAATTTTGAAGGCGCGGAGTCACTATACATTCCAGAAATATATAGCGACTATTGCTCTACCAATGTTATGGTTATGGAGCGTATTTATGGTATTCCCATTTCCAATATCCAAGCACTAGAAGCGCAAAATACCAACATGAGATTGCTTGCCGAGCGTGGCGTAGAGGTTTTCTTTACCCAAGTATTTCGTGATAGCTTCTTTCATGCCGACATGCATCCTGGCAATATTTTTGTTTCGAAAATGAATCCCGATAATCCCCAATACATTGCCATTGATTTTGGTATCGTAGGGACTCTAAACAGAGATGATAAACGCTATTTAGCCGAAAATTTTATTGCCTTTTTTAATCGCGATTATCGCAAAGTCGCCGAATTACATGTGGATTCTGGTTGGGTACCTGCAGATACAGACATTGAAGCGTTTGAAGTGTCTATTCGTACCGTTTGTGAACCCATTTTTCAGAAGCCATTGGCGGAGATTTCTTTTAGCAATGTGTTGTTGCAACTGTTCAATACTGCCAGACGTTTCAATATGGTGGTGCAGCCGCAATTGGTACTATTACAAAAAACCTTACTGTATGTGGAAGGTTTAGGGAGATTGCTTTATCCCCAGCTAGATCTTTGGCAAACCGCTAAGCCATTTTTGGAACAGTGGATGAAAGAACAGATCGGTGTAGCGGCGATGCTGAAAAAAATTAATGCGAACTTGCCCTTCTGGTCAGAAAAGTTGCCCGAGATCCCTGATTTAATCTACGATAGTTTGAAGCAAGTTAAACAGCTTCCCGCGTTACAACAGAAACATTTTGAGCAACAGCAATTGCAGCAACGTCGGGCACAGAAAAACCTATTTTACGTTCTTACCGGCTCTACGTTATTGATTCTGGCAGGAATTTTTCCCCTTTATGTTTCCAGTTATATCCCCAGCATACTGGTTGCGGGAAGTGGTTTAGGTGCATGGCTATATGCGTGGTTAAGACAGTAGTTTCTGCGCACCTGACGGCAAAACGATACCTAAAATCTGTCAAATTAGAGCACATCAATCTTTCCATCTATTGTATCCCTTCGCGTTATTTTAAGCTTTAATTTGCATTTTACTAGACGATCGGTCTATTATACTTCCATGAGCATTTCAAAATTACAAACGCCAAGGCGGGGAAGACCACCAAAAGTGGCCCGTGAAAATCAGGATACACGAGCTGAACTCATTCGCAGTGGTTTAGAGCTTTTGACCGAGCAAGGGTTCTTCGCTTCGGGTATTGATAAAATACTCAAAAAAGTGGGGGTCCCGAAAGGCTCTTTTTATCATTACTTTGCCAGTAAAGAAGCGTTTGGCCGTGCAGTGATAGAAAACTATGCAAGTTACTTTGCTAATAAATTAGACAGCCACCTGTTAAATACGAATTTCGACCCTATTCAACGAATTTGCCATTTTGTCGAAGACGCTAAATCAGGCATGCGCAAACATCAGTTTAAGCGTGGTTGTTTAGTGGGTAATCTTGGCCAAGAAGTGGATGTTTTGCCTGAAAGTTATCGACAGCTGTTACTCGATATCTTCATTGATTGGCAAGGGCGAATAGAAGCTTGCTTACTTGAGGCGCAACAGCAAAATTTAATTGCTAAAAAGGCCAACTGTCAGCGTCTAGCTGAGTTTTTTTGGGTAGGATGGGAAGGAGCCGTGAGTCGCGCTAGATTGTCTCAAGACGCTCGGCCCCTTGATAATTTTTTATTACAGTTTATCGACGGATTACCAAGATAATAACTTGGTTTTTATTTTAACTATTTATAGACGACTGGTCTATATTCGGAGGAAATATGTTTCAAGGTATATTAATTAACAAAGACGACAACGGCTATCAGGTTGAATTAAAAGAATTGGATGACAGTATTCTGCCAGAAGGCGATGTGACGGTTAAGGTGACCCACAGTACATTGAATTACAAAGATGGCTTGGCGATCACTGGTAAAAGTCCCGTTGTTAGAAAGTTTCCCATGGTGCCAGGAATTGATTTGGCGGGTGTTGTTGAGCATTCGGACACTGACAAGTTCAAAGTAGGTGACAAAGTACTACTTAATGGTTTTGGGGTAGGTGAAGTGCACTGTGGTGGATTGGCGCAAAAAGCCCGTCTAAAAAGTGAATGGCTAATACCCTTGCCTGATGCTTTTACTGCAAGTCAGGCAATGGCTATTGGTACTGCTGGTTATACGGCGATGTTGTGTGTGATTGCCCTTGAAAAAAATGGTGTAACACCAGATAAAGGTCCAGTACTAGTAACAGGCGCCAATGGTGGAGTAGGGAGTTTTGCCATAAGTCTTTTAGCTAAGTTAGGTTATCAGGTTGTCGCCTCAACGGGTCGTCCTGAACAAGCTGAATATTTGAAAAAACTGGGTGCTAGCGAGATCATTGACCGCGCAACACTATCTGAGGCGGGCCGACCTCTAGGCAAAGAGCAATGGGCGGGGGCCGTTGATTCGGTTGGAAGTCATACTCTGGCAAATATCTGTGCGGGTCTTAAATATGGCGGTACAGTGGCAGCCTGTGGCTTAGCTCAAGGTATGGACTTCCCTGCATCAGTAGCGCCTTTTATTCTGCGTGGTATTACCCTTGCTGGAATTGATAGTGTAATGCGTCCTTTGGAAGATCGCATTGAAGCTTGGCAACGTTTAGGTGAGTTGCTGGATCCGACCTCATTTGACGATATTGCGAATAATATTACTCTGAACGAAGTGGTTAGCACCGCTGAGGAACTGCTCAAGGGCAATGTTCGAGGACGGGTTGTCGTCACTTTATAGTTGTTAGCGCTGAGGTTTAACCCAGCGCTTATCTTTATCCTACTATCAGGTTGACAGTGGCTTTTTAGTGGCAAGCAAAGTAGGCGTTAATATAACGGGTACTTTGTTTGCCATTAAAGTGGTTCATGTCAATGCATCACGATTATGGGGTTCCCATAAATCCATTATCGGCCCAGCTGGGATTACCTGAGTGGGGTTGTATTGGGTATGGCTGAAATAGTAGTGTCGCTTGATGTGCACAAAATTGACAGTTTCAGCTACTTTGGGGTATTGATATAGTTCTCGCAAATAGCCTGATAAATTCGGATAGTCTGCTATGCGGCGGATATTGCATTTAAAATGTCCCACATAAACAGCATCGAATCTTATTAAGGTGGTAAATAACCGCCAATCAGCTTCAGTTATTTGTTGACCAACCAAATAGCGTTGTTTCCCTAGTCTTTCATCCAGCCAGTCAAGGGTTTCAAATAATGGAATTACCGCATCTTCGTAAGCCATTTGATTAGTCGCAAAACCTGCTTTATACACACCGTTATTAACCGTGTTGTAAATACGTTCATTTATTTCATCAATCTGGGCTCGCAAAGGCTGAGGATAATAATCAGTGTGGTTGTTGGTAATTGAATTAAACTGAGAATTGAAAATTCGAATTATTTCTGCAGATTCATTGTTCACTATTGAATCGGTTTTCTTATCCCACAGCACAGGAATTGTCACGCGAGTGGTAATATCTTTGTGTGCCTTAGTGTATACCTGATGCATATAATCGAAAGCGAATAGTTTATCTCCAGTTGCGTCGGGAAATTCGGAAAACTCCCAACCATTTTCTAACATGTCCGGAGCAACCACTGAAACCTCTATGTGAGGTTCTAATCCTTTTAACTTTCTGAAAATGAGGGCTCTATGTGCCCAAGGGCAGGCAAGTGCCACGTAAAGATGATAACGACCTGATTCAGGCTTAAATTTCGCGTCTGGTTGACTGGATATTTGTTCTCTGAATTGTGACGCTTGTCTTTCAAACTTGCCGCCACTGGATTTGGTATCGTACCATTGATCAACCCACTTGCCATCTACCAGCAGTCCCATGTATTCCCCCTTCTAAGATGATGCAAAAAGTCCAATAGTCAGTTTTGATACATTAGGATAGTATAAATAATGGACGATGCTATGGAAATGGCATTCATCGCTCGCCAAAATAACCTTCTATACGTAAAGCTAAACCATAGGAAGCTGAAAAATGTTCGTCACGGTGCCATAAAATAAAAGGTTCAACTTCGTAAAATAACCAATTTCTCTTCGTCTGTTCGCGCAATTTCACACTGACTAAATGCTCTTCAAGACGGTAGCTAGGGCGAGTGACCCCTTCGATGTAATAACCATAAATGACAGCACTTTTATCATTAATTTGTTTAAACCCTTGCCAACTATGTTGCCACAACCAGTCGTTGCTTTTATCTCTATATTCAAAGCGGTTGTGGTATCTAAGTAACAGGCTATTGGTATAGTCATAGTCGAACGTAAGACTGAGGGAAGTACCGAATTTGTCTCGATTATAATAGAAAATGGAAGCGTCGTAGCGCATCTCCAAAGAATTACTTAGGCTTAATGCATCTCGGTATCTTGATTTTGCGTAATACTGAAACCTGCGACCAAAGCCAATTCTATGGGACAAACCGCTATCCGGTGAAACTTTATAGCGTAAAGCTAAGTTAATACTATCTTCCCGATCACTTCGACTGCCTCCACTGCTAGCTATTTTGTCGTCTTGGTCTTCATCAAAATCAGTCAGGATCAGATCGACACGATTTTTTAGGTTAGGAAGCTTAACTCTCACCTTTAATCGGGCTTCAAATTCTTCTAAATTTCTTGAACGGGGTTCAATTCCAAGCCTAAGACGGACTTCCCCAAGCGCTTTTTGGTCTTCTTGCAGGTTTTCATTGGCAAAAAAGTTGTCAAACCATTGGGCAGTATCCAAAACTGATTCAGAAATATTTTTGTGCATTGAATCTAGCCACACAGCTTGTTCTTCTTGGGCTGATATGGCTTTGCTAAAATGCAAGCTTAGAAAAAATAATGCAATAATTCTATAATTAGGCAAACTTACTGCTCCAAATGGGGTCTATAAATCATGCTCTTTTTTTTTCTATGTATCAAATCCAGTGACGTTTCAAATTAGCTACGTATAATAGCCTTACTAAATTTATAGGAGTTTTCAAATGGGTAATATTGGTTGGGCGCAATTGTTGATTGTTTTGGTTATCGTTTTACTTTTATTTGGTACCAAAAAGTTACGTTCCTTAGGCGGCGATTTAGGCTCCGCAGTGAAAGGTTTTAAGAAAGCCGTATCGGATAAAGATGCAGACTTCGAAGAAGAATCGGCAAAGAAATCTGACGAAAAAATTGAGTCCAAAGAACAAAATGTGCAGCAGCAAAGTGAAGCTGAAAAGCAACATCAGAAAACGGAATAGTTGAAAAGAAAAACTAACTTATGTTTGATATTGGATTCTTAGAAATACTAGTTGTGGGTATTCTCGCTCTGTTAGTGCTTGGTCCTGAAAGATTGCCAGGCGCAATGCGGAGCGTGGCTAAAACATTTCGCAGTGTGCGTTCAATGGCTTCGGGGTTTAAACAGGAAGTGGAAGAGCAATTACGCGTCCACGAGTTACATGAAAACCTCAAAAAAGCAGAACGGCAAGGTCTAGAAAATCTATCTCCTGATCTGCAAAAAACCGTTGATGAGTTAAAAGCATCTGCAGAATCTGTCAACAAGCCTTATGATAAAGATAAATCTTAAATGTCTGATCCAAATAGTTTTATATCTCATTTAATTGAGTTGCGCAGTCGCTTGTTAAAAGCGGTTTTAAGTATATTGGTGATATTTGTGCCTTTGGCTTTTTTCGCTCAAGATTTGTATCATTTGCTGGCTACCCCGTTATTAAACGCTATGCCTAATAATTCTCAAATGATCGCTACCGACGTTGGCGCACCTTTTTTTGCACCCTTCAAATTAACCTTAGTGCTGTCTTTCTTTCTTGCAATACCCTTTGTGCTTTATCAGGTTTGGGGGTTTATCGCGCCAGGTTTATATCGCAATGAAAAAAAGTTAATTGCACCTCTACTACTTTCCAGTACGCTACTTTTTTATGCAGGAATTGCGTTTGCTTATTTTGTGGTCTTCCCCGTTATTTTTGCCTTTTTTGCAGGTATCGAAATTAGCGGTGTTGCCTTTACAACTGATATTAGTAGTTATCTTACCTTTGTATTAAAACTGTTTTTTGCCTTTGGTCTCGCATTTGAAATCCCCATCGCTGTTATTTTAATGTGTTGGGTTGGCATTACTGACGCTGCTTCTTTGAGAGCAAAGCGGCCTTACGTCATTGTGGGTGTATTTGTGGTGGGGATGTTATTGACTCCGCCAGATATTATATCTCAATCATTATTAGCGGTTCCCATGTGGATACTGTTTGAAATTGGCATCATGATTGGTGCTTTGTACTCACCCAAAGCAGATGATGAAGACGAAGACGAAGACGAAGACGAAGATGAAAAAGAAGAAGAAAAAAATAACCAGGAAGTATCATGAACAAATTAATCACCTTATTACTATCAATCAGTGTTTATGCAACCAGTGTATCTGTTCAGGCTGAAACCATTGGTGATGCCCTTAAAAACTGTGGGCAGGTGCAAAATAGTCTAAAACGTCTCGTATGTTATGACAAAATCGTTAATCAATTGAATAGTTACGGTGGCGTACAGGATTTGATGCAGGTACCCGCTCCTTTACCTGCTAACAAGCCGCCAACACAGCAAAACGTGAATTCTGACAATGTTAATCAGACACAACGCAATGCTGAATTTGGTAGACAGGCTAAACTGCCGGAAAACACTGATGACAAAATTTATGCGACTGTAGTGAGTGTCACCAAAGATGGGAAGAAGCGCGCTATCTTCAAATTGGATAATGGACATCTTTGGCGAGAACAAGAAGCTACTAACTTTAAAGTGAAGGCCAATGAAGTTATCTACATTGAACGAGGAGCTTTGGGCTCTTACCATCTAGGAAAAGACAGTCAAAATCGCCGAATTAGAGTAAAACGGATTAACTAATATTAGGATAACCAAGGTGGCTATTGGATAAAGGAAGTCACCTTGGGTTTCATCACTACAAAGATTTAAACTTACCTTTATAAATTTGTTCACTTGGATCTAACCCAAGATTACTGGATTGAGCAATTGTTTTAACAAAGGTGCTATTGATAAGCTGTCTAAAATTCCAGTAAATCTATTGGTAATTTTATACTGACTAAGGATTAGTAGTTTGCCACATTGGTTTGACATTGGTATCAATTTACCTGACAAGCGTTTGTCATTGCCAGACGTTGTTGAGCACGCCGTTAGTAAAGACGTAACGGGAATCATCTTAATTGGAACAGATGTTCAGCAAAGCATAGAGGTTCACTCCATCGCTCAACAATTCCCGCAAACTTTGTTTTCCACCGCGGGAATACACCCCCACAACGCAAAAGATGCTCCGTCTGACCATATACAGCAGTTAAGCCAATTGGCGTCAAACAACAAGATTGTTGCAATCGGTGAATGTGGATTGGATTTCAATCGTAATTTCTCTCCCCCGGCAACACAATTACGCATTTTTGAGCAGCAGCTAGAGTTAGCTTGTGAGTTACAACTGCCAGTCTATTTGCATGAACGCGATGCTTTTACTGAACAACATCGCTTGTTAAAAGCCTATTCATCTAGATTAGTTGGCGGCGTGGTGCATTGTTTTACGGGAAGCATTGTACAAATGGAAGCCTATTTAGAATTAGGGTTTTATATTGGCATAACAGGTTGGGTGTGCGATCCCAAGCGCGGAGAATCGTTAAGAGAAGCGGTGTTAAGGTTACCGTCAGATAGAATGTTACTTGAAACTGATTCACCCTATTTATTTCCAAAAACGTTAAAAGCAAAATCACGTAATAATCAACCGGCAAATATCCCGCATATTGCCGAATTTATTGCGAATTTACGCAATCAGGAACTTCAGGACTTGCAGCAAAGCTGTTGGCAAAATACTATGGATTTATTTGCAATAGGCGCAAATTTTGAAAACGATTAAGAACCAAGTGAGGATGCACAAAACTTGGTATGTTGGATTGGTTATTCTACTGGGCTTAATCAGTATATTTGCGATTGCAAAGCTTGGCTCGGCCAGCGATTATTTATTAGAGATAAACAGAGGTACTCTTTACCTCGAAGACACCACAAACTCCCTTTCAATAAAGCAGTTACAAAATTTTCAGAACGCCCAATGGAACCAAGAAACATCTGAGGTTTTAGCCTATGGCATGAGCAAAAAACCTTATTGGTTTAAGTTTTTCTTGCCAAATAATTTAAGTAGTCATCCTACCTTATTAGAAGTTAATTATGTCATGCTCGACAAAGTGGATGTTTGGTTTTTCAGTAATGGCAAATTAATTTCCGAGTATCACGAAGGGGACAGTTATCCCTTTAAATCTCGCCAGATAGAAAGTGAAAAATTACTCTTTCCCATTCCAGACTCTCAGAAAAGAGTTTCAGTGATTGTTAAAGTTGAAACTACCGGTACAGTAAAGCTGCCTTTGCGCGTGTGGGAGGAGAAACAGTATTTAATCTATTCCTCCGAGCAAAACCTGCTTTTAGGATTGTTTTTTGGTTTTATGGTGGCAATGGCCCTGAGCAATTTATTTTTCTACGTTTCCACCAGAAATCGCAGTTTTCTCAGTTATAGTTTGTATGTCATCTCTGTTGCATTAACCCTAGCCACTATGCATGGCGTAGGGTTCAAATACATTTGGCCTGATTGGGTGTGGCTACAAGGTCGCAGCGTTGGTATTTTTGCCACCCTCACCATTTTGTTTGCGTGTGTATGTACCCGACAATTGCTGGATGTGTACAAACATAGTCAAAACCTAGACAAAGTACTGAAATATGCCGTTTGGTGGTTGACTCTCTCGTTGCTTGCCAGCCTGATTGTTCCTTATTACTACTATATCATGTACTTTCTTGTGGCCTTGTGCCTGTCATCCATTTTGGTTTTTATTGTGTCGTCATTATTGATGCTGCGTGGTCTTAAACTCGCCCGTTTATATTTGCTCGCGTGGTCGGTTTTAATTGTGGCTGGTTTTTTAGCTGGATTAGAAAGTGCGAATTTACTCGATATCAACATTCCAGCACAATATTTTGTTATGCTAGGCGCGGCGATTAAAACCTTTATGTTAGCGTTCGTCTTAGTTATCTCATATACCAATCAACGTGACGAGCAATATCAAAACCAAGAGCTTGCTTTACTCGAAGAGCAGATGGCAAGAAAAGCCCAAGAAGAGGCGCTCAAGTTAAAAGAAGAAGCACAAGAGAGTCTAGAATACAGTGTTCAAGAACGAACGCTTGAGCTAGAAATAGCGTTGCGAGAATTATCTGAAACAAATAATGAATTAGAGCAGCAAACACGCACAGATAGCCTCACCGGAATTCGCAATCGTCAACATTTTGATAAAAAATTCCAAGCCGAAGCTCGACGTTGCCGACGTGAACGCTCAGATTTATCCTTAATTATGTTAGACATCGATCATTTTAAGAATATTAATGATACTTATGGTCACGTTGTTGGTGATGAAGTTATTAAAAAAGTCGCCAAAGTGCTAAAACAAAATCTAAAACGTACCACTGACGATGCTTGCCGGTACGGTGGTGAAGAATTCGCGCTTATTTTACCCAATACCGATTTTGATGGCGCTAAAGCCTTAGGGGAAAAGCTGAGAGAGTCCATCGAGAACACGGTCACTGAGGTGGATGATTTACAACTGAAAGTGACGATTAGTGCAGGTGTTGCTTCTACTATTGTAAATGGGGTAGATGATGAAAAAAGCCTGCTAGAAAGTGCCGACAAGGCCTTATACCAAGCCAAACGAGATGGTCGAAACAGGGTCAGAAGTATTCATTTACATCCCCGCGATATTGTTTAAGAGTTTAAAATTTAAAGAGGTACAGGTTTTTATGTTCGAACAAAAGTTTCCTGCTAATCGTATGAGAAGAATGCGCAGACATGATTTTACCCGTGAGATGATGGCAGAAAATACCTTATCCGTGAAGGATCTCATCTACCCTATGTTTGTTGTCGATGGAACACAGCAACGTGTCCCAGTGCCTTCTATGCCTGGTGTTGAGCGTTTATCAATAGATTTACTGGTGGAAGAAGCCAAAGAACTAATCGACCTCGGTATTCCGGCCATAGCGATTTTCCCAGTAACGCCGCTTGATATTAAGACAGAGTGTGCCAGTGAAGCATTCAACCCCCAAGGTTTAGCACAGCGAGCGGTAAGAGCACTGAAACAGAATACGCCAGATATTGCCGTGTTAACTGATGTGGCCCTTGATCCTTTTACGTCTCACGGGCAAGACGGTTTACTTGATGAGTCTGGGTATGTGTTAAATGATGAAACTTGTGAAGTACTAGTCAAACAAGCTTTATCCCACGCTGAAGCCGGTGCAGATATAGTGGCTCCTTCGGATATGATGGATGGGCGTATTGGTATTATTCGCCAGGCACTGGAACAGCATGGTTATATCAATACCTGTATTATGGCGTATTCAGCAAAATATGCGTCTAATTACTATGGTCCGTTTCGTGATGCTGTCGGCTCTGCTGGCAATATCAAAGGTGGAAATAAGCATAGTTACCAAATGGATCCGGCTAATTCCGATGAAGCTCTTCACGAAATTGGACTTGATCTAAAAGAGGGCGCTGACATGGTTATGGTCAAGCCTGGCATGCCCTATCTAGATATCGTTAGACGCTGTAAAGATACCTTCCAGGTACCTACTTTCGCCTATCAAGTCAGTGGTGAATACGCCATGCATAAAGCGGCCTTTGATAACGGTTGGTTAAATGAAGAAGCCGTGATTATGGAATCATTGCTGGCATTTAAACGAGCCGGAGCCAATGGTATTTTGACCTACTTTGCCAAGCAAGCTGCGCAGATACTGGCAAGGTAACTATTCGTTAAGCTACTCTACTACCAGCACCACTTTTCCTTAGTGGTGCTAATCCACCCTGGTCAATAATAGCCTTTAATTTCAAATAGCTTGCTCAACTTCAATAAGAGCTAAATGTGTAGGGTGTTGTGAAAAAAGCTTCAGCCCTAAGCGAATATAAGCTATCCCTATTACTGAAATACCAGCTCAGTCCTTTCCCACCCAGAGTAATCACTCAGAAAATGTGAAAAAGTTTCTAGATCCAGTGTACTTTTTGCAAATGAAACCTTATCCGGAATTCGTTTAAATGCTCCCATTCTAAATATTATTGTTAAAATTCAATTGGTTATAATTTGGTTTTAAGTTGGCATGTAAAGCGCATTACAAATATCGAACACAAACAAAAGGAGAATATTATGTTGAGCTGGGCACTAACATTTTTAGTTATCGCAATTATCGCAGCTGTATTTGGTTTTGGTGGAATTGCTGGAACTGCAGCTGGTATCGCTAAAATCATATTTTTTGTATTCGTAGTTTTACTTGTGATTTCCCTTATCGCGAATGCACTACGCGGTAAAGGTCCGAAAGTTTAGCGACCTTTATTAAAACCATTCAAATCAATTTATAAAAACATTAATTAAACGGAGAAACACATGACAAATTTTAAACTTACTCTTAAAGCACTATTCATTGCCGGTTCAGTATTTGCTATCGCAGCTTGTGAGCAAGGACCTGCAGAAGAGGCTGGTGAAAGTGTTGACGAAATGGTTACCGATGCAGGTAATGCTCTTGAAGATGCTTGTGAAGATGTAAAAGAAGGCGCAAATGCCGAAGATAAAGACTGTTAATTTTTAAAAGATTAACGTCTTATCAAGCAAACTGAAAGGGCTCTTAGAGCCCTTTTGAATTTTTAGATGAGGTGATTTATGGACATTAAATTAATTATTATCGCATTAGTTATTAGTGTAGGCTTTTTTGTAACATCCACAGGACTTTCTGGTGGCAGCCCGATTTACACCTTCTTAGCTTCTTTTGGCTTATTTATGATTATACTAGTCATTAGCATGCTACTGTTTGCCAAGAAAAATTCTAAAAAATAAATCGACTTATAAGCCTTCCTTGCTGTTTTAAGGAAAGGCTGACCTTCACCAATTCAGTGGAATTGGCTTTTAAAGGAGCTGTGAATGATCAACCTAGCCAGTCTAGATAAGCTTTTTGACTCCATAAAGACTAGTTTCTGGTTTGTTCCACTGTTAATGGTTGTGACCTCCATTTCTTCTGCTTGGTTAATGGTTTGGATTGATCACGCTCAAGCTTGGGGAAAACTCGATTGGTTACCTTTTTTATATGAAACAGAACAAAGCACGCTACTTTCTTTACTTAATACTATAGGCGCTTCAATGATCACGGTAACTAGCATCGCTTTTTCCATCACAATCGTGACCTTAACGTTAGCCTCCTCTCAATTCGGCCCCCGTTTAATTCGTAATTTTATGGATGACAGAGGAACTCAAGTCGTATTGGGCACCTTTATATCAATATTTTCCTACTGTGTAGTACTGATTTATTCCATGAGCCTGGACTCCAATCAGGGTATCAAAATGGGCTTAGCTATTATCTGGTGTCTTTTAGCTACCCTTTTTAGTGTGATTGTTCTTATCTATTTTATTCACCACGTTTCACGTTCAATTCAAGCAGATAATGTCATTAAAGAACTCTGCGACGAAATTAACCACGCCATCGAACCCTTATTATGCGGTGAACTGAGCACTAATTTGAGTGCCGAAACAAGGCGAAATTTTTCATATACTTTAACCATCTATGCTGAACAAAGCGGTTATTTGCAGCTTTTGAGTAATGATAAATTACTGGATATTGCCAGCGAACATGATCTCTTTATTGAATTTCATTGGCGTCCGGGACACCTAATAAATAAAGATGCAAAGCTGGCGACTTTGAATAGTTTAAAACCCATTGAGGACTCCCTAACTAAGGTAATTAATCAATGTTGTGTTATCGGCAGCAATCGAACACCGATTCAAGATCCAGAATACGCTATTCATCAAATGGTAGAAATTGCTGTGCGTGCCTTGTCTCCGGGGGTTAACGATCCTTATACGGCGATTACCTGCATAGATAAGTTATGTATGGTGCTTTGTAACATCGCACAGCAGGATTTACATTCAGGAAAATATTATGATCAACATGGTATTTTAAGATTGTCCCGCAATCCCTATGATTTTGAAGGCTTAGCGAATTCTGCGTTTGATCAGATTCGACAATACTCTGTTAGCTCTGTGGCGGTAAGTATTCGTCTACTCGAAAGTTTATTCCGGATTGCTTCGATAACTGATAAATCGGACATTTACTTAGTTATCCACCGTCAATTACAGGCTATTGAACAAGGAAAACTACATGTTCAATACACTGATAAGGATACTGAGGATTTCATTCAAAGCGCGCTTAAAGTTAAAAACCAGCTTAAAACCAAACCTTTTCAATCATGACGTTTGAATAGCTAGCAGTTCGACTGTCATAAACGGTCACTAGACAGATTGGCTGACCCCGATATGCATCCATAACAGTATATTGACTGTCATCAGCTCCTGATTTCAGTCTCCAATCTTGCAACTTCAACCATCTCAATTTCCTTTGCCAATAAGCTTATTAACTATCATTGAAAGTTAACTTTGTCCGGGGACCCACCAGGTTTAACAACTGATAACGGTTAACTATTGTTATTTTTCATGCTGTAGAAATTACATTTCAGTATTTCGAATCTACATAGGATTAGTTGGGAATAGTAGGTTATTAATAATATATTACAATAAAAACAGTGAGTTACGAGTTGGCATTGAATTGGCATTGTTAAAAGTGTCTAAACAAAAAGGAGAGACTGATATGAAACGTACTACTTGTTCACTAATTATAGCCGCTGCTTTATCAACTGCTTCAATGAGTGCTAACGCAGAAAACGACTGGTCAGATAACGCAAAAGATGCATGGATTGATGGTAAAGCTGAAACCACTTTATTGTTTAATGGCAATCTAGATTCTTTCGATATTAATACAGACGTAAATGATGGCGTTATTGTTTTAACCGGCAAAGTCGATACCGAAGTAGATAAAGCATTAGCAGAAGAGTTGATGATATCCCTAGATGGCGTAGAAGACGTCGATAATCAACTAACCGTTATCACAGATAATGACAACTCAGATGACTCTGATACTGCGCAAATCATGCAGACACTAAAAGACTCTAAAGTCGAGTCAGTCGTCAAAACGCGATTACTCTTTGAGTCAGAAGTTAGTGGTACTGATATCGAAGTAGAAGTTGAAGACGGTATCGTGACGCTCACCGGAGAGTTAGATTCAAATGCTGAGCGTGAGTTAGCGGTTACCATCGCGGAAAATACTGATGATGTAAAAAATGTTGTTTCAAACCTTACTATTGGTAAATAACAGCAGCGAAACTTAATAATTTCATAATCAAAAAGCGCCTTTGGCGCTTTTTTTATGGAGCAATTAAGCGCTTTACATAAAACTCTTTGTAACGATGAAACGGAATCACTTTAAGGAGCTCCTCTAACGGGATCATTGCAAAAGCCCAAAATATTGAAACCTCAAAGTACAAAATCAACAGGGCGCATATTGGCAACGAAATCGCCCATTGAGTGATAAAGTGAATTTTAAGCACAAGATTGCTATTTCCCAGGGCACGAAGAATATTTCCGCTAACAGTATTATAAGCTCTGATAATTGGAAGAATGGCGTATAACGGCGCTATGACTATGAGCGCCTGGTGAACTTCAACTTCAATATCCGGATAAATAAATTGGATATTTTGACTAAGGATTAAAAATAGCAAAGCGATAAAAATTGAAATGACCATGCCTATTTTTATACATCTAGAAATGAAAGCGTTCAGTTCTTGTTTGCCTATTTGACCTAAAGCCTGACTGATACTGATTGCGGATGCTTGCGCCCATGCGTTTGGAAACTGTGTGCCAGCGCGTATCCAAGGAAAGATAAGGGTAATGGCGACAAATGCGAATAGATCCAACTGAGCAAATAATAATTGATAAACCGTAGCGCCGATAAAAAGGACAAAAAAGTTTGCGGCAATTGGGTATATCTCTGCAAATTGAGGGCGAATTTCGCTGAACAAAGGTCTATTCGCAGGATAGGTAATATCCACTTTATTATTGAATTTAAGCGCTAAAAACAGAAATCCTGCTCTTAAAAATACGGATACTAAACTCCCCCAGGCTGCCCCTTCTAGACCCATTCCTCCATAACTTGCGACGCCATTTATTAGGAAGTAACTTAAAAGGGCGTTGATAGGTAACTCGATCAAAAACCCTTTAAGAGGAACCTTGGTATTGCCTATACCATTACAAAATGCGGTACAGACTTGTGTATAGGCGGTGATTAAAACGATGTATTTTGTTATTGAAATATAGGATTCGGTCAGTTTGGCCAGTTCGGGATTATCAGTAATACTCCCAACTAATTGTGAACTAAAAAAAGTAAGAACCAGCATGAAAACCAATGCGGTGGATAGATTGATAATGAGTCCTGACCAATATGCAATAGCTAGTTCGGCTTGGCTCTTAGAGCCAAATGCTCGACCAACAAGAAGTTGAATACCATTACCTATGGCGATTTCAATTCCCAACACAAAGGCAACAATAGTCGTTGCAATTCCCATTGCGGCGACCGGCAGTTCACCTAAAGGTGCAACTAATAAAGTATCGATCATCAGCATGGATTGGACCAACAAGGCATTAAAAGCCAGTGGCCACGCCAGTGCCATATTTTTTTTAATATGAGAATTGGAGTTTATCAATGGGTTATCTTTTTCAAAACGCGTCAAATCCCTAAGGTTGATACAGGTAAAGGGTATGTACACTATCAATCAAATTATTTTAGATGAGGTTCAGGGGTGCACGAAGTCGTATTATCCCACAGCGCTTGCAATATGTAACTAAGGAAGGGAATGACTGATTTACCTGTTTAATCTTAAATTGAAAGCAATTTTCTTCGATTATTGACTATCATCAGTATCTGTAGCCACCTAGAAAAATGAAATTGGTGTAAAGTTTAAATATTAGTTAGCGAAAAATTGCTCAAAGTTTATACTGTTGTTAGAAAAGGGAGGGAATCTTGATGTCGACAACAAAAAAACAAGCGGTAGTGTTAGTGCATGGTATTGGCGAACAGCGGCCAATGGAAACGGTGAGAGAATTCGTAAAGTCAGTTTGGGTGAAAGATACCAATTTAGAAAATACTCGATTTTGGAATAAGCCCAGTGAAGTATCTGGTTCGTTCGAACATCGCCGGCTGACCACTGATTACGCGACTATCAAAAATAACCCCGACAAAGGCACTGCATCGCGAGTGGACTTTTTTGAATATTACTGGGCCCATCATACGGTTGGAACCACACTCGAACATCTTCGCGGGTGGGTGTTTTCCGTATTAAGTCGCAAACCAAGTGATTATCCTTCTGCATTGAAACCAATGATCTATTTATTGTGGGCCTTAATCATTACCATAGGTGTCATTTTAATCACCATCAATTTTTTCGAGCCTGCAGATGCTGAGCAAGGAGGGACAAGTCTGCATAAAATTTACGAGAACTATATTAGCCCCGTTTTACTCTTTATCTTGGGCATCGCCGTGGCTAAAATCGTCAGCTATTTAGGTGATGTAGCCAGATACATTACCGCTACACCATCGAATATTAAAGTCAGGAAAGAGATTAGAGATGGTGGCGTTAAATTACTGGAGAGTATTGCTAAAACTGGAAAGTACGATCGCATTGTACTGGTTGGTCATAGCTTAGGGTCAATTATTGCTTACGATGTTTTAACCCAATATTGGGCACGTAAGAACAAATTCAAAAATGCTGCTGGTGAATCCTTACCACTGTCCGGTGATGCATTAGAGTTGATTCATGCGATGGAAGATATAGACCATCTACCTAGAGGGGAGGAATACCGTAAACTACAACGTCAACTATTCAAGCAGTTAAAACTCGACACTGAAGCGCACAGTGAAAATGGCGAAACCTCCCAGTGGCTAGTATCTGATTTGGTCACTATTGGCAGTCCCTTGACCTATGCAGATTTTCTACTGTTTGAGAATAAGATGGATTTCGTGGATAGAAAGTTAGACCGAGAATACCCAACATCGCCTCCAGTGAAAGAGAACGAACACTATTATTATCAAACAGCCGATAATAAATTTTTGCATCATGGCGCTGTCTTTAGTTTAGTAAGATGGACCAATATCTACTCTAAACCCTTTAATATTTTCTATGGTGATTTAATTTCTGGTCCTGTGAGTAGAGCTTTTGCTAACCCGCAAATTTCAAAAGACTTAGTGTCTGAAGAACAACCAGACTCGCCGATTTTAGATATTGATGTAGAAGCCGCGTATCCTAAAAGATATCCCCGTTTATTCACCCACACTAACTACTGGCGTTGGCACGACAACTTCGACCGAGAAGGCGCCCCAGATCACATTTTAAAATTGCGTGAAAGCTTAGGGCTGGTGGAGTGGTAAGATTGGTACCAACTCAGTTTTTAACTGCTTCCATGTCTGTATTGAAGTAGTGAATTGCATTGCGGCCTTGAGTTTTAGCGGTATACATAGCTTGATCAGCATTTCTGAAAAGGGCGTCAACACTCTGTGCATCTTTAGGAAACAAGGCAATTCCGATACTGGCGGTACAAAAAACTTCTTGTCCTTTGAGCTGGTATGGTTGAGCTAGAGTTTCTGATAGTTTTTTAGCAACCTGTTCAACATCTTTAGGTAATGAAGTGCCGATAAACACCACAATAAATTCATCTCCACCTAAGCGAGCGGCAATGTCATTATTTCGAATACAGCTTGTTATACGTTTGGCACACTCAATCAGTACTGTGTCTCCGGCTTCATGACCTAAGGTATCGTTTACGTTTTTAAAGTTATCTAGATCTAACATAGCGATAGCAAGTTGTTTGTTATCCCGTTTGGCATTGGCGATAGACGAAGCTAAATGTTCGTGCAATAAATTACGATTGGGTAAATTCGTTAAGCTGTCATAGTGGGCTTGTTGCCATATGATTTGATCCGTTTTTTGCCGCTCTATTGCGATACGAGCAAGATTCACAAATTGTTCAATGAGCTTAAAGTCTGAATTTTTTAGGGAGGTAGCTTTGCGGTAATATATGCACAAAGTACCAAGTAGATTTCCTTGATTACCTATGATTGGTTCGGACCAGCAGGAGGCTAACCCCGCTTTTATTGCCAATTTTGCCCACTTATTGGCTTGTGATGATACATCAGACACCATCACTCGTTTACCTGTATAAGCCGCTTCACTGCAAGGCCCCATTCCAAGGCCAATTGGTGAACCATCTATGCCGTCATTATAAAAAGCGGGGAGCTTTGGCCCTGCTCCCAATATTAACGTTTTGCCTTTTTCATCGATTAATAAAATGCCACACATTGCTTCTGGGATCTCGTTCTCAATACCTTGGGTGATGGCAGGCAATACTTTAGACAGGTTATTCGATTTGACGATCAACTCTAAGATAGTATTGTTCAGTTGGTTAATTTTGTCCTTTGCTAGTAATTGTCGGTTTTTGTTCTGCATAAAAACCGAGAATATTAACGAAAAAGCATTGGTTACGATAAACGCAGCGATAATGCGAGGTAAGGTAAAGCTGTCAAATTGTTCATATGTAAGCAGGCAAATTATACTGATTAACAGGAGGTTGAATAAGCATGCAACTAGGGTCGGTAATAAATAAAAGCTTGCAATGATGATGGGGAAAACCCAGTAAATTAACCCAACGCCTTTGAAATGAATGCCTAATATGATGGTGACTTGCGCAACTATGGCAAACAGTCCGCTAAATAATTTAATTTTACTGGTAAACCATACCCCAAGAAATATTATGAAAATTCCACTAACCGCAACAAGGTCCACCAAAATGTGCGCCTCATCGTCACTTTGCAAACTCAAAATAAAAAATGGAAATAAGATTAATGTTGCGGATCCGGTAATAGCTAAAAGAATTATATCTTCTAGGGCCTGTTGATCTTTCGTGATTGGTTTTTGAGCGGCATGGTAAAGAGTTATAATTTGTTTCGCCAAAAATAAACTAACAACTCAATACCATGCCGAGACTAATGCTAACTGATCAGCGGTGGCAAAAGCTACTTCAAGTAATGAAGAGCACAGGCCGCATTTATAATAAACCAGAACATAGAATGACGTTTGAAGGGATACTCTTCCGTCTAAGAACCGGCATTCCATGGCGCGACTTACCAACAGAACTTGGTGATTGGAGCGCCGTTTATCGTCGCTTCAATTTGTGGTCGAAGAAAGGTTTATTAAATATGTTATTCAAAGAGTTAGCCAAACTATCTGATTATGACTGGGTCTTTGCTGATGGTTCGATTG